>NZ_CAJPHA010000007.1:0-331209 GCF_905339895.1 Burkholderia sp. BCC1988
CATATAATTAATAAATTATATTTTTGTATAACGTAAACTATATCTGCTCGGAGTTGCAAATTAAAATTGAATGCTTATTTCGCGGCATTGCCGCTCGGGTAAACGCTTTGTTCGAACAATCAACTCTGCCGTATGCACGTCCGATCATCCATTAGCGGTCGACAGTTCCCATGATTTTACACTGGCAAATGCCCGCTCATCCGCGTCAGCGACATCAAACTTCGGCCTCCATCGCCACACATGCGCGCGCCGCTCGCGTTTCTCCAGAAGAAGTCGAGCGTCAAGTCAGTACAATGATGTCGACCGCTGCTTCGCTGCTCCGGATGTTTTTACCGGCCTGTCCGTTGCCAGTTGCACAGATCCGAATCTGCAATAATAGAGCCTTGGAGGCGTAATGGCTAACGAAGAAAAAATTCATCGGAACAAGTTGTCCGATAAGACATATATTAGTCCACGGGTTTACGTGGACGCGCATGAGGCGGTGCGGCTGGCCTCAAAGGTGATCGACTCAGACGGACTTCACTATGCGACAGTGAAGAAGGAGGTGGTGCTGCGGCGCACGGAAAGAGGTCGCACTGAGATCATCGCCAAGTTTCTGGAATCGACAAGAGAGTTGCGTGTCGTGACCATTCAGGCCTTCAATGGCCAGACAGGTGTGCCGCATAAAACGCATTTCTCATTTGTCGGGGAAGAGATTCAGAAGCTGCTAACATTCTTTGAGAATATCGCGTCGATCGAGTTTCCGTCCCAGGATAAGATTAATATCACCGACGCAGAACTTAGACGTCTTGTCTTATCGAGGGAGCAAGCAGTCAGCCTGATTCACGATAACCAGGACGTCTTCTCTGAGGTCATCCGCCAGGAGATTACGAAAGAAGATGTTGTCGCTCTTGGCTATCGCAAGCGGCAAGTCGCTATATTCGAGAGGTTACTTGGCGAGCCGGCCTACTTCGACCATGTGAAGTCGGCCAAAGGTTTGAAAGGAGACGAAGCCTTATGGCAAGCGTTCTTTGAACGGAATCGGTGGATATTCGGCTATGGCCTTAGCTACTTCTTTGTCACAGGGTTCGACAATCGGAAGCTGGAACAGGTCGTTGAAGGGCATGACCTGATCAACTACGGAAAGCGGGCCGATGGCCTGATGAAGACGAGAGGCATTGTCAGTTCGCTCTGTTTCGTAGAGATCAAGACCCATACCACAAAGTTGCTCGATTCCACACCCTATCGGCCCGGATGTTGGGCTCCGTCGAAGGAACTGTCCGGCGCCGTTGCGCAGGTCCAAGCCACCGTGGCCTCCGCGATGAGGAGCCTGAGCGAATACATCCGCCCCACGGATGCACATGGCGATCCCACGGGCGAAGAGGTGTTCAATTTCAAGCCACGATCCTTCATCGTCGTGGGCTCCCTCGGTGAATTCAACACCGAGCAGGGCGTGAATAAGGATAAGCTTCGATCGTTCGAGCTTTACCGGAACAGCATGACGTCTATTGACATACTGACTTTTGACGAGCTGTTCGAACGGTGCAGCTTCATCGTTCGATCCGAGGATGGGCGTACATCGGGCGAAACGTCCCAACCTGGTACGGAAGATGGGTCCTGACTGCGGGTCGCTGACGCTTGGAGCTGGATTTAGCCATTTATTTGCGCGGCGATACATTCGCCGCCAACTTTGTCTAGGGCGTTGAGTGGCACCGTGCGCAGCACATCCAGCGCATGGCGCTTATCGTCGAGCTTCTTGAGCTTTGCCGCAGGCTCGCCACCTTGTCCGCTGATTCGGATTCCGGGGCTATCCCATCCCGCCAGTCGCTACCGTATTGAGTCGAGACTTGGAGCGTCGACGCGAGGCCAGCGATAATCTCGAGGCACGACTTACACTGAAGATCGAGGCGCTCGCGCTCATGGTGCCCCCTGATGTGGCCAACTGCATCCCAAATTGCCAAGTCGATTCGAGACGGGCTCCCTTCAAGCAAGTAGTCTTCTGGCGTCTCGGAGCCGCGAAAAAGCTTTCAGAGTCTCGGCAATGGAGTAGCCTCTCTTAACCGATGTCCGAAGCGACTGGGAGGCCGCCATTAGCTAACCAAGAGTTCGAATGACAGGAAGGGGTGGTGGATTCAGCCGGTGGAAGCTGTAGAAAACGAACGTTTCCAGTGAGCAACTTCTTTACGTCGGGAAGTCGGAAGAGACGGAGCAGCAGTCGCTTCTGTATCGAACTGTGCTCTTGCCGCGAGTGAAGCCAATTCATTCGAACTGTTTCGAATGATCGCGTCCCGAGGCCGATCGACGGCCGCGTCGATTAGCTTTTCCTTCCGCATCTGCGCATGCGATGGCGCGGCGCACGCGAGCGAAGTTGCGTACCTATGCCTAACGGCTAACGTTCGCGCAAGCCGCAAATATTGGGCGTCAGCGATGGTCTAATAGGCAATGTCCAATGATGATCGCGCGTGCATCGCGCGCGCGAATGGACACAACATAACCGCTAGGCCCTATCGAAACATTGTTTTCATCGGGGCAAAAACAAAGGAGGAATCTCAACCACAAAAAACGCAGCAGTAAACGAGCGCGGGCCGCAAGTGCTACCAACACTCACGACCCGCTAACCAAAGCCAACTTTCAAGGAGTTGCCCATGGCTAATCCGAATCATAAAGCACGACCACCGAAGACGGAACGTTTCGTCACGATCCAGGAAATGTGGGGTACCCCGAAAACCGACATCAAGCCGGAGAAGTTCTACCCCTACATGAAGATTGGTGGAATGTGGCTGATTGAAGATGCGTGTTTTGTACCCGGCCAGAAGGCGCGAATCGATATTGAGCCTGGCAGGCTGATCATCACGAAACTGTAAAAGGCAACGCCGCAAGACGCGGCCGCGCTGCGCGACGTCGCGCAGCGCGCCAGGCAACGCAGGGTAGCCGCTATCAGCCGCTCCAATGCATCACCAGGCGATATTGCACGACGACCGCGACGTTCCGGCGCCACCTGTAGCCGTGCAATGCGTACCGGCTCCATTGTCATAGAACGTCCGTGTCTCCGGTTGCGGCACTGACGGATCAAACGGATTCGGCGTACCGTGCGGCCCGTGCGCGGCATCGTAAGTCCGCGTCGGCGCATACGAGCCGCCGCCACCGACAGGTCGCGATCCATTCGCCCGCAGGTATTCGTTCCAGTTCTGCGCGCGCTGTTCGTATCCGGGCAAAGCGCGCCCGAGGCTGTCGCGCCCGCCGGCGCCGAGCGCAACGCGATTCGCGGGCAATACGAAATCGGATTCGTGTACGGACGGAGTGTGTGATTCGAGCTTATCGCCTGACACACGCACCGGCCGCGTATCAGGCGTATCGAACGGGCTGCGTTCAGCCGGCGCGGCGTACTTTACGCGCCGGGTTGCGCGAGCCGAGCGCCCATCGTCGCGAGCCACGGCCTGATGTTCCGAACGAAACACGTTGGCACCGCCCGAGCGATCGACCAGCGAATCGCGGCCCGAGGCGTCGACGGTAGAAACAGAAAGCGCACAAGCAAGCGCGGCAGCGGAAGAAAGGCGGAAGGGATGATTCATATGCGATCCGAAGCAGGTGATGTGCATTGAAAAAACGGCAGATCACTGGCTGGCGAGACTGAACGACGGACGGGCGTTGAAGCGGCCCTGACGCGACGGCGAAGCGCGTCGGGTGCGGTTCGCGGGGGAGGCTGGCTGGATTGCAGAGGCGAGTTCGCATTATTTCACAAAAATAACAACGAGCTTTCGTTAACCCCGTAAACGTCAGCATATGGAAGGATTGACCGATCCAACGCGCCGCCCCGCGTTGGTACGCGCCGACGTAATCCTCAGTCGATTGATTTAAAAAGCTCGACCCTAATAAACAACAAAATCGCACGATCCACAACCACAAATCGCCGCAAAGCCCCACCCATCAAGGCACAACCCCACAACCCCACCCAAAATCGCAACCCAATTGCACCCACCGCAAACGTTCTCCACCCATCCGAGTTGCTCCCAAATCGCCACCTCACCCCCGCCCAGTTTCTCCGTGTTTTCCCTCATAGAAGCGGCATTTTTGACAGACGATTTAAAAACCCCCATATAATTTCGACTGCCTTGCCAACGGCTGTCGGACCATCCCTCCGAACAAGCAGTTGGCAAGCGGGGCAGGCGAAACGCTTGCGCAATGCAAGACGCATCACGATGTCTTTCCGAACCAGACGTCCCCCTTGGGGGACTGCAAGAGCCGGGCCCCGCTACGCAACATTTATCCGCAGGTCCGTCTTCATGTGTCTCGGGCGTGTCCCATGTCCTCGCCCCGGGTGCTGTTCGATTGCGCAAGTCATGCCGCCTTTGCCCGTATGACTAAACAACATCGAGGAGCTCCCAGATGACGCTGTCCCGTCTTACGTCCATTTCCGTCGCCGCCGTGCTGTTCGCCGCCGGCGCCGCCGCCGCGCAAGCGGAAACCGTGAAGATCGCCATCGCTGGTCCGATGAGCGGCTCGGTCGCCCAATACGGCGACATGGTGAAGGCCGGCGCGCTGACCGCGATCGAACAGATCAACGCGGCAGGCGGCGCGGGCGGCAACAAGTTCGAAGTCGTGCAGATGGACGACGCATGCGAACCGAAGCAGGCCGTCGCCGTCGCCAACAAGATCGTCAGCCAGAAGATCAAGTACGTGATCGGCCACGTGTGCTCGGGTTCGACGATCCCCGCCTCCGACATCTACGAGAACGAAGGCATCGTGATGGTCACGCCGTCGGCCACCGCGCCGCAGCTGACGGAAGGCAAGAAGCGCCACTTCATCTTCCGCACGATCGGCCGTGACGACCAGCAAGGCCCGGCCGCCGCGCACTACATCATCAACAACGTGAAGCCGAAGAAGGTCGCGATCCTGCACGACAAGCAGTCGTACGGCCAGGGCATCGCGTCGTCGGTGAAGAAGGACCTCGAAGGCGCGAAGATCCCGGTCGTGCTGTTCGAAGGCATCAACGCCGGCGATTCGGACTACTCGGCGATCATCACGAAGCTGAAGTCGCAAGGCGTCGACTTCGTCTACTTCGGCGGCTACCACCCGGAAATGGGCCTGCTGATGCGCCAGGCGCGCGAGCAGGGCGTGAAGGCGACGTTCATGGGCCCTGAAGGCGTGGGCAACAAGGACGTGACGGCGATCGCCGGCCCGGCTTCGGAAGGCATGCTCGTCACGCTGCCGGCCGACTTCTCGGCCGATCCGGCCAACGCGGCGCTCGTGAAGGCGTTCGCGGACAAGAAGCGCGACCCGAACGGCCCGTTCCAGATGCCGTCGTACGCAGCGGTGAAGATCATCGCCGACGCGATCGCCGGCGCGAAGACGACCGACCCGACGAAGGTCGCCGCGTACATGCACAAGACGACGTTCGACACGCCGATCGGCAAGGTCGCGTATGACGCCCAGGGCGACCTGAAGGCGTTCAAGTTCGTCGTCTACACGTGGCACAAGGACGCGACGAAGACCGCCGCCAAGTAATCCGGCGTACCCGCCCGCACGCCCGCCCTGTCCGAGACCCGGACGGGGCGGGTGTGCATTCGCGCCGCGCATGACCGCATTGCGCGGCCGACGGGCGGCCCGAGACGACACCGTGCGTTGCGCGCGGCCGAACGCCGTGATCCGGCGACGGCACGCGACCCAGCGCCAACGGGAGCTTCCCGCACATGACTGACTTCTTTCCTCAATTCGCCCAGCAGCTGGTCAACGGCCTGACGCTGGGTGCGATCTATGCGCTGATCGCCATCGGCTACTCGATGGTCTACGGCATCATCGGCATGATCAACTTCGCCCACGGCGAGATCTACATGATCGGCGCATACGTGGGCCTCGTGACCCTCACCGCCATCGGCATCTCCGCCGGCTATCCGCTGCCGCTCGTGCTCGGCGCCGCGCTGATCGTGTCGGTGCTCGTCACCGGCCTGTACGGCTTCGCGGTCGAGCGTGTCGCGTATCGCCCGCTGCGCGGCGGTCCGCGCCTCGTGCCGCTGATCTCTGCGATCGGCATGTCGATCTTCCTGCAGAACTACGTGCAGATCGGCCAGGGCGCGCGCGACGTGTCCGTGCCGGTGCTGATCTCCGGCGCATTCGACATCCATCTCGGCGGCGACTACGACGTGACGATTCCGTATGCGCGTCTGCTGATCGTCTGCGTGACGATCGTGCTGATGATCGCGCTCACGCTGTTCATCTCGCATTCGCGGATGGGCCGTGCGTGCCGCGCGTGCGCCGAAGACATGAAGATGGCGAACCTGCTCGGCATCGACACGAACCGCGTGATCTCGTTCACGTTCGTGCTCGGCGCGATGCTGGCGGCCGTCGGCGGCGTGCTGATCGGGCTGACGATCGGCAAGCTGAACCCGTACATCGGCTTCGTCGCGGGCATCAAGGCGTTCACCGCCGCGGTGCTGGGCGGGATCGGCAGCATCCCGGGCGCGATGCTCGGCGGCGTGCTGCTGGGCCTCGCCGAAACCTTCGCCGCAGGCTACATGCCGGCCGAGTACAAGGACGTGGTCGCGTTCGGCCTGCTTGTGCTGATCCTGCTCTTCCGCCCGACCGGCCTGCTCGGCAAGTCGGACATCGAAAAGGTCTGAGGGAGACGCAGATGAGTCAAGTCATTTCCGTTCGCCGCCCGGCCGCCGACGCGTCGGTCGGCCAGGCGCTGAAGAATGCCGCGGCCGCCGCACTGCTGACGGCGATCCTCACGATTCCAGTGCTCGGCCTGCAGCTGAAGCTCGACGGCTATCAGGTGGTGCTCACGCCGCACTGGCGTCCGGTGTGGATCGCGGTCGCGGCCGTGTTCCTGTTCCAGTTGTTCAAGCCGTGGCTCGTGCGCGCGAAATCGGCGGTGAAGCTGCCGGCGATGCCCGCGATGGGCGCGCAGCAGCAGCGCGCGATCATCTGGGTGCTGCTCGCGGTCGGCCTCGTGTGGCCGTTCTTCGGTTCGCGCGGTGCAGTGGACGTCGCGACGCTCGCGCTGATCTACGTGATCCTCGGCCTCGGGCTGAACATCGTGGTCGGTTTCGCGGGGCTGCTGGATCTCGGCTATGTCGGGTTCTACGCGGTCGGCGGCTATACGTACGCGATGCTGAACCAGTATTTCGGGCTGTCGTTCTGGGAGTGCCTGCCGATCGCGGCGATCGCCGCGGCGACGTTCGGCTTCCTGCTCGGCTTCCCGGTGCTGCGCCTGCGCGGCGACTATCTCGCGATCGTCACGCTCGGCTTCGGCGAAATCATCCGCCTGCTCGCGAACAACCTGACGAGCCTCACGGGCGGCCCGGACGGCATCTCGAGCATTCCGAAACCGACGGTGTTCGGCTTCGAGATGGCGCGCTCGGCGAGCGTCGAAGGCGCGAAGACGTTCCATGAACTGATCGGGCTGGAATACAGCGGCGAGCACATGGTGATCTTCCTGTACCTGATCGCGCTGGTGCTGGTCGGCTTCACGCTGTTCGTGACGAGCCGCCTGATTCGCATGCCGATGGGCCGCGCGTGGGAAGCGCTGCGCGACGACGAGATCGCCTGCCGTTCGCTGGGTCTCAACCCGACGCGCATCAAGCTGTCGGCGTTCACGCTCGGCGCGGCGTTCGCGGGCATCGGCGGCGCGTTCTTCGCGGCGCGTCAGGGCCTCGTGAATCCTGAATCGTTCACCTTCATCGAGTCGGCGCTGATCCTCGCGATCGTCGTGCTCGGCGGGATGGGCTCGCAGCTCGGCGTGATCCTCGCGGCGATCCTGCTGACCGTGCTGCCGGAAGTCGCGCGCGGCTTCGCCGAGTACCGGATGCTGATCTTCGGCCTGGTGATGGTGTTGATGATGATGTGGCGTCCGCAGGGCCTGCTGCCCGCGAGCCGTCCCCACGTGGAGCTGCCGCAATGAGCGCGAACGCAGAACTGTTGAAGGTCGCCGGGCTGCAGATGCGCTTCGGCGGGTTGCTCGCGGTGGACGGCATCGATTTCGACGTGCGCTGCAACGAGGTGTTCGCGATCATCGGGCCGAACGGTGCGGGCAAGACCACGGTGTTCAACTGCGTCGGCGGCTTCTACAAGCCGACCGGCGGCGACGTCGTGCTCGACGGCCACGCGATCGCCGGGCTGCCGAGCCACCAGATCGCGTTGAAGGGCCTCGTGCGCACGTTCCAGAACATCCGCCTGTTCAAGTCGCTGACGGTCGTCGAGAACCTGCTCGTCGCGCAGCACCGCAAGGTGAAGTCGGGGCTGTTGCCGGGCCTGTTCTCGACGCCCGCGTATCGTCGCGCCGAGAAGGAAGCGCTCGAACGCGCGGCCGTGTGGCTCGACCGGATGGGGCTGAAGTCGGTCGCCAACCGGCAGGCGGGCACGCTGTCGTACGGGCACCAGCGGCGCCTGGAGATCGCGCGCTGCATGATCACCGAGCCGCGCCTGTTGATGCTGGACGAACCGGCGGCCGGTCTCAACCCGCAGGAAAAGATCGAGCTGCAGCACCTGATCGACAAGCTGCGCCACGAGTTCGGCGTATCGGTGCTGCTGATCGAGCACGACATGAGCCTCGTGATGGGCGTGTCGGACCGCATCCTCGTGATGGAGCACGGCCGGCCGATCGTGATCGGCACGCCGGAAGCGGTCCGCAACGACCCGCGCGTGATCAAGGCGTATCTGGGGGAAGAGTGATGCTGAAGCTGGAACAGGTCCATACGCACTATGGCGCGGTCGAGGCGCTCGCGGGCGTGTCGATCGAGGTGAAGAAGGGCGAGATCGTCACGCTGATCGGCAGCAACGGCGCCGGCAAGACGACGCTGATGATGACCGTGTGCGGCACGCCGCGCGCGTCGTCGGGCCGCGTGCTGTTCGAGGGCAACGACATCACCGCGATGTCGACGCACCAGATCATGCGGCAGGGGATGGCGATCTCGCCGGAAGGGCGGCGCGTGTTCCCGAGCCTGACTGTGCTCGAGAACCTGAAGATGGGTGGCTTCTTCGCGAGCCGTCATGAAATCGACGACGGTATCGAGCACGTGTTCAAGCTGTTTCCGCGCCTGAAGGAACGCGCGGCGCAGCGGGCCGGCACGATGTCGGGCGGCGAGCAGCAGATGCTGGCGATCGGCCGCGCGCTGATGAGCAAGCCGCGCCTGCTGCTGCTCGACGAGCCGACGCTCGGCCTCGCACCGCTCGTGATCGCGCAGATCTTCGACATCATCCGGACGATTCGTGACGAGGGTGTCACGGTGTTCCTCGTCGAGCAGAACGCGAACAAGGCGCTGGGTGTGGCCGATCGCGGCTATGTGCTCGAAACGGGGCGCGTGGTGCTCGCCGACACGGGCGCGAACCTGCTCGCGAACGACCGGATCAAGCAGGCGTATCTCGGCGGTTGATGGAGAAAGCCGCCGGCCTGCAACGGGCCGGCGGTCTACGGGAATGGTGTAGCCGATTCTGCTTCGATCGTAGCAATTTCGACTACACCTGGCGAAGCACTCGGATCGACGCAAAATCACTACGACGACGCGAAACACCTCTATCAGCAGCGGTTCGGCCTCGACCTGCTGATGACTCTTCTACCCTAGCTGATCCTGAACGTGCTTTTCAGCACGTCGCGCAAATGCAGCGCGGCGCGATTGCTGTCGTCCGTGAGAATCGTGATCAGGTGCGGCGGCAGATCGGGCAGCGCGATCCCCGCGACGTTGCTCGTCAGGTTGCCGGACACGCGGTCGTGCTCGATGATGCCGACCGCGAGGCCATTCGCGATGCACGCTTCGACCGCCGGCGAGCTCGCGCTCTCGAGCAGCATCCGGTGCGCGATCTTCGCCTTCTTCAGCGCGTTCAGCGCTGTGTCGCGGTACGGACATCCCTGCAGCTGCACGGCGATCGGCAGCGGCGCGTCGGGATTGAACTTGAAGGTGCGCGCGGCGACCCACACCGGATGGGTCTTGCTGAGCAGTTCCGCGTGCGGCAGCGCTTTCGGCACGACGGCAATCGTGATGTCGAGCTGGCCGCGGGAAAACAGCTGCTGCAGTTCCTCGCTGGAGCGCGCTTCGACGGTCAGTTCGAGCAACGGCCGGTCGGCGGCGAAGCGCGGCAGGAATTCCGCCATGAAATGCGCGGCATACGAATCGGGGATGCCGAGCCGCAACTTGCCGGTCAGGATCTGCGGCGACAGCGATTCGACCAGGCGGTCGTGGCTCGACAGGAACTCGGTGGTGTCGCCGAGCAGCTTGTGCCCGAACTGCGTGAGCTCGACGGCCTGGTTGTTTCGCGTAAACAGCCGCTGCGCGACCATCTCCTCGAGCTTCTGGATCTGTGCCGTGACCGACGACGGGCTGCGATTCACATACGCGGCCGCGTCCTTGAAGCGGCCGAGCTTCGCGACGGCGTGGAAGGTACGCAGCAGGTCGACGTCCAGGGTGCGCGGCATGATTTTGATTTTCCGAATCAGTGATTCAGGTAATGTCGATTGACGGAATTATTGCGCCTCCCTATCCTCGGGTCAACAGGCGGACGACGGCAGGCATTCGATCGAGCGTGACACGTATCCCGGGGAACGATTCATGTCTATCAATGATTTTGTAGTGGATGCATTGGTGCGGGACAGGAAGCTGAAGGCGGAGTCGGTATGGACGGTCGAGAATCACGAGAAGTATTCGACGTTGCAGCGCACGGACGATGCCGCGCGGCAACGCGAGGCGGGGCGTGAAGTCTTCTCCTTGATGCGGAACCTGAACGAATTGGGGGTTCGGAGTCCTGCATTATGTGCGGATCGCAATGGAAAAGGATCGTTGCGGGAAGCGATCGGTGCGTTGAGCGAGCGTCTCGCCACGTTGTCGCGCGGCCGCCATGTTCACTACATCGAACTCGGGCCCGAGCCGGTCAAGACGACCGAACTGATGAAGGGCGTCAGCGGCGGCGGGCCGGATCATCTGCGCTACACGGCGGTCGACATCAACGAGTCGTCGGAACACGCGATGCGCGACGCGATCATGCCGTTCCTGAAGACGCCCGGCTGTTTCAACTACATCGCCGACGATTACCGGAACGTGCAGTGGAACCACATCGATCTGGGCCAGGACATGACCTTCATCACGATGCTCGGGTTCCAGGAAGGCAACGAGTTGCCGGTGACGATCGGCCGGCTGATCCGCAATCTCGGCGGCAAGTCGACCTACGTGGTGTCGGAGATGCAGCTGTTCGTGGAAGGCCGCGAAGCGCACATCTACGACTTCTACCGCAACGAGAACATGGTGCGGTTCTCCGAAGTCGTCAGCCGGCAGCAGGGCTTCGAGCCGCACGGCGAGCATGACGTGTCGATCGTCCGGCTGAACCTGCTGGGCGATCAGTTCCACGTCGCGGTTACGCTGCAGCCTGTGTCGAAGGCGGGCGTCCACGGGCATCTGATCACCAACGTCTGCCTGAAATACACGCCCGAGCAATTCCGCCACGTGCGCAGCAGTCACGGCAACTGCCGGGTGATCGACGAGCTGCGCAGCGGGGACGGCAGCGTCGTGTACCAGATTGCGCAGTTCAAGGGCTAGCGCCCCGGGGCCGCAACGACGAGAGCGAGGCACGCGATGAACAAGGGAAATGCACTGCCGGTGTTTGCGCGCGGGTTCGATCGGGTGAGGCTTGCGCTGCGGACCTCGCTGGCCGGCGACGCGAATGTCGTGGACGACACGGTTACCGTTGCGGAACGGATGCGCTGGACGAGCAGCTTCCTGCGCGACGGCTATCAGGTGCGGTATCGCCGCAACCTCGACGATCTCGGCTATCGCGACGTGCCGATGCGCGGCACGCGGTCGAACGCGCTCAACGCGGTGTGCAGCCTGCGCGGGTTGTTCTCCGACGAAGCGGTTCACGCATTGCGCGAGATCGGCCGCACGCTGGAACGCAGCGCGTCGCACAGCAACTGGATCATCTCGAAGCGGGTGCGTGCGGTGACGAACCGCTCGCGCTTCATCGACGCGATGATGCACGACCGCGCGTTCCTGCTGCGGCTGTCGCGTCTGGCCGGCGCGCCGTTGATCCCGTATCCGATGATCAATGCGCGCTCGCAGTTCAACTATTACTACCCGACGCGCGAGCGCGACGACAAGGAGCAGGTCGGCATGTGGCACACCGACGGCACCAGTTTCGTGCTGAACATCGTGCTGTCGGATCGATCCGAATACGAGGGTGGAAACTTTCTGTTCTACGAATCGACTGCCGAGACGTTCGATCGGCACGATCGCGAACGCGCGCATGTGAAGACGGCGGATTTGAGCCAGGCGGGCGACGCGCTGCTGATCTACGGCAGCAAGCTGTTTCACGGCGTCGAACCGGTCGAGGCAGGGCGGCGCATGTCGCTGGTGCTGTCGTTTCATTGCCCGTACACGCGCGAGGACGACAACGGCTTCTGGCATCTCGCGTCGGACGACGGCATCCCGCGCACGGTCGTCAACTGGCTTGCACTGCAACGCAGCCTCCGCGACGAAGCCGCGATGCAGTACCTTCGCATCGGTCTCGAACCGATCCGGTTCGAAGACCTGGGCGACGCGCGCACATCCACAGCCACGTTCTGAGGAGCGACGTTCCGATGCAGCTCTTCCTGATCCAGCTCGTTTTCGTGTTGTCGTGGAGTTCCGGCTTCATCGGCGCCAAGCTCGGCGCGGAGACGGCCGGTGCGTTCAACCTGCTGTTCTGGCGTTTTCTGCTCGTCACGCTCTGTCTGGCGATCGTCCTCAACAGGCGGCTCGGGCGCCTGACGCTGGAGAAGATCCGCTATCACGCGGTGATCGGCTTTCTGTCGCAGTTTCTCTACCTGGCCTGCGTCTACGTCGCGATCCAGCATGGGCTGCCGCCGGGCATCGCGGCGATCGTCGCGGCGTTGCAGCCGCTCATCACGGCGGCGATGACGACGTTCGAAGGCAGCGAGCGCAGCGGCGCGCGCCAGTGGGCCGGGCTCGTGCTCGGATTCATCGGCGTCGGCATCGTGATCGGCGGGCAATACGCGCTGCCGACCGAATCGGTCGGCATCGTCATGTACATGCTGCCGCTGGTGTCCGCGCTGGGGCTGTCGATCGCGACGATCTATCAGCGGCGGCGCGCGCTCACGACGGCGCGCAGCAACGAGGACGGGTTGTTTCTGCCGCTGTTCGTGCAGGGGTGCGTGAGCCTCGTGCTGTTCGCGGCATGCGGGCTCGTCACCGGCGATCTGCATGTGCCGACGCAGCCGAACGTCTGGTTGTCCGTCGTGTGGCTGACGGTGTTCTCGACGTTCATGGCTTACCTGACGTTATGGGCGCTGCTCAAGCGCATGCCCGCGACGCGCGTGGCGACGCTCGTCTATCTCGAACCGCCCGTGACGCTGACCTGGGCCGCGTGGATGTTCGGCGACCGGATTCCGGTGACGACCTATCTCGGCATCGTCGTCGTCGCGCTCGGCGTGTGGCTCGCCAGCAAGCACGGCGAACGGTTCGGCCGGACGCGTCGGCCAGGCATGGAAGCGGCCCGCGGCAGCGAGCCGGACGCCGGGTTCACGCGTGCAACGCCAGACCCTTCACGGCTTTATCCACGGCCTTCTTCGGCCCGTGCAATGCAAGGCCGACCAGATCGAGATTCGTCGCGTCCCCGGCGCGAAACGCTTCGCGATTGGCCGCGTCGTGCCCGGTCGAGAACATCGCGCGCACGTACGGCACGATCCTGACTTCGCGCGACAGCGCGTGCCGATGCGCGGCCTGCAGGCCGTCGAGATCGGCCGCGAACACCAGCATCGGCTGGCCGAACATGCGGCCGTAGCGATTCCCGGCCGCATCCTCGTAAGGCTCGCCGAGCGCTTCCGGCGCGCCGGCCGCGACGCCCGTCGCGAGAAATGCGACCACGTTGAGTTTCTGCCACGCCGCGAGATCGTCGCGCACGATCAATGCCACTTTCGTATCGAACATGAGTGCTCCTCGTTGAAGCGCTCATGATCGGATAGCCGGCGCGATCAGTCTGGAACGTTTGTGCACATCCGCCGATAGGCGGCCGGCGTCATCCGGTATGCGCGGCGGAACCAGCGGCCGAGGTGACTCTGGTCGGCGAAGCCGACGTCCGCGGCGGCCTGCGCCGGCGTGCGGCCCGCCGCGAGCAGCCGGCGCGCCGCGCGCAGGCGCAGGCGAACGAGGTACGCGTGCGGCGACGTCCCGTATGCGCGCTGGAACTGCCGCGTGAGCCGGAAGCGGTCGGTGCCGGCCAACTCGGCGAGTTCGTCGAGGCCGAGGTTGCCGTCCAGATGCGCGTGCAGCAGGTCGCGCACGCGCACGATCGCCGGCGGCACGGTGCGCGTGCTCGTGTCGGCGCTTGCCGCGACCGAATCGCGCAACTGACCGCCGAGGCGCGTGAGCAGACGGTCGAGCGTCTGGTCGCGCGCGAGCTTGCCTTCGTTGCCGTGGATCGCGAGAAACGCGTGGCGGATCGCGTCGACGAGGCGGCGATCGTCGACGAGCGTATGGCCGAACGCGGCTTCGACGCCGCTCAGGCCGGGAAGATCGATTCGGCGTGCCGCACGTTCGACCCACGCCTGCGGCAGGTACAGCATCGAGTAGGTGAAGCCGCCGGCTTCCGGCGCATGGCCGTCGTGCAGCGCGCCCGGCTCGATCAGGATCGCGCGGCCCGGCACGCTCGTATGCAGCGACCGATGACACTGGAAACGCTGTACGCCTTGTTCCGTGAAGCCGATCAGCATGTCGTCGTGATCGTGCGGATCGTACGCATGCCCGCTGAAATGCGCACGCAGGCTTTCGATCCCCGTTTCCGGATCGCGGTGCGCGACGAGCCAGTGTTCGTTCGTGCCGCTGTCGTTTGCCGCGCTCGCCATCGCTTGCCTCGCTGCCCGTGGTCGTTGCCTGCCGGATAGTGTACGCAGATCGTACGCGCTTCGTGCGGCAGCGACGGGCGGCGGCGTTACAGCACGCGTGCGATCGCCTGTTCCAGCAGCGACAGCCCGAGATCGATTTCCGCTTCGCTCACCGTCAGCGGCGGCGCGATCCGGAACACGCCGCCCATGCCCGGCAACTGCACGATGTTCATGCTGAGCCCGAGGTTCATGCACTCGCGCGTGATCTTCGCGCCAAGGCCATCCGCCGGTTCCTTCGTCTGTCGGTCCTTGACGATCTCGACGCCGAGCAGCAGGCCGCGTCCGCGCACGTCGCCGATGCAGTCGAAGCGCTCCATCAGGTCGAGCAGCCCGCGCCGCAGCCGGTCGCCCATCACGTTCGCCCGCTGGACGAGGCCGTCGCGCTGCACCACGTCGAGCACGCGCAGGCCGACCGCGGCCGGCAGCGGGTCCGACACGTGCGTCGTGTAGAACAGGTAGCCGAGTTCGTGCGCGCGTTCCTCGATCCGCGCGGACGTGACGACCGCCGCGAGCGGCAGCCCCGCGCCAAGCGTCTTCGACAGCGTGAGGAGGTCGGGTGTCACGCCGTCGCGCTGGCACGCGAACATCGTGCCGGTGCGCCCGACGCCGGTTTGCGCTTCGTCGAGGATCAGCAGCATCCCGCGCTCCTCGCATTTGCGCTTGAGCGCCGCCATGTAGCCTTCCGGCAGTTCGATGATGCCGCCCGAGCTGAGGATCGGCTCCGCGATGAACGCGGCGAGGTTGCCGCTCGACTGGCGATCGATCAGGTCGAATGCGTAGTCGAGTTCGGCGAGATAGTCGTAGGTGCCGTTGCGCTCGAAGCGCGGCCGGTACGTGAACGGCGCCGGAATCGCGAACGAACCGACGGCGGCCGGGCCGACGCCCTTGCGGCCGGCGCTGTACGTGGCGGATGCCGCCGCGCCCGTCATCCCGTGCCACGACTGCGCGAAGCCGACGATCTCGTACTTGCCGGTGACGAGCTTCGCCATCCGGATCGCCGCTTCGTTCGATTCCGCGCCGGTGCTCAGCAGCAGCGCGCGATCGAGCCCGGGCGGCGTGAGGTCGGCGAGGCGCGTCGCGAGGTCGACGACGGGGCGCGACAGCATCCCGCTGAACAGGTGATCGAGCTTGCCCGCGTATTCGTTGATGACGGAGACGATCTCCGGATGGCTGTGCCCGAGCACCGCGCTCATCTGGCCCGACGTGAAATCGAGGATCGCGCGGCCGTCCGCGTCGTAGACGAAGCTGCCTTGCGCGCGCTCGATGATCATCGGCTCGAACGTGCCGCCGTAGCGGATCAGGTGCTGCCTGGCGTTGTGCCAGAAGGTTGCGTCGTCGTTCAGGGACATCGGGCTTCTCCGGACAAGGGCCAAGGATCGCTTGCAGTCTAGGCGCCGGTCTGGTTTTATGGAAACGAATAGTTCTTATGCAAGGTAGAAAAGGAGCTAATACCTTGGCACGTTCGCTCGAAATCGACCTGCTGCGCTCGTTCGTCGTCATCGCCGAGGTGCGCTCGCTCAGCCGCGCGGCGGCGCGGGTCGGCCGCACGCAGTCCGCGCTCAGCCAGCAGATGCGGCGGCTCGAGGAAAGCGTCGACCAGCCGCTGTTCCAGCGCACCGGGCGCGGCGTGCTGCTCACGCATCCCGGCGAGCGGCTGCTCGTGCATGCTCAGCGCATCCTGCGGCAGCACGACGAGGCGATGGCCGATCTGTGCGGCACCGGGTTGTCGGGCACGATCCGGTTCGGCTGTCCGGACGATTACGCGGGCGTGTTCCTGCCGTCGCTGCTGCGGCAGTTTTCGAGCCAGCATCCGCAGGCGATCGTCGAAGTCGTGTGCGGGCCGACGCCGCGGCTGCTCGAACAGCTCGACAAGCGGGCGGTCGATCTGGCGATGGTGTCCGTGCCGGACGATGGTTCGGACGGCGACTTCATCCGCCGCGAGCAACTGGTCTGGATCGGTTATCCGGGGCTCGATGTGGCGCGGTTCGATCCGTTGCCGCTCGCGCTGTCCGATCCCGATACGCTCGATCATATTGCGGCCTGTGAGGCGCTGCGTCGCGCCGGCCGCGATTATCGCGTCGCGTATGCGAGCAGCAGCCTCGCGGGGCTGACCGCGCTGGTGCGCTCGGGGCAGGCGTTTGCGGTGATGACGCAGACGGCGGTGCCCGCGGATCTCGCGATCCTCGCCGGCGATCGCGGATTGCCGCCGCTGCCGGCGGTCGGCATTACGCTGCGGTTCGACCGGAAGCGGCCGTCGCTTCTGACGGCGGCGTTCGCGGAGCATATTCGGGCAGTGTTGCCGGTGCTGTGAGGGCGGGGTAGGGCGTGTGGGTGATCGGTCGAGCGATGCGCCGTTTTCTGATGGAGAGGGGGAATGCTGATGCAGCAGTACCTGTGACTTGTCTGATAGGGATCGGCACACGAAGCTACGCCACGACCTACGCTCGATCTTTTCAGGACCGGTTGAATCCACCACCCTAACGAGACGTTCCGCCTTCTCGTCAGCGGACGCTCAAAGACAACGATCCGGATTGATCGTTCGGGATCCGCCGACCTTCCGGCTCAAATTTCCACTAGGACACTTTGTTTGATGGTCGCGCTTCCGCCGGCCATCAACCGCGCAACCTTTCCGTCCTCGATGTCGAGAATGATCTTGATGATGCTCGGAGACGCAGGTTGCATCATCCATCCCTGTTCGATAATCATTTCGGGATCTCTGGCGCCCATGCGCTCATAAATGAAGCATGCCAGCGGGCCGGCGGCCGTTCCAGTCGCGGATTCTTCCGGAATGCCGAATCTTGGTGCGAACATGCGTGTCCCGGCATGCCGGCCGGGGATGACCGTCTCGCGAGAAAACAGGTAATAGCCGATCAGGTCGAGTTCCTCGCTAATCAACGCAATCGCTTGATGGTCGGGCTGAACCTCGGCAACCGAGCAACCATCGGGCAATGCGATCATCAGAAAGCTGTTTCCCGTGTTGATCACCGTCGGGCTTGTAGTGCGATAGATATCTGCCGTTCTCAATCCTATCGACTCCGCAATTTTTTTTGCCAGGTCAGACCGTGCTTCGATCGATGTATATGCCGGAGCGCCTTGTTCCATCAGAACAGATTGGCCGTCTACCAGAATATTCCTGCATCCGTCAACCGTTTCCTTCGTTGCCTTCCCGTCACTGACCCGGCCAAGCTGCCTGAGAAGTGAAAAGGTAGCAATCGTCGCATGTCCGCAATGTGCTATCTGGCGAGTCGGCGTGAAAAATTCCAGCTTGATTGTCGCGACACTGGATTTCGACACGAACGCCGTTTCAGACAAACCGACCTTCCGCGCGACCGCCAACTTTTGTTCCGTGTCGAGCGCATCCGCGTCAATCACTACGCCAGCCGGATTGCCCCCGGCTTCGCCATCCGTCAGCGAATTCACGATGTGCACCTGTACCTTCATGGCTGCTCCCGCTCCAGATACCATAGTTGCGCAAACCTATTGAAATTCCTGCTTGATGAACGGCAATATACATCGAGGCAAGCCGTTCAACCTCTTTTCAATTCTACCGGGCCCTTCAAATTAACCATGAAAACTATCACACGGGAATTCGCGCAAGCGTTTGGTCAAGAATGGATCGAAGCATGGAATTCGCACGACCTCGATCGCATTCTCTCGCATTACTCGGACGGGTTCGAGATGTCGTCTCCGCTGATTGCACAGATCATGGGCGAGCCCGATGGGATGCTTCAGGGTAAGGACAACGTTAGAGTCTATTGGGAAAAGGCGCTGAAAATGGTTCCCGACCTTCGCTTTGAAAGCATAGCGACGCTAGCTGGAGTAGGAAGCATCGTCATTCACTATCGAGGTGCTAACGGACGGCTCGCTGCGGAAGTATTTTTCTTTGGACCTGAGGGTCTGGTCCAAAAGGCGTTCGCCAATTACGCTTCTTGAGCCCGCTGCTGCTCCACTCACTCGGCTGGCGATCTCTTGGACACGATGGCTTGCGGTGATTGTCGACCAACTGGCCTCCTACCTCGAAAGTCCGCTCCTGGCCGGCTGCCGCCCGACGCGGTCGGCCGTAGCCGACGGCGGATTCAGCCAGTCGCTTTCCTCTACAGCGGACGTTCAAGCTTTACGTTGCACATGCCCAGATCGACCACTGGCCCAGAATCCTTAACCAGTAAATCCACGATCTGCTCGCTGACGAGCTCAGCCCAACAGCGATATTGCCCAGCCCCGGGGTGAAATCGATCACGGGCCATCTCGAGCGGCTTTGCTGCCCAATCAAGTGATACATAGCGCGCGGCAGCATCCTGGCTAATCCACCGCCGCAGCGTGCGGTCCAGAGACGCGGCATATCGGCCCAGGTACCAGCGCAGCGGGTGCTGCGCCGCTGGCAGAATTCGTAATGGCGGTAGCCCTGTTGCTACCAGACCAAATGCGCCGGTGCGACGGCGGACTTCTTCAACCAGTCGCCGATAGTCTTGCAGGAACTGGCGTGGCGAACGTTGCGACGTTACATCGTTAGTACCCAATGCGGTCACGAGAAAGTCCGCCGGCTGTAATTCGCTCTGCCTTAATAGCGCTAGAGACTCTTCAGTGTTGACACCCGACTTTGCCACCAGTTGCCATGTAACGGGCCTGCCCAGTTTGATAGCCAGCATTTTGGCAACCGGTTGCGCTAATGCCTGTACCTGATCGTCGACCCCCACTCCTGCCGCCGACGAGTCACCGACAACCAGAATTCGCAAGGCCGGTTGCAGGGCCTCTCGCGAGCCTTCACTCCCGCAACGAGGCCCTGCTGCCTCCGGTAGGCGTAGCGCCGTTCGCCTTAGCCTGCGTGCCTGTATCACCAGAATCGGGCCGAGGACAAACTTGTAGAGTGGCAACATTTTCAGTTCAGATCAGAAGAGGAACAACGGTAGCCCCATGCACGTTCTGACACGGTCTGGGCCGAACCCGGCCCGACGATGAGCCGGCAATGCGCTCTGCCGATGATGCTTCCGAATCCGACAGTACCCGACCCATCGCGGTCAGACGGTCAACACGGAATCATCGGCTTTTGGAAATCACGTCACTCATGTAGTTATTCAGATCGCGAAAATCCTGAACGGTCCAGGAGTGCGGCGCAAGCTTTACGCCGTTCTCCCTCAAAGTTCTCGGAATCAGGTCCCCGTTCGGACGAAGTATTACCGATGAAACAATGACGCCTGGATAATCACGGAGTCGCTTTTTGAACGCAGCAGTTGTGAGGTCAGGCGTGGCAGGATTGCTTTTCTTGGCCAATGGTCCGGTGCCCTTGATATCTGCGCCATGGCACATCGCGCATCTTTGTATATAGAGATTTTTCCCGTTGATGTTTTGCGAGAAGGATAGTGAAGGTTGAGTCAACACCAACGCTCCTAGCGAAGCGATCAACAATTCTCTCGTTTTCATTTGGCCTTGTCGTATCACGCAGATTGCTGTGTCTGGGAGTATAAACGCGTGATCGTGGAATGGTCGCTCTTGGCCGTACATGGAAATTGGCCGATCAGCCTGATTGGAGGTTGGCTACGCAATCGTTGATTGCCTGTTCGAACTGCGGATTGGATAAATCGACACCGACACGCGCAAGCGAAAGCAGCAATTGCTCCGCAGCCGATAGCCGCCGGCCGCTACCGCCGCCAACCGGCGTTGCAGGCGGCCGACGCGCCTGCGTGATGCCCCCGCGGCCTGCTGGTCAGGCCGTCTCGCGACGTTCGGCGAAGCGCGGCGCGCCACGCTGCGCCTGCGCGTCCAGTTCGGCGTCGCGCTCGATGCCGAAATGTTCACGCAGCGCGTCCCAGCCGGCCGGCGTCACGGCGACGACGCGGGTCTCATGACCGCGGATCATCCATCCCCACGTACAGAATGCAGTCATCAAATGGGCGCCGAGTGCGCCGGCAATATGAAATTGCCGCTCGGTCCAGTCGAGGCACCGGTGCGCGTATCCTGCCTGATTGGCGAAGGGACTGCCGACGTCGAGGCCGAGTTGCTGCAGCCACGAATGCCCGCTCGGTGTGAGTTCGTACGCGTATTCGCCGTGCTCGACGAGGTAGCCGCGCTCGAGCAAGCGCTGTGTGACGGCAACGCCGATCTGTCCGGCGAGATGGTCGTAGCAGCAGCGCGCAAAGCGCAATTCCCGCGCGGAACGATTCGGCGTCGTGCGCCATGCCTGCGAGACGGGGCCAACGGACGCGAGGCTCTCGAGCACGCGGGGAACGTGCGGGCCGGCCAGACTGTAGTAGCGGTGCCGGCCCTTGCTTTCCACTTTCAGGAGGCCGCCGTCAAGCAGTTTTGCGAGGTGCGAACTCGCCGTTTGAGCGGTGACGCCGGCGACTTCTGCAAGCGCGCTCGCCGAGCGGGCACAACCGTCCGTCAGTGTGATCAGGATCACGGCACGCACGGGCTCCGCGATCGGGTGGGCCACGGTTGAAATATTGTGCTGACTCACTGTTTCTCTCCGGTTCCATTTATTGTCTTTTTCGTATCGCGAACCGATGTTCGGTCCGGCACACTTCCATACTTCGATACGCGCCGAAGCATTGTCGAAGGCCCCGCGCTTATAGTCAACGCGCTATTCCATTCACTCGAGCATTTCAACCGGATCGCCGTCGGACGCGGCCTGCGACGCCGTGTTGGCGGGCGCGCATCACGTGTCCGGGCCGCCGTTTCGCGCATCGATGGCGCGACGCCGGCCGCCAGCCGCGTCTCGTTCTTCGATGACGCGCCGGTCCACGCATCGGCCCGGCTTGCCGATGCAATAAAAAGAACCGCGAAGCCTTGCGCTGTCGCGGTTCTTTTAACGTGCCCGAAACACGGCGCAACCGTGTTCTGGTGCCGACGGCGAGACTCGAACTCGCACAGCTTTCGCCACTACCCCTCAAGGTAGCGTGTCTACCAATTCGGCGGCTATCTGATCTGGCGACTGCATTTGCGCTCACAGAGATCGCTGCGCATGGCGGCCGACCAATCCGCCGGTGTCGTCGCGTGCCTATGTGCTCTCTGCATAGGAAATGCCGAAACTTTGCATTGGACCGCACATTTTGCGATTTCTAGAATCGGGCGAACGTCGAGCCTTGTTCGACAGGTTCGTTCAGCCACGTCGCGCTTGCCGCGCGGCAGCAATCCCCGAGGAATCGTTCCATGCAGATCAGTACACCTGTCGCCGCACTGTCCGAGGACATGAAAGCGTGGCGTCGACAGATTCACAGTCGCCCGGAAATCGCGTTTCAGGAAACCGGCACGGCAGCGTTCGTCGCGGAGTTGCTGCGCTCGTTCGGCATCGATACGCATACCGGAATCGGCCGCACCGGCGTGGTGGGCGTGATCGACGGTAACGGCGGGCCGGGCCCCACGATTGCGTTGCGCGCCGACATGGATGCGCTGCCGATCCAGGAGGAAGGCCGGCCGGTTTATCGTTCGGTCCATCACGGACTGTTTCATGGCTGCGGTCACGATGGACACACCGCGATCCTGCTCGGCGCGGCGAAGCTGCTGGCCGGCCATCGCCAGTTCAAGGGGCGGGTCGTGCTGGTATTCCAGCCGGCCGAGGAAATCGTCAAAGGCAGTCAGGCGATGCTCGACGATCAGTTGCTCGCGCGTTTCCCGTTCGACGAAATCTACGGGTTGCACAACCATCCGCAGCTCGAACCGGGCAAGATCGGGGTGCGCGTCGGATCGCAGCTTGCCGCGGTCGATTTTTTCTCGATCGAGATTCGCGGCACCGGCAGTCATGGCGGAACGCCGCATCGTAGCGTCGATCCGATCGCCATCGGCGCGTTGCTCGTCACTGCATTGCAGACCGTCGTCAGCCGCGCGATCGATCCGCTCGACAGCGCGGTGCTGAGCATCTGCCAGTTCGTTGCGGGGGCGACGGCGAACGTCATTCCCGATCGCGCGTCGCTGCAAGGCACCACGCGCGCGCTGTCGCCGCTGGCGCGCGAACGCGTGCATCGGCGCATGCGAGAGATCTGCGACGGCGTTGCGCTATCGCACGGATGCGCGATCGATCTCGACATTTCGCACGGCACGCCGGCCACGATCAATGCGGAAGCTCCGGCGCGATGTGTCATGGCGGCTGCCGATACCGTGGTCGGCGCCGCGAACGTGCTGACCGACGTGGCACCGTTGATGGCGGGTGACGATGTCGCGCGCTTTCTCGAGGCGCGGCCCGGTTGTTATTTCTTTCTCGGGCAGGGCGGTCACATGTGCCATCACCCCGAATACGACTTCAACGACGATGTGGCACCGATCGGCGTCGCGATTTTCGACGAAGTCGTGCGTCGCCGTCTCGGCGTTTGACGGAAAGCGTCGCGCGACCGAAGCATTCATAAAAAACGGAGGAGAACACCATGGAACATGCAACGTTTCGCGCCCGGCGGACGATGGCCGCGCTGTCGGCAGGCGTGTGCGCCGCGGCCGCAGCGGGCGCGGCATGCGCGGCCGAAGCACCGGCGCAGCGCGTCGCAAGCGGGTATACGCTTGCGCCGTTTCTGCTATTCGTTGCGTTGACGCTCGGCATCACGTACTGGGCATCGCGTCGCAACCGCTCGGTTTCGCAGTTCTATACGGCCGGCGGAAGTGTCACGCCGTTGCAGAACGGATTCGCGCTCGCAGGCGACTACATGTCCGCATCGTCGTTCCTCGGTGCGGTCGGCATGATGGCCGGCTCGGGCTACGACTCCATCATTTACGGCGTCGGCACGCTGATCGGCTGGCCGATCCTGCTGTTTCTCGTCGCGGAACCGCTACGCAATCTCGGACGCTTCACTCTCGCCGATGTCGTCGCATTCCGTCTCGCGGAGCGTCCGGTTCGGAGCCTGGCCGCCGTGAATTCGCTGGTGATCGTGCTGTTCTATCTCGTCATCCAGCTGGTCGGCGCCGGCAAGCTGATCCAGCTGCTGTTCGGCGTGCCTTACATGGTGGCGATGCTGGCGGTTGGCGCGCTGGTGCTCGTGTATGTGCTGATCGGCGGGATGCTGGCCACCACGTGGGTGCAGATCGTGAAGGCGGTGCTGATGGTCGCGATCGGTACGTATCTGGCGTTCAAGGTGCTGCAGGCGACCGGCTTCAGCGCCAGTCGGCTGATCGCCACGGTGGTGCAGTCTCATCCGGCCGGCTCGGCCGTGCTGGCGCCGAGCCGGCTCGTCACGAACCCCGTGGATGCGATTTCGCTCGGCATGTCGTTGATCTTCGGCATGGTAGGCCTGCCGCATATCCTGAGTCGCCTGTTCACCGTACGCGACGGCGCCGCGGCCCGGCAATCGGCGTTCTACGCAACCGCGCTCATTGCGTGGTTCTATACCGCGGTCGTCGTGATCGGCGCCGGTGCGATCGTATTCGTGCTCCGCAATCCGGCTTTCCTGGATCCGGTCACGCACACGCTGATCGGCGGCGGAAACATGACGGCGATGCATCTGAGCCATTACTTCGGCGGCGACGTGTTCCTCGGCATCATGTCAGCAGTTGCGTTCGCAACGATCCTGGCGGTCGTCGCGGGGCTCACGATTTCGGGCGCATCGGCGGTCGGTCACGATCTGTACAAGCGCATCCTGTGCCGGGGGCAAGCCGATCCGGCGCGCGAACTGGCGGTATCGCGCCGGGCCACGTTCGTACTGGTCGCGGCTGCGCTGCTGCTGTCGCATCTCGTGCAAAACCTGAACATCAGCTTCCTGGTCGGGCTCGCGTTCTCCATTTCGGCGAGCACCAACTTCCCGATCCTGATGCTGTCGATGTTCTGGCGAGGATTGACGACGCGCGGCGTACTGGCTGGCGGGATAGTCGGGTTGGTGTCGTCGGTCGGGCTGCTTGTGACCGGGCCGACGATCTGGGTGGGCATCCTGAAGCACGACAGTGCGCTCTTTCCGTACGCAAATCCGACCCTGTTCTCGATGACGCTGGCGTTCGGCGTCGCATGGCTCGCATCGATTACCGACTCGTCTGCTCGTGCGGCGGCGGAGCGTGCGGGATTCGATGCGCAGATGTTCCGCAGCGCGACCGGCATCGGCATCAGCGCTCCCCAAACTCACTGATCACTGGAGCAACCATGTCGAACGTCAATCACCCGGCAGTCGTCGCGCGCAGCACCGATGCGAACGCAAGCGTCGACGCACGCACGCGCGACGTGGCCCGTCTGGTCCGCCGTCGCACACGCCTGAGTATCGGCATGAGCGTGCTCGTGCTGGGCATCTACTTTGCGTTCATCCTGACCGTCGCGTTCGCTCCGGCCGTATTGACACGCCACTTCCCGGTCGAATCGCCGATGACGGTCGGGATCGTCGTCGGGATCGGTCTTTACTGGTTCTGCGCGATCTCAACGGGCGCGTATGTGTGGATAGCCGGCCGCTGGATCGACCCGCTCGTCGGGCGGATTGCCCGATGAACGGGCGGGCGCGCCCGGGCTCGCGATGACGAAGCCCGTTGCGCGGTCGCATGGCGATCGGTACGAATCGATATGCCGCGCTGTCGGAACCACGCCGATTTGTCCGGGACTTGCGGTCGAGCCGAATGGATGTCCGGATCGTCGTGCGTCGCGGTAGTCCAAGGTCACAACGCGTCGTTCGCGCAATCCACATCAGAGCCGTGTCTCCTTGTGCGCGTGTCAGTCATGAAACTGATACGCGCTTTTTTTTGACGAGGATGGCCATGTCGGTCGTGACCGACATGATCGGAACGCCCGCTCGTGTGTTCCGCACACAGTCATCGGAGGGTCATGCAAATCTTGCATCGCCGGACGACGAGAATCTCATTGGATGGTGATTTTTTAGCTGAATACGATGCATCGCGGTCTCGAAGATTCACGCGGACGCATATACCTGTGCCGCGCATGCGATGAAGAAGATCGGTTTTCAAACGATTTGGTATGCGAAATGAATATGCCGTAGCGAGCGGGAATGCGTGGGGCCGGATCGAAGCACAATCCAATCAATCGATGGGGCGACATGAAAAACAGAAAATCAGTGAGGAGACTGGCGACGACCGCGTTGACGCTTGCGTGCGCGACGGGGGCGGATGGCGCCCGCGCGCAGAGCTCGGTGGTCATGTACGGCATCCTGGATATCGGCATCCAGAGCTTGACCAACGCCGGATCGAACGGGAAGTCGTCGCTTGGCATGCTGGGCAGTGCGTTTCTGCCGTCCCGCTTCGGCATCAAGGGCGACGAGGATCTCGGCGGGGGCTACGGTGCAATCTTTCAGCTCGAAAACGGCTTCGACCTCGGCAAGGGCACCCTCGTGACGCCGGGCACGTTGTTCAACCGCCTTTCGAGCGTCGGGTTTCGATCGCCTTATGGCCGGCTGACGTTCGGGCGGCAATACAGCGTACAGTTCGACAAGACGGTGCTCTATGATCCTACGTATTTCGCCAACGACTCGACGCTTTCGCTGAACGCGATTCCGCTGGCGACGCTGAGGCTGAACAATGCGGTGAAGTTCCAGTCGCAGCCGTTTTACGGATTCGATGTCGAGGCTGAATATGGCTTCGGTCAACAACTTCCGGGCAACGGCCTGGCCGGCCGGTATGTCGGTGCGGCGCTCGAATATGTCCGGGGAGCGCTTGCCGCTCGCGTGCTTTACGAGCAGAGTCGCGGTACGAGCGCAGGCGGCATCGATGCGTCGGGGCGGGTCGATGAGCGGTACAGCGCGGCGCTTCGTTATACGGTGGGCGGCGTGACCGTTGGCGCGGGCGTCACGCGCGTGGTCGGAGACCTCCAGTTGACGCCGCGCGGCGTGGCTTACTGGGGCAGTGCGAAGGGTTTCGCGACGCCGACGATTCAATGGTACGTGCTGGGCGGCCGCTACGCGTTCCAGAGCACGCCGGGACACCCGACGCTGTTGGTCGGCGGAGGCGAGTATCTGCTGTCGAAGGCGACGTTTCTGTATGCGCATGTCGGCACGGTCTGGAACTCCGACGAGAGCGCGTTCGGCGTCAACAGCTTTTCCAGTGTGGGCCAGCCTGGCAAGAGTCAGGTTGGCGTGAGCGTCGGCATTCATCACCGGTTCTGATACGGCACACGGGCGCCACGATCGAGCCGTTGCGGCGAAGGGCGCGACTATACTTTCCGCACGTGGGCAGGGTCGCTGCCCGTGAACGCCTGATTTCACATGAACCTTCGCAAACTGCAACACGTCCTCGCGCTCGCTCGGTGCCAGAATTTCAGTCGCGCTTGCGCGGAGGTGCACCTGAGTCAATCCGCGCTGTCCCGCAGTATCCAGTCGATCGAAGCGGAGTTCGGTATTTCGCTGTTCGATCGCAGCGCGCAACGTATCACGCTGACGCCGCACGGCAAGGTATTCGTCGAGCGGGCGCGCCGGATCGATTTCGAAGTGCGGGAGCTCAGGCGCGACCTCGCGCTGCTCGAGCGCGGGGAGTTCGGCGATCTCTGCATCGGGCTGGGCGCGACGCCCGCCGCGCTGCTCCGGCAACCCATCCTGACGTTTGGGGCCGTTAATGCGCCCCAAGTACGCGTAGTACTCAAGCGCGGCGATACCGCCGACCTGCTCGGCATGTTGCTGGCGGAGCGCATCGACATGTTCGTTGGCGATATCGCGTCGCTCACGCAGCAGCCGGAAATCGAGATCGTGCCGCTGCCGAGATGGCGGGCCGCATTCTTCTGCGGTCACGCGCATCCGCTTGCGGGCATGGCTGGCGTATCGCCCGAGAATCTATTGAAGTATCCGGTCGGCTGCACGCATCTGTCGAAGTACGCGCTCGACGATCTTCAGCAGCATCTCGGATATCCAATCGCGGATCGCATCAAGCTCCAGAGCGACGATTTCGGGGAGCTGGAGGCGGCGGCAGCCGTCAGCGATGTCGTCATTCTTGGCAGTCGGCCAGTATTCGACGAGGCGGTTCGGGCGGAAAGGTTGCATCCGGTGCCGCTCGATCCGCCGCTGGCTGGTTCGGCCTGTTTCGGGATCGTCACGCTCGCGGGCAGAACCCAGTCGGCCACGATGCTGAGAATCAATGCCCTGGTGCAACGTGTGTTCGACAATTTCGCGGAAGACTTGCCGACACGCTAGCTCGGTGAGCGGGGGCCTGTTTCTCTATGAGGCGAGCGATATCGACACGGTGCGGCGACTCGTGCACGAGGACCCGTTCAACACGGAAGGGATCTGGAGGACGGTCGATATCGAGCCCGGGCGGCGTGATGTCGGCGAGGCGCGTTGCGAGGTCGACGACGGGGCGCGACAGCATCCCGCTGAACAGGTGATCGAGCTTGCCCGCATATTCGTTGATGACGGAGACGATTTCCGGGTGGCTTTGCCCGAGCACCGCGCTCATCTGGCCCGACGTGAAATCGAGGATCGCGCGGCCGTTCGCATCGTAGACGAAGCTGCCTTGCGCGCGCTCGATGATCATCGGCTCGAACGTGCCGCCATAGCGGATCGGCGGTGCCGGCCGATCTGGCCATCCTCGCCGGCGATCGCGGGCTGCCGCCGCTGCCGGCGGTCGGCATTACGCTGCGGTTCGACCGGAAGCGGCCGTCGCTTCTGCCGGCGGCGTTCGCGGAGCATATTCGGCTCATGCTGCCGTTGCTGTGAAATGCGGCGCGAGTTCGTTGTGCTTTCACACATCGCAATTAATAAGTAGAGTGAATATAGACATGCGACTCGTCTCGAGACCACATTCACGCCTGTCGCGCGACGTCCCGCGCCGGCACGACGACTCGTAAGCCGGTTCATATCGCGGATGCGACAGGGGCTCACGACCCGTCCTACGACGTCGCGGGGATTCTGTCCGATTTACGCGCGCCAACGGCGAAATAGACTTCCAATCGAGCGAAATGATCGTCTGGGTCCGGACACGAAGCCGGCCGACCCGCGTCGCTCATGGAAGGGCTTCGGCATGTCGCTCGACGGTCGCACGCTGCCGGCACCGTCGACGTCGAGCCGCTCTTGGGGGAGCGGCCCGCCCGTATCGGCAGGCGAGCGGGCACCGGCCTGAAGCGAGGCCAGCTGTCCGACTGTTTCCGCACGAAATCGTTCTGCTCCGATGTTCGACACGTGTCGCGCCGGCTCGCCGGCCGACCGTCGATACGTTGCGACCGGATGCCGTCGCATCGCGCTGCATCGGACGGATGCCTATCGAGGGGGTCATCATGATCAGGTCATTTCGTATTGTTAGCGCCGGGGTGGTTGCATTCGCATGCTGGGCTGCCAGCTTCCCGGTTCAGGTTTGCGCGGCGACGCTTACGGGCTACGTCGCGCCGTGGCGTATCGCGCATGCGCGATCGAGACGGGCATCGACTGCCGCACCACCGGCCGTGACGGTCAAGCCGGCAAGCGACGGCAGCGACCAGACCGATGCATTGCAAGCCGCGCTCAACGCACTGCAGGTCGGACAAACGCTGATACTCGCGCCCGGACGCTATACGGTCAGCCGCTCGTTGTCGGTGACGGTATCGGGTGTGGTGGTATCGGGCTACGGCGCGACGCTCGTCGCGACCAATCCGTCCGACCAGACGATCTTGATGAGCGGCGCCGGTTCGACGCTCGTCGGCGTCACGCTGATCGGTACTGGCACGACGCGGCTCACGGTGCCTGAATCGAGCAAGGTCGAGGTGACGGGCACGGACATCCAGGTGCTCGGTGTGACGATCCAGGGCGCCGCCAGCGGCGGGATCTTCGTGTTCGGCGCCAGCAACGTCGCGATCGTGGGCAATACCGTGCGCGACACGCTGGCGGACGGCATCCACACCACCTACGGTTCGACCAATGTGCTGGTGCAGAACAATACGGTGACGGGCACCGGCGACGACCTGATCGCGGTCGTCAGCTATCTGGGCGACGGCCGTCTCAGCAGCAACGTGCTGATCGACCACAACACCGTATCGGGGAATTACTGGGGGCGCGGCATCTCCGTCGTGGGCGGCCAGGCCGTGACGATCTCGAACAACACCGTCGATGGCGTGCAGAAGGCGGCCGGCATTCTCGTCGCACAGGAGGACAGCTGGCGTACCTACGGCGTGTCGAACGTCGTGATCGACAACAACGTGGTGACCAACATCCAGAACGCGAACGTGAACAACGGCTTGCAGCCGACACAGCAGGGCGCCATCGAGCTGGACACGTGGTCGGGCTCGGTGTCGTACGTCAAGGTGATGCGCAATCGCGTATCGGGATCGGCCTACGCCGGGTTCCGGGCAATCGGCAACGTGTGCGAATTCCAGGTCTCCGACAACACGTTCGCGTCGATTGCCGGCACGCCGGTGTCGCTGTTGTCGCGCGGCTGCACGGCCAGCCGGATCGTCGTCAGCGGCAATACGATGGACGGCGTCGCGCTGGTTTCGCCGGTCGGCGCATCGTCGTCCGGAACGATCCCGGCTGCCGGCGCGGTGACGGCGGCGATGCCGCGGGTGCGAACCGGCTTGATGCAGTCGCCGGGCGGCGCTGCGCCGGCAACCGCCACGGCGCGATGACATTGCGCGCACGTCGACTGAACGGCGCCGCCGGCGTGGCCGGCGCGCGCCGGGCACGATGCATGAACGCCATCCCGTTCGTGTCGCCGTGCCTTCGACCGTGCATGCATCGCATGCGTCGCGACGAGGCGGGTCAGAGGAGCCCCAGGCGCTGGCCGGTCGCGGCGGCCTGGGTGCGATTGCGCACGTGAAGCGCCTTGAAGATCGCGGTGATGTGCGCCTTGACGGTCTTCTCCGACAGGCCGAGCCGATCGGCGATGAGCTTGTTCGGCACGCCTTCGGCGATCAGGCGCAGCACGTCGAGCTGGCGCAGCGTCAGGCGCGGGCCGTCGGGTTCGTGCGCGGGCGGGTTGCGATGCGCCGACTGTGTATCGAGCAGCAGCGGCGGCACGTAACGCTCGCCGTTCATGACCATCTTGATGGCCGACAGCAACGTGTGTGCGGTCGCGGATTTGGGAATGTAGCCGAGCGCGCCGTGCGTGAAGGCGGCGCGCACGTCGTGCGGATCCTCGGATGTGGACAGCACGATGATCGGCAACTCGGGCCGGACCTGCGTGATCGCCGCAATCGCGGCGAAACCGTCCATGCCGTTCATTTTCAGATCCAGCACGATGACGTCGAGGTCGGTGTGCTGTTCGAGCAGCCGCATTGCATCGTCGGCGTTGCTTGCCTGAATGTCGACCATCCCGTCCTGATCCTGGCGCAACAACGTCGCCACGCCATCTCGCAGAACCGGATGATCATCGACAATGAGTATTTTCATGGAAATAAAAATGAAGTCTGGAGGCGGACCTCTTCTGCTTTTGGAGAACCCGTTTTTTTCGAAAAGTCTTAATACTTTGGTCGTATTCGGTTCTGTTTCGCCACGGGCTAACGTCGGATTTACATCCGGAAAGACATGGTTGACACTGGATCATCGCGGCCTTCCGTGAGGTGAGGCGTACAACGAGCATAACGAAGATCGCGACAGCAGGGCCTGGGCGAGTTACGGAAGCCGAAATTTTTTGGGGGGCGATCGAACCCGGGTGCAGACTATACGATAAAAAGAGCCGAACGTGCCAATACGGGGTGCGCTGTTTATTTCGATCGATTGCTTTCTGAAAATCGGCAATTGACGTTGAAACAGGCGATTTACCCCGCGAAACAGGGCATGTTCCTTTGCACGAATTTGCGAGACGTCTCCATCGGCCTGATTCGATATCAATCAAGGTGCAATATGGGAACTATCAATGAAGAAGAGTCAATTCGCGACCTGAACCTGTCGTATCTGTGGCTGGCGCAGCGGCTGTTGCAGGCGGATCGCGCGACCGGCATGTTTCGCCTCGGCGCCACGCCGGAAATGGCCGGCACGCTGGAAAGCCTGACGATGCGATCGATGATGAGCCTGTCGTCGTCGGGGCAGTTGCTTTGCGTACTGCGCCTGAGTCGATACGAAACGGTTGCGGCGCTCGCGCGGCCCGAACCGCCGGCCGACGCCGCGCGGCTTCATGTCGCGATGGCGCTGTCCAGTCTCGGAGCCTTCGACCAGGACGTGCCGTGAGCGGCGGTGCCCGGACGGCGCATGCGTCGAGTCTTGCCGATGACGCGAAGCACGTGTTGGCGGCCGTGACGCTGATTCGGCTCGGCGCGCGCCCGCAGATGCTCGAAATCGAACTGCCGCTGCCGCATGAGCGCCTGGTCCGGCTGTATCGCGAGGTGCGCGGCGTCGCGCCGCCGAAAGGACTGCTGCCGTTCTCGAGCGACTGGTACATGACGTGGCAGGCCAACATCCATGCGTCGCTGTTCCTCAACGCCTACCGCTTTCTGCGGAGCAACGCGAAGTGTGCGCGACTCGATGCGCTCGTGAAGGCCTATGAATGGTATGCGAGGCGATGCGACGCGGCACACTGCGAGCCGCTGCTCGACCTGACGCGTGCGTGGCTGCTGATTCGTTTCTTCGACAGCGGCGTGCTGTCGACGGCGCGCTGTGTCCGATGCGATGCCGCATTCGTCACGCATCGCCACGACCTGCGTCGCAATCGCGTCTGCGTCGCGTGCCGTCCGCCGGCGCGGGCCGGCAAGCGCACCGGTGGCACGAAGCCGCAGCCGTGCGTCGAAAGCCCGTCCGACGCGAACACGCGCATCGTGTAGAAGCCGACCGCAGCCTGCGGCCCCGCGCAGTGCCGCTAGAGCGCGACGCCGTGCGCGTCCGCGTTGACCGTCGAGCGTTGCCGCGCACCTGCGGCGACGAGATGGCCGACCGCCGCGCGCAGCTTGCCATTCGGCAACGGTCGGTGAAGGAGGACCAGCCCGTGCGTGTGCGACGCGGCCAGTTGTTCGTCGGTCGTATCGCCGCTGATCAGCAACGCCGGAAGGGCGGTGTCGAGTGCTTCACGCAGCCGCTCGATCACGACGATGCCGTTTTCGCCGCGAGGCGGCAGGTAATCGCAGATCAGCAGGTCGGGCCGGCGAGGGCAGGCCGACAGCCGGTCGAGCGCCTCCTTGCCCGAGCGCGCCGCGATCGTGTCGTAACCCCACGTCGCCAGCAGTTCCGCCAACCCGGTACGCGTCGTGCGATTGCCGTCGATCACCACTACGAGCCCCGTTGAACCCGGCACGTCGCCGTGGCTGACGATCGGCGTGTCGAGCGGGGCGGGCGTGCCGACGGCGAGCGCCATCGCGACTTCGAAGCACGATCCGCGTCCGGGCGTCGAGCGCACGGCCAGCCGGCATTCGAGCAGGTCGGCGAGGCGCCGCACTATCGCGAGTCCGAGCCCGAAGCCTTTTTCGTGATCGCGCTCGGCATTGCCGACCTGGTAGTACTCGCGGAACACGAGCTTCTGCAGGTGATCGGGAATGCCGCAGCCCGTGTCCCAGACCTGGATCGCAAGGTGTGTGCCGCGGCGCCGGCAGCCGACGACGACCTTGCCGCGATCGGTGTAGCGCACCGCGTTGGACACGAGGTTGCGCACGATGCGCTCGACCAGCAGCGGATCCGAGTGAACCACCGCGCGGCACGGCACGCGCGACAGCGTGATGCCTTTGGCCTGCGCGTCGAGCAGGCAGTCGTTGCACACGTATTCGAGCACAGTATCGATCGCGAACGGCCGGCACTGTGCTTCGACGCTGCCGGCGTCGAGTCGGGACAGGTCGAGCAGCGCGCCGAAGAGCCGGCTCAGCGCATCCGACGAGCGCTCGATGCGCTCGACGAGCCGTCGTCCTTCGGGCGGCATCGGGATGCTGCGCAACGCGCCGATCAGCAGGTTCAGCGCGTGCGCGGACTGGCGCAAATCGTGGCTGGCTGCCGCGAGGAATTGCGATTTGGCGAGATTGGCCTGGTCGGCGATCCGTCGCTGGCAGTCGAGATCGACGGCGAGTCGCTCGACCCGCTCGTTCTGGGTCTGCAAATCGCCTGCGAACCGTTCGGCACGGAAGCGTAGCCGGATGTTTTGCGTTGCCGCACGGTTCGCGAGCAACCCGAGATAGCCGACCACGCAGGCGATCAGCAGCATCATCGGTGCGGTCTCCCGCTGGATTGCATGCGGCGACACGATCGCCGCGCCGATATACGGGACGGTGGCCGGCAACAGAAAGGCGATGAACGCGGGCAAGTACGCGCTGAATACCGGAATCGCGCCGGCGACGATGCTGAACGTCGCGATGACCACGAGGCTTGCGATTCCGAAGTCGGCGCCCATCGCGAGATGAATCGATGCCCATCCCCAGCCCATGCCGGCGGCAGTGCTGAAGGCCGACAGCCACAGGGCCCAGTGCCGCCAGTTGCTGACCGAAGTCGGCGACCGGTGATAGAGGCGCGACAGTAGAACCTGGCCGGCCGAACACGCGGCAATATAGATCGTCCACGCAGGACCGGACACCGGATCCGGATGGCCGAGCCGGTCGATCGACAGCGTCGCGGCAACAGCAAGCAAAGTGCCACCGGCGACGTATGGCGTCACGGAGTCGTAGACGATCCTGACCTGTTCGGCCGCGATCTGGTCCGGCGTCTGCATGTGCGCTCACGGAGATTGTTGCGCATGGCGGCGGAGAGTATCGGCGCGTCCGGCACAGACGCGTATTCCCGTAACCAAGCATAGTCGCTGTACGCAGGGTTTACGGTGTATTCCGGCGAAATATGAAAATATATAAGGACTGGGAACTTATTGGAGAATGTAGCGATTAATTCAACGGTGTCGGTTGAATTGTGTTCCGGTGATGAGCGATCCGCTACGCGTGTTACGGCGCATCGCCTGGGTGCCATTTAATTTCAGAACGGACGAAGAATTCGCAATTCGGATCCGGCTCGAGCCCGTCCAGTCGATCGAATAATTCGAATGGTGTGGAAACGTACAGTTGCGGAAGCTGAGCCGGGATATACGTCTTTCCCGTCATCAACGACATCGACGAGGGCCGTATGCGCGATCTCTGCGGGAAAGCGTTCATCTGGATGCTGGTTTGGGTGGGCACGTTGGCGTTCGACAGTGCGTTCGCGATTGGCAGCCCGTCATACACCGATATCGTTTCCGCGAACAGCGGCCTCTGTCTGACAAGCGCGGGGAATTCATCGGCATCGGGCGTCGGCATCGTGCAGACTTCGTGTTCAGGTCAAGGCAATACGACCTGGTCGTTCGTGCCGGTCGCCGGAAACCGGTATCACATTGTGTTGCAGGGCAGCGGCCTGTGCCTCAACGTACCGGGCAGTTCAGGCGCGAGCGGGACGCAGTTGATTCAGTATGGTTGCCAAGGCAGCAACCTGTTGAACGATCAGTGGACAATCGTCGCGGTTGGATCGAGCTACCGGATTGTCTCCGCACTGAACGGCATGTGCGCGAACGTGAGCGGCGGCTCGACCGTCAGCGGTGCGAGCCTGATCCAGTATGGTTGTCAGGGCGCCACACAGACCAGCGACCAGTTCAATCTGTACTTGCCCGTCAACGCGTCGACCAACGTAGTCGTCGCGAGCAGCGGTCTCTGCATGACGATCGGCGGCGGCGCGATCGTGCAAGGCGCATGCAGCAATCAGGGTGCCACCGGCTGGCTCTTGCAGCCGGTCGGTAGTGGCTATCACGTGATTTCCCAATCCACCGGACAATGCCTGAACGTCTATCAGGGCCAGCGCACGAGCGGCGCGCCGTTGATTCCTTACGCGTGTCAGGACAGCTCGCTGACCAACGATCAGTGGACCGTCGCGCCGGTTGGCGGAAAATATCAACTGATTTCAGTCTCGAGCGGAATGTGCGCGAGCGTCAGCGGAGGATCGCTCGCTTCCGGTTCGACGTTGAGCCTGTCTCCGTGTCAGAATGCGGCGGCGAGTGGCCAGTTCGCGTTGACGTTGCCGCAGGCCTTCCCCGTAACCCTGCCGTCCGCATGGAGCCCGGTCATCACGTTACCGGTCAATCCGATCGGCATCGCGAATACGCCCAACGGCAAGCTCGTGATGTGGTCGTCGAATCAGCCGTACACGATCCAGAACGACGTCGGATCCGCGACCACGCAAACGCAGACCGCGCTCTTCGATCCCGCGACGAACGCGGTGACCCAGTACATCGAGACTTCCGCGGGTTCCGACATGTTCTGCCCGGGCACCGCGATGCTGCCCGACGGGCGGTTGCTGGTCAATGGCGGCGACAGCAGTCCCAAGACGACGCTCTATGATCCGACGGCGAATACCTGGAGCGCCGCCGCGACGATGAACATTCCGCGCGGTTACCAGGGCGACACATTGCTTTCGAATGGTGCGGTGATTACGCTCGGCGGTTCGTGGAGCGGCGGGGTGGGTGGCAAGACGGCCGAGTTGTGGGACGGCGGCAGATGGACCGTGCTGTCGGGCGTGCCTGAGACGAACGTCATCGGCCCGGATCCGCAGGGCATCTATCGTGGTGACAACCATCTGTGGCTGTTCGCGCAGACGAATGGCAGCGTATTCCATGCCGGCCCGAGCGCACGGATGAACTGGATCTCGACGAGCGGGGCCGGTTCGATCACCTCGGCGGGAAATCGCGGTGTCGACCCATACGCGATCAACGGTACGGCTTCGCTGTTCGATACGGGCCTGATTCTGAAGGCGGGTGGCGCGAAGTCGTATCAGCAGAACGGCAATACGTCGACATATGCGTCGAATTCGGCGTACCTGATCGACATCACGCGCGGTCCGGGACAGCCTGTTTCGGTACAGCGGCTGAACGGCATGACCTATCAGCGCGCATTCGCGAACAGCGTCATTCTGCCGAACGGCAATGTCGTGATCGTTGGCGGTCAGAGCTTGCCGATGCCCTTTACCGACACGACCGCGATCCTGGTGCCCGAGATATGGGACCCGGTGACGCAACGCTTTAACCTTCTTCAGCCGATGCGGACGCCGCGCACTTATCACAGCACGGCGGTTCTTTTGCCGGACGGGCGCGTGTTCGTCGGCGGCGGCGGGCAATGCGGTGTCGGCTGCGTGAACAATCACCTGAATGCCGAAATCCTGACGCCGCCATATTTGCTCAATGCCGACAATACGCTTGCCTCGCGCCCGGCGATCGTGTCCGGGCCGGCCAGCGCGATGCATGGTTCGACGATCACCGTTTCGACCGGGGGCGCGGTCGCGTCTTTCGCGTTGATGCGGATGTCGTCGGTGACGCATTCGACGAACAACGACCAGCGCCGAATTCCGCTGCCGATCCTGTCGACAAGCGGTACGTCATACCAATTGTCGATTCCGGCCGACTCAGGTGTCGCATTGCCGGGCTACTACATGCTGTTCGCGCTCGATGCGAACGGCGTTCCCAGCGTCTCGAAGGCGGTCCGGATTCTGTGAGGAAATACCTGCTGTCCCGATCCAGCCGCCGGTACGTTGCACGGTTGTTGTACGTCGCGTTACTCGGCGCAGGTGGCTCGTGCGCGATGGCGAGCGGCGACCGCGAAGCGGGCCACGCACTGTTCACCGGTGCGGCTCCGCTAACGGGCCGGATGTTGACCCATCCCGGCGATCTTCCATCGAATGTCGTTCGGTGTGCAAATTGCCATGCTTCGGAGATCGGCCCCGCCGTGCGAAATTCGATTGCGCCACGCCTTACTCGCGACTGGCTCGTCGATCTGCAAAGCCGGCGGGGTGGCCCTCCGAGCCGGTACGATCAGGAGGGGTTCTGTACGATGCTGCGCGACGGAGTCGATCCAGCCTATGTGCTGCTCAATGTCGAGATGCCGCGCTATCGCATAAGCGATGGCGATTGCGCCGCGCTTTGGCACTTTCTGACCGGTGCGCGGAATGGCCCCGCCTGATTTTCGTGCGCGCCGACGCGCGATACGCATTGCCGTGTTTCCGGCCGTTGCGTTGTCCGCATTCTGCACGTCGACGCTTGTGCGCGGACAAAACGCGCCAATCGCGTATCACGGTGGAAGCATCAAGCCTCCGGTTCTGGTTCCCGACTGGCCGATTCTCACGGCGCAGGGTCGCGAAACGCGTCTGCGCGGGGTGCTGGCCGGTCGCGTGACTGCGCTGCAGCTGTTCTTTACGGGTTGCTCTACCGTTTGTCCGATCCAGGGCGCCGTCTTTCAACGTGTGCAAACGTTGCTTGGCGCGCACTCGGACGTTCAGTTGCTGTCGCTCAGCATCGATCCGTTGTCCGATACCCCGGAACGAATGCGTGCATGGCTTCGGCAATTCGATGCGCGGCCGGGGTGGACTGCCGCGGCTCCGGAATTGCAGAACGTCGATGCCGTCCAGGCATTGTTCGGAGCCGGCGTGACGGGCTTGGACAATCACGGAACCCAGGTTCACGTGATCGACCGACGCGGACAATTGATATGGCGCACCTATGAATTGCCATCCGCGGAAACGGTCGCCGCGCTGCTGAAGCAGGCATAGACGCGAGCGTTGGCGCAACCGTTCTAGACACGTTCAAGACGTGAAGCAGCGATTCATGGCCGGGCGACACGGGGGCATTCTCCGAATGATCGATCGGCGACGCTTCTGATCAAGCCTGGCTCGTCTCGCACGTGACACCGGTCTCGGATCGTGCGACGAGGGCGCGCTTGATCGTTCGAGGATGCACATTGAAGTGTGCGGCGACCTCCGCGACCGACTGGGTTTCAAGCAGAACGCGGGCATGGGCGCACTGATCCGGCGTCATGTGCGGCTTTCGCCCCAACTGCTTGCCGCGCGCGCGCGCGGCAGCCAATCCTGCGCGGGTGCGCTCGCTGATGAGGCTGCGTTCGAACTCCGCCAGCGCGCCCATCATGTGGAAGACGAGTCGCCCGCCGGACGAAGCCGTATTGATCGATTCGGTCAGGGAAATGAAGTCCACCCCCCGGCGCGCCAGAAAGTTGATCAGGTCGATCAGCTTGCTCAGCGAGCGACCCAACCGGTCGAGCCGCCAGACGACGAGCGTGTCGCCTTTCATGACTTTTTCGAGTGCTGCGTCGAGACCCGGGCGATGGAAGTCGGCGCCGGAGATACCCTGATCGGAAAAAACGACCTCACATCCGGCGCGTGTGAGCGCGTCGATCTGAAGTCCGAGACTTTGCTCGTCCGTGGAGACACGGGCATACCCGATATTCATCGCCCGACTCCTGCCGCTTTATCGACTGGGCGCTGGCGTGCGCGGTCCGGCTGAAGTGCTGCATTCATCAAGACGCGCTCGTCGAAGATTCCGCGCGGACGGCGTATCGAGCTTCCCGCTGAGGCGCGAAGAAACGGCAAACGTGGTTGCTCACAACTGGGATTCCTGTGTTCCTCCGCGGGGCTTGCTTCCATGAAAGGCGCATGCCGCCGCCGTCGGCATGGCGTGCCGATAGTCAAATTGCAAAGGATGGTGAATTTCCGTGTCACCAAGCAGATATTACTGGACGGAAAGGGACGTTTTTGTCCGACAAGGCTTACAGAAAGGCAGCCCAGCATTCACGGGCGGTTTCACGAATCGGTAATTTTTTTTGTAACTCTGATGCAAACGTCCGTTTGTGTCTTTCATGGCTTTCAGTCAAGGGCGAGTGCAGCGAGGCAGCGTATGCATCGGATAACAAGCGAGGGCCTACGAAAGGCTCGGTATCGTCGGGGAGGTATGGAGATGGGTGGCGCATTGTTCATAAGGGTCCTCAATCGACCCATGTTGGTAAGCCGCTTCAGGCGTACGTTTGTCGAGGTCACCGACGTTGAGTTCGGTGAGCGAGCTCGAAAACTGTATGGCGGAGTTGTACAGGGGCCGACGGCTCGCGACGCGTATCGGTCGATATCCGGGATGGCGTTGCCGGCCCCCGACGCGGATCGTTCGACGGCGGACCACTCGACGGAAAGCTGGCTACTTCGATTGAGCGGACGAACAACGTCGCACCCGCAAGCAGCATGGCTCTCCAGCTTGAACGCGACGCGGGGCGGTGATGATGTCGCCCCGGCGGTCGAGGCGCGGAGCGTCAATTCGAATGCCGGGATGGAGACGCAAGCGGATGCGGCGATGGTCGACACCGTCTTGCGTGCGATGAAGGTCGATGCGATTTCGCTGGTGATGTCGGCGGTGCACGCACCCGACGACGGTCGCAAGGTGCTCTATTTCAAGTGCGTGCCGTGGTGTTGCGCATTTGACGAAGGAGAGCCGTCACCGGATGCATATCTGTCGAGCGTCGTCCGAGCGGGACTGATGGGCTGCTTCGATCGCTATGTGGTAGCACGTGTGCTGGATGTACTGGAGAGTTCGCCGCAGCTGAGCATCGGCGTGAATCTGTCGGAACAGAGCCTCGTATCGGGATTGCAATGGGAAAGCCTGCTCGATCGGCTCACCCGCGCACCGGAGCTCGCCGAGCGTCTGGTCGTGGAGGTGAGCGAGGGGGCGCGAGTCGCAGGTGGACGCGCGCGTACTTTTCTCGATCGACTCAGGGTACTCGGCTGCCGTATCGCGATCGACGACTACGGGCTCGCCTATGGCGTCGACGTGGGAATGGCAATCCCCGAGCCGGACATCGTGAAGATTGCGCCGGCGTTCATTGCTGCAGCCCGATGGAGTGAGTCGGCGCGGAACAGGCTTCGGCATCTCGTGCGGCTCGGCACAAGCATGGCACGTGACGTCGTGGTGCTTGGTGCGCAAGGCGCGGTTGATATGGCGCTGGTTTGTGACGTCGGGGCGAAATGGATGCAGGGCGATTGAACAGGCGAAGGTTGCCAAGGCTGAGCTGCTGCCCAGTGCGGCGGTCGACTGACCTGCGAAGGGACTGCGCGCAACCTGGATGAGGGCGATGGAGTGGGCGTTGATATTGAAGCGGGCCTGGGACATTCAGGAGATCCGGGATCCGATGGCAATGGAGGCGACGATCTGGAATCACGGTGCTGCGAAGTACGGCGTGAGCGCTTGATGATGGATATTCGATCGTGTCTGCATGTGATTGCCGACTGCTGTGTACCTGAGAGAGATAGGGAGATCGTGAAGACAGCTTGCGACGCGGGTATGGCTGCCGGGTTCTACGGATCTGGGTCGGCTATCGCGCAAGGTCTGAAACGAAAGCTAGAGGGCGTGCGCGGTATGGGCAGCCGGGAAGACGAAGCGCGGCTCCAGAAGATGATCAGCGGTGGCTTCGACGCTGGAATGAAGTGTCGTTCCGTGAACGTGTGGCGCACCGTTGAAACTGAGAGATCGTAGAGAACGAGTATTGAAGTTGGCTGGCAAGAAGGCCTAGCGGGAAGCGTTTCAACGTGGAATAAGAAAAAGTAAATTAGTTCGCACTGCTTTAAAAATTGTGAAGTCCTGACCGGAAGACTGGCCGGCAAGCCTTCTTTCGTTAGTGTCTACCGAGCATCGGCATACCATGAATCATACATATCGCACCGTCTGGAACGAGACCCTGGGAACGTGGGTCGCTGCATCTGAATTGGACACCGCACGCGGCAAGAGCAAACGCTCGGCGGTGGTCAAACTGATGGTCAGTGCATTGCTTCTTGCCGCGGGGCAAGGGAGCTACGCCACCGTGGTCTCAGGGTTTAGTGGCGTCTGCACTAGTGGCGGCGGAACGAGTCCGGATGGTTCGCGTACGATGGCGGCCAGCACCGCGCCGATCGACGGAAGCGGCACGTTTTCGACGGTGGCGGGGTGTAACGCGAACGGCGGAGGGCTCGCCTATTTGGGCGTAACCCTCTACGGTGCGTATACGACGGCCGTTGGCGATGGTGCGGTTGCAGTCGGTATGAGCGCGTATTCCACCAAATGGGGGACGGCTGTCGGTCTGGATGCAACGGCTAGCGGCCTTGGTGCCAGCGCGTTCGGCTACGGTGCGAGTGCCGTTGGAACGTCTTCTGTTGCAATCGGCGGAGTCAATCAAAACGGGGGAGCCGGCGGCGCGGTGTCGTACAACTCCGAGGATATCGCTATCGGTGCGTTTTCGACCGCAGGCGTTTCAGCGTCGTCGATCATTCGCGATACAGCAATCGGCAGCCATGCAGTCGCGACCGGTGGAGATTCGGTTGCAGTCGGAGATTACAGTACCGCGTCCGCCAGCTTTGCAAGTGCGTTCGGCGAAGGGGCGATTGCATCCGGTAGGTCCTCCACTGCACTGGGCAATGTGGCGACTGCGTCCGGTATACAGTCCGTGGCAGTCGGCCAGTTAGCCACCGCGGCGTCCCAGTCGAGTATCGCGATGGGTAACAGTACACGCGCGACTGCCAACAGCGCGACGTCGATCGGGACTTCTTCTGTTGCCAACGCTACCAATGCGACAGCAATCGGCCCGACGACGACTGCGAGCGGAACGGGGGCGGTCGCGCTGGGCGGTAATGCGACTTCGGGGGCGAATGCGGCAGCGCAGGATTCGATCGCGATCGGCGGACAGTCTTCGGTTGCGTCGACGGCGACCTCGGGTATCGCTATTGGTCGTGGTGCAACCGCGAGCGCCACATCAGGCGTCGCGCAAGGTGATGCTGGCTTAGCGTCCGGCAATTATGCCGTTGCGGTTGGGAGTGCCGCCACTGCGTCCAATCAACAGGCCGCCGCGCTTGGTAATCGAGCGCTTGCATCGGGTGCCTTTGCTAATGCGCTTGGTACATTCAGCACGGCGTCGGGTCAACAGTCGGTTGCAATCGGCAGTAATTCGGTTGCGTCGGGCGCCTATGGCAATACGCTGGGTACTGGCGCCACGGCGTCGGGTCTGGAAGCGAGTGCGATTGGTAGTGGCACCACCGGTAGTGGAGCGGGTGCTATCGCCATTGGCGCCAACGTGACATCGGGCGCCGTGTCGGCTGCCTCCGACGGTATCGCCATCGGAGGCCAGTCGTCCGTCGTTGCGGCAGCCACGTCCGGCATAGCGATTGGCCGTGGTGCGACCGCGAGCGGCGCATTCGGCATCGCGCAAGGTGATGGCGTCATCTCGGGTGCGACGGGCCAGAACGTCGCGATCGGCTCGAGCGGCACGACGGCCAACAGCAGCACGGCCGCAGGTGGCGCCGTCGCAATTGGCCGCGGCCAGACGGCGACGGGCAACGGCGCGGTCGCGATCGGCGACCCGAACTCGGCGATCGGCACGGGCGCGGTTGCGCTCGGTGCAAACGATTCGTCGAATGGACAAGGCGCGGTTGCGATCGGCAATGCCAATTCGGCAACCGGCCAGGGCTCGCTCGCATTGGGTAACAGCAGCACGGCCACCGCGGCCGGCGGCACCGCGCTCGGCGATACCGCGGTCTCCAGCGCCGCCAATGCCCAGGCATTCGGCACCGGCGCGAACGCGAGCGTGGCGGGCTCGGTCGCACTCGGTTCGGGCGCCGTCACGATCGGCGCCGCGAACACGGCGACCGGCGGCACGGGTTCGGTCACCAGCACGACGATTGGCAGTCAGACGTTCGGCACCTACGCCGGTGCGAGTTCCGCCGCCGGTGTGGTCAGCGTCGGAGCGGCCGGGGCGGAGCGGCGCATCCAGAACGTCGCTGCCGGCCTGATCAGCGCGACCAGCACGGACGCGATCAACGGCAGCCAGCTTTATGCCGTCGCCAGTACGACGACGTCGAGCATTGCCAGCCTGTCCACGTCGACCTCGACGGGCATCAGCTCGCTGTCGACGGGCCTCAGCTCGACCAATAGCTCGGTTGCCTCGCTGTCGTCGTCCACGTCGACGGGCCTGTCGTCGGCGAATAGCTCGATCTCGTCGCTGTCCACCTCGACTTCGACCGGCATCAACTCGCTGTCGACTGGCCTGAGCTCGACCAATAGCTCGGTTGCTTCGCTGTCGTCGTCCACGTCGACGGGTCTTTCGTCGGCGAATAGCTCGATCTCGTCGCTGTCCACCTCGACCTCGACCGGCATCAACTCGCTGTCGACCGGACTGAGCTCGACCAATAGCACGGTTGCCTCGCTGTCGTCGTCCACGTCGACGGGCCTCTCGTCGGCTAATAGCTCGATCAGCTCGCTGTCCACGTCGACCTCGACCGGCATCAACTCGTTGTCGACTGGCCTGAGCTCGACCAATAGCTCGGTTGCCTCGCTGTCGTCGTCCACGTCGACGGGCCTGTCGTCGGCGAATAGCTCGATCTCGTCGCTGTCCACCTCGACCTCGACCGGCATCAACTCGTTGTCGACTGGCCTGAGCTCGACCAATAGCTCGGTTGCCTCGCTGTCGTCGTCCACGTCGACGGGTCTCTCGTCGGCGAATAGCTCGATCAGCTCGCTGTCCACGTCGACCTCGACGGGTATCAACTCGCTGTCAACGGGCCTGAGCTCGACCAACAGCTCGGTCGCATCGCTGTCGTCGTCCACGTCGACGGGTCTTTCGTCGGCGAATAGCTCGATCAGCTCGCTGTCCACGTCCACTTCGACGGGTATCAACTCGTTGTCAACGGGCCTGAGCTCGACCAATAGCTCGGTTACTTCGCTGTCGACCTCCACGTCGACCGGTCTCTCGTCGGCTAATAGCTCGATCAGCTCGCTGTCCACCTCGACCTCGACCGGCATCAACTCGCTGTCGACTGGCCTCAGCTCCACCAACAGCTCGGTCGCTTCGCTGTCGACCTCCACGTCGACCGGTCTCTCGTCGGCTAATAGCTCGATCAGCTCGCTGTCCACCGGCCTTAGCACGGTCACGACCAAGACCGACAATCTCGGCAACAGCACCGCCGCAGCCCTCGGTGGCGGCGCGAGCTACAACCCGGCAACCGGCACGGTTTCCGCTCCGTCGTACACCACCTACAACGCGAACGGCACGACGTCGACCGCCAACAGCGTCGGCTCGGCGATCGACAGCATCAACAGCCAGGGCATCAAGTACTTCCACGCGAAGTCGACGGCAGCCGACAGCCAGGCGCTCGGCACCGACTCGGTCGCGATCGGCCCGAATGCCATCGCCAACAACACTGGCGACGTCGCGCTCGGTAGCGGCTCCGTCACCGCAGCGCCCAACGCGACGCCGACGGGTACCGTCGGCGGCGTGACCAGCACGTTCGCGGGCGGCAATCCGAGCAGCGTGGTGAGCGTCGGCAACGCGAGCACGGGCACCACGCGCCAGATCACCAATGTCGCGGCAGGTCAAATCACGCCGACCAGCACGGACGCGATCAACGGCTCCCAACTCTTCGCGACCAATTCCATCGTGGATTCGCTGTCGACGACGGTGTCGTCGTCCAGCAGCTCGATCTCGTCGCTCTCGACGTCGACCTCCACCGGCATCAACTCGTTGTCCACGGGCCTGAGCTCGACCGATAGCTCGGTCGCTTCGCTGTCGACTTCCACGTCGACGGGCCTGTCGTCGGCAAATAGCTCGATCGGCTCGCTGTCCACCTCGACCTCGACCGGTCTCTCGTCGGCCAATAGCTCGATCAGCTCGTTGTCCACCTCGACCTCGACGGGTATCAACTCGTTGTCGACGGGCCTCAGCTCGACTGATAGCACGGTGGCCTCGCTGTCGACGTCGACGTCGACGACGGCCAACTCGCTGTCCACGGGCCTGAGCTCGACCAATAGCTCGGTCGCTTCGCTGTCGACTTCCACGTCGACGGGCCTGTCGTCGGCAAACAGCTCGATCGGGTCGCTGTCCACCTCGACCTCGACCGGCATCAGCTCGTTGTCGACGGGCCTCAGCTCGACTGATAGCACGGTGGCCTCGCTGTCGACGTCGACGTCGACGACGGCCAACTCGCTGTCCACGGGCCTGAGCTCGACCGATAGCTCGGTCGCTTCGCTGTCGACTTCCACGTCGACGGGCCTGTCGTCAGCAAACAGCTCGATCGGCTCGCTGTCCACCTCGACTTCGACCGGTCTCTCGTCGGCCAATAGCTCGATCAGCTCGTTGTCCACCTCGACCTCGACGGGTATCAACTCGTTGTCGACGGGCCTCAGCTCGACCGATAGCTCGGTCGCTTCGCTGTCGACTTCGACGTCGACGACGGCCAACTCGCTGTCCACGGGCCTGAGCTCGACCAATAGCTCGGTCGCTTCGCTGTCGACTTCCACGTCGACGGGCCTGTCGTCAGCAAACAGCTCGATCGGCTCGCTGTCCACCTCGACCTCGACCGGCATCAGCTCGCTGTCGACGGGCCTCAGCTCGACTGATAGCACGGTGGCCTCGCTGTCGACTTCGACGTCGACGACGGCCAACTCGCTGTCCACGGGCCTGAGCTCGACCAATAGCGCGGTGACGTCGCTGTCGACGTCGACGTCGACCGGTCTGTCGTCGGCGAACAGCTCGATCACGTCGCTGTCGACTTCGACCTCGACGACGGCCAGCTCGTTGTCGACGGGTCTGAGCACGACCAATAGCACGGTGACGTCGCTGTCGACTTCGACCTCGACGACGGCCAGCTCGCTGTCGACGGGGCTGAGCACGACGAACAGCAACGTGACATCGCTGTCGACAGTCGTCTCGACGACGCGCACTCATTACTACAGCGTCAATGACAACGGCGTCCAGCAGGGCAACTACAACAACGACGGCGCGACGGGAATCAACGCGCTGGCAGCGGGAGTCAATGCGACTGCAAGTGGCAATGCTGCTACCGCGGTGGGCAATGCTGCGAACGCAGCGGGGATTCAGAGTGTTGCAATCGGCAATAACTCGACTGCGGCCGCAGCCTCGACTATCGCAATGGGCGACAGCAACACGGTATCGGCAGCGGCCGGTGCCGGCTCGATTGCCGGCGGCCACAATTCGTCGGTCGTGTCCGGTACGGGTGCGATTGCGTTGGGCGAGAGTCAAACGGCTAATGGTAACGGTGCTGTAGCGATTGGTGATCCGAACACGGCGACCGGCAATGGTGCGGTTGCGCTGGGCGCGAACAACACGGCGACGGGCAATGGCGCGTTGGCGATTGGCAATACGAACGCCGCGCAAGGCCCCGGGTCGGTTGCGCTGGGTCAGAACTCGGTGGCTGGTACGGCCGGGGCGACGACGGGAAGCGTGGCAATTGGTAACGGCGCGACAGCGACGACCAGCCCGGGTGACGTGGCACTGGGTAGTGGCTCGGTGACGGCCGCACCGAATCCGACCGCGACAGGAACCGTGGGCGGTGTGACATACAGCTACGCCGGCACTAATCCGAGCAGCGTGGTGAGCGTTGGCGCGGCGGGCGCGGAGCGTCAAATCACGAACGTAGCAGCCGGCCAGGTGAGCGCAACGAGCACTGATGCGATCAATGGATCTCAGTTGTTCGCGACCAATCTTGCCGTCGATAGCCTGTCAACGACGTTGTCCGGTACAACGAGCAGCATTACTTCGCTGTCGACGGGCCTGAGCTCGACGAACAGCAGCGTGGCGTCGCTGTCGACCTCGACGTCGACCGGCTTGTCGTCGGCGACCAGCTCGATCAGTTCGCTGTCCACAGGCCTCAGCACGACCGACAGCACGGTGGCGTCGCTGTCGACCTCGACGTCGACTGGCTTGTCCTCGGCAACCAGCTCGATCAGTTCGCTGTCCACCTCGACTTCGACGGGCATCAGCTCGCTGTCGACGGGCCTCAGCTCGACCGATAGCTCGGTCGCTTCGCTGTCGACTTCCACGTCGACTGGCCTGTCCTCGGCTAACAGCTCGATCAGTTCGCTGTCCACGTCGACTTCGACGGGCATCAGCTCGTTGTCGACCGGTCTCAGCTCGACCGATAGCTCGGTCGCCTCGCTGTCGACTTCGACGTCGACGGGCCTTTCGTCGGCAACCAGCTCGATTAGCTCGCTGTCGACGGGCCTGAGCTCGACCGATAGCTCGGTCGCTTCGCTGTCGACCTCCGCGTCGACTGGCTTGTCCTCGGCGACCAGCTCGATTTCGTCGCTCTCGACGTCGACCTCGACGGGCATCAGCTCGCTGTCGACCGGCCTGAGCTCGACCGACAGCTCGGTCGCGTCGCTGTCGACTTCCACGTCGACCGGCTTGTCCTCGGCGACCAGCTCGATTTCGTCGCTCTCGACGTCGACCTCGACCGGCATCAGCTCGTTGTCGACCGGCCTCTCGTCGGCGACCAGCTCGATATCGTCGCTCTCGACTTCGACCTCGACCGGCATCAGCTCGTTGTCGACCGGCCTCAGCTCGACCGATAGCTCGGTTGCGTCGCTGTCGACCTCCACGTCGACCGGCTTGTCCTCGGCGACCAGCTCGATTTCGTCGCTCTCGACGTCGACCTCGACGGGCATCAGCTCGCTGTCGACGGGCCTGAGCTCGACCGATAGCTCGGTCGCGTCGCTGTCGACTTCCACGTCGACCGGCTTGTCCTCGGCGACCAGCTCGATTTCGTCGCTGTCGACGTCGACCTCGACCGGCATCAGCTCGCTGTCGACGGGCCTGAGCTCGACCGATAGCTCGGTCGCTTCGCTGTCGACCTCCACGTCGACTGGCCTGTCGTCGGCAACCAGCTCGATTTCGTCGCTGTCCACTTCGACTTCGACCGGCATCAGCTCGCTGTCGACGGGCCTGAGCTCGACCGACAGCTCGGTGGCCTCGCTGTCGACCTCCACGTCGACTGGCCTCTCGTCGGCTAACAGCTCGATCGGCTCGTTGTCCACGTCGACCTCGACCGGCATCAGCTCGTTGTCGACGGGCCTGAGCTCAACCGACAGCTCGGTTGCTTCGCTGTCGACCTCCACGTCGACTGGCCTGTCGTCGGCTAACAGCTCGATCAGCTCGTTGTCCACTTCGACTTCGACCGGCATCAGCTCGCTGTCGACCGGCCTCAGCTCGACCGACAGCTCGGTCGCCTCGCTGTCGACGTCGACCTCGACGGGCATCAGCTCGCTGTCGACCGGCCTCAGCTCGACCGATAGCTCGGTCGCCTCGCTGTCGACCTCCACGTCGACGGGCCTGTCGTCGGCAACCAGCTCGATCAGCTCGCTGTCTACCTCGACTTCGACGGGCATCAGCTCGCTGTCGACCGGCCTGAGCTCGACCGACAGCTCGGTGGCCTCGCTGTCGACCTCCACGTCGACTGGCCTGTCCTCGGCGACCAGCTCGATCAGCTCGCTGTCCACCTCGACCTCGACCGGCATCAGCTCGTTGTCGACGGGCCTGAGCTCGACCGACAGCTCGGTGGCCTCGCTGTCGACTTCGACGTCGACGGGCCTGTCCTCGGCAACCAGCTCGATCAGCTCGCTGTCCACCTCGACCTCGACGGGTATCAGCTCGTTGTCGACCGGCCTGAGCTCGACCGACAGCTCGGTGGCCTCGCTGTCGACCTCCACGTCGACTGGCCTGTCCTCGGCGACCAGCTCGATCAGCTCGTTGTCGACGTCGACTTCGACGGGTATCAGCTCGCTGTCGACCGGCCTCAGCTCGACCGATAGCTCGGTAGCCTCGCTGTCGACTTCCACGTCGACTGGCCTCTCGTCGGCGACCAGCTCGATTTCGTCGCTCTCGACGTCGACCTCGACGGGCATCAGCTCGTTGTCGACGGGCCTCAGCTCGACCGACAGCTCGGTGGCCTCGCTGTCGACTTCCACGTCGACTGGCCTCTCGTCGGCGACCAGCTCGATTTCGTCGCTCTCGACGTCGACCTCGACGGGCATCAGCTCGTTGTCGACGGGCCTGAGCTCGACCGACAGCTCGGTGGCCTCGCTGTCGACTTCCACGTCGACTGGCCTGTCCTCAGCGACCAGCTCGATTTCGTCGCTCTCGACGTCGACCTCGACCGGCATCAGCTCGTTGTCGACGGGCCTGAGCTCGACCGACAGCTCGGTGGCCTCGCTGTCGACTTCGACGTCGACGGGCCTGTCCTCAGCGACCAGCTCGATCAGCTCGTTGTCGACGTCGACCTCGACGGGCATCAGCTCGCTGTCGACGGGCCTCAGCTCGACCGACAGCTCGGTGGCTTCGCTGTCGACCTCCACGTCGACCGGCCTGTCCTCGGCAACCAGCTCGATCTCGTCGCTGTCCACGTCGACCTCGACAGGCATCAGCTCGCTGTCGACGGGCCTCAGCTCGACCGACAGTTCGGTGGCTTCGCTGTCGACCTCCACGTCGACCGGCCTGTCGTCGGCAACCAGCTCGATCTCGTCGCTGTCCACTTCGACCTCGACCGGCATCAGCTCGCTGTCGACGGGTCTGAGCTCGACCGATAGCTCGGTCGCTTCGCTGTCGACCTCCACGTCGACTGGCCTGTCGTCGGCAACCAGCTCGATTTCGTCGCTGTCGACGTCGACCTCGACGGGAATCAGCTCGCTTTCGACGGGCCTGAGCACGACCAACAGCACGGTGACGTCGCTGTCGACTTCGACGTCGACTGGCCTGTCGTCGGCGACCAGCTCGATCAGCTCGCTGTCCACGTCGACCTCGACGGGTATCAACTCGCTGTCGACCGGCCTGAGCACGACGAACAGCAGCGTGGCTTCGCTGTCGACCTCCACGTCGACGATGGGCAGCTCACTGTCCACGGGCGTCAGCTCGTTGTCCACCGGCCTGTCCACGACGAACAGCAATGTGGCATCCCTGTCGACGGTGGTCTCGACGACACGCACGCACTACTACAGCGTGAACGACAACGGTGTTCAGCAGGCCAACTACGCGAACGACGGTGCAACCGGCATCAACGCCATGGCAGCCGGCACCAACGCGACGGCAAGCGGCAGCGCGGCGACGGCGATCGGCAACGCAGCCAATGCAGCAGGCACGCAGAGCGTCGCGATGGGCAACGGCTCGACGGCGTCCGCGGCTTCGACCGTGGCGATCGGCGACGGCAACACGGTGTCGGCTGCGGCCGGCCCAGGCTCGATCGCCGGCGGTCACAACTCGACGGTCGTTTCTGGAACGGGTGCGATTGCATTGGGCGAAGGTCAGACGGCCAACGGTAGCGGAGCGGTTGCTCTTGGCGATCCGAACACGGCGACCGGAACCGGTGCGGTGGCGGTTGGCGCGAACAACACGGCGACGGGCAATGGCGCGTTGGCGATCGGCAATACGAACACGGCGCAAGGTCCGGGTTCGGTTGCGCTCGGCCAGAACTCGGCGGCGGGCACGGCGGGAGCGACGACCGGAAGCGTGGCGATCGGCAATGGCGCGACCGCCACGGCGAATCCGGGTGACGTTGCGCTGGGTTCAGGGTCGATTACCTCGGCACCGAACCCGGTTGCCAGCGGCATCGTGGCCGGGAACGTGTACTCCTACGCCGGCGCTGCGCCGACCAGTGTGGTGAGCGTCGGTGCGCCGGGCGCCGAACGCCAGATCACCAACGTCGCTGCCGGGCGTGTGAGTGCGACGAGCACGGATGCGATCAATGGCTCGCAATTGAACGCGACCAATGTCGCGGTCGGTAGCTTGTCGACAGGGTTGTCGACGACGAACAGCAACGTCGCGTCGTTGTCCACGTCGACCTCCAGCGCGGTCAGTTCGCTGTCGACGGGATTGAGCACGACCAACAGCAGCGTGACTTCGCTGTCGACGTCGATGTCGAGCTCGGTTGGCTCGCTGTCGACGGGGTTGAGCACGACGAACAGCTCGGTCATCTCCCTGTCGACGGGACTTTCCGTAACCGACAGCAATCTTGCATCGCTGTCGACGAGCGTCAGCTCGGCCGTGGGTACGACCACTTCGCTGTCGACGTTGGTCACGTCAGCGCGCACGCACTACTACAGCGTGAACGACAACGGGACTCAACAGGGCAACTACAACAACGATGGAGCGACCGGTGACAACGCGATGGCGGCGGGGGTCAACGCGACGGCATCGGGCGCGAATGCCACGGCGGTCGGCGCCAGTGCGAACGCTTCCGGAGACGGTGCGACGGTGATCGGCGCGAACGCGTTGGGCAGCGGCAAGAACAGCGTCGCACTCGGCTCCGGCGCGAACGCCACCGCGCCGAATTCGGTCGCGCTCGGTGCGGGTTCGATCGCAGGCGAGGCCAACACGGTATCGGTAGGTGCGCCTGGCAGCGAACGCCGCATCACCAACGTCGGGCCGGGCGTCAACCCGACCGACGCCGTGAACGTGTCGCAGCTCAATGCGGTGCAGGGGTCGATCAACACGGTGGCGCGGACGGCCTACGCGGGCGTCGCCGGCGCAACCGCGTTGACGATGATTCCGGACGTCGACCTGGGCAAGACGATCGCTGTCGGCATCGGTGCCGCGACCTATCAAGGCTACGGTGCTGTTGCGCTCGGATTCACCGCCCGAATTACCGAGAACCTGAAACTCAAGGGCGGGGTTGGCGCGAGTAGTGCCGGTCGCACCTACGGCGTTGGATTGGGCTATCAGTGGTAACGCGATCGGCAGGGGCCGAGCATTGCTCGGTTCCCGCCGATCATGCGGGCGATCGGGAATCGCCGAAACAAGACATGAAACATGAGGTACGACATGTATAAGGCAATGTTCTGCATTGCGGCGCTGGCTACCCTGGCGGGTTGCTCGGCATCGTCCGGACCGACCTTCAGCGCGTGGTCGGTCGATCGGCAGGACGGGCAGAAAACCTATCGGGTCAGTTGCTACGGACTGCTTGAAGGAGCGGAAACCTGCTACAGCAAGGCGCGCGAGATTTGTCGCGATCAGCCGATGCGACCGGTCCAGGATGACGCGCCGTTCGGATCCATGACATCGGACGGCAAACCGAACACCCGTCTTCTGACATTCCAGTGCGGTGCGCCGGCGGCGACGCCAGCCGCGGTACCGGCCCCGGCACCCGCCCCCGCGCCGGTCGTCCGATCGGAGCCGCGGCAGATGACGCTGTCAGGCGATGCGAATTTCGAAACCGACAAGGCTTCGCTCACACCGGTCGCGACCGGGCAACTCGACAAACTGGTCTCGGATGCGAAGGGAATGACCTTCGGTACGGTCGACGTCAATGGCTACACGGACAGCGTCGGCTCGAGCGAATACAACCTCCGCCTGTCCGAGCAGCGTGCGCAAACGGTCGCGCGCTATCTGCGATCGCATGGGCTGAACGCGAAGCAGTTCGAGGCACACGGATATGGCAAGGCCAATCCTGTTGCAACGAACGGCACGGCCGCCGGTCGCGCGCAGAACCGCCGCGTGGAGATCGTATTGCAACAAAACTGATGTACTGCCCCGGGCTCGGTTGGTTCCCGGACGGATCCTCGTGCGTTCCGGCGAATGTTTGGGGCTTGAGGATCGGATTTCCCCGATCCGGTCCTCCTTTTTATTCGATATCGACGAGACGAGGGCGTCGGTGCTCGGGCGTTACCGGTTGCCGCAACGGTGACACCCGATTCCGTCGGAGGCTGGAGTAGCGGCATCGCTGTAGAAATTGTTTCGAGAAAAAACACGAGGACGCCCCACGAGGGCGAGGCGAAACACGATGCGTATTGGAATTTCATTGGCCACCCGGCCAGGCCACACCATTTGGGACAATGGGCTGGGGCAGAACGTATTTTTCCTGGCCAAGCTTCTGCGTGCGCTGCCGGCGGTTCGGGATGTGATCCTGCTCAATTGCGGCTTCGAGACGCGAATGCCGGCGGACGCCGAAGCGCTGATGCCGGACCTGAAGATGTTGCGTCCGGACGAAGCAACGGAGCTGGTCGACGTGGTCATCGAAATGAGCGTCGGGCTCGATGTCGCATGGCTCGACCATCTCCGCGCGCGCGGCAAGAAGGTCGTCTATCTATGCAGTGGGCAACCGTATGTCGGGTTGATCGAGCCGAGCATCTTTCAGCGCGGCGGATATGTCGCGCGCGCCGATCGATGCGACGAGATCTGGATACTTCCGAAAGACCGCGTCTTCGGACCGATGCTGGAAACTTTACATCGGTGTCCGGTCCATGAAGTGCCGTTCCTGTGGGATCCGATGTTCGTCGATCATCGCGCGAACGCACTGAATGCCGAGGGACAGCACTTCGGATACGTACCGGCGACGGCGCCACATGCAGCGCCGCGGGCGCTGCGGGTGGCGATCTTCGAGCCCAATATTTCCGTCGTGAAGTGCTGCATGGTGCCAATGCTGATCTGTGACGCGGCGTTTCGTGCAGCGCCCGACACGATTGCCGAGATGCGGGTCCTCAACGGTGCTCATCTCGAACAGCATCCAACCTTCTCGTTCATGCGCAACGGGCTGGATCTGCATCGCGAGGGGCGCGTCTACGTCGATCATCGGCACGATTTTGTGGACTACATGAGTCGGTCGTCCGATACGGTTGTCGCGCATCAGTGGCAGAACGATCAGAACATCCTGTATCTGGATGCGCTTTATGGTGGCTACCCGTTGATTCACAACTCGGCCTGGCTGCGCGGGTTCGGCTACTACTATCCGGAATTCGAAGTGTCGGCAGGTGCCCGGGCGCTTGTCCGCGCGGCGCGGCAGCATGACGCGAATCATGCCGACTATGTGCGCGATGCGCGCACCTTCCTGGCCGGACTGCATCCGCACTCGCCGGAAAACGGCGCACGCTACTTTCAGCAGTTGCTGAGCGTGACCGCGCGTGGCCGCGGCAGGGAGGCGTGATGTCCCGTCCGATACGAGTGAAGGTCGGCATCACGATTTTTCTGCGGACCGGCCAGCAATCGATCTGGGAGAACGGCATCTTCCAGAATGTCTATTTCCTCGCGATGCTGCTCAGGCGCTCGCCGCTCGTCGACGAGGTATATCTGATCAACGGCGGCGATGGAAGCCCGGCGGAAGCGACCTCGTTCCTCGCGCTATCGCCGGCACCAGTGATCGACCTCGATGTCGCGCGAGAGAAACTCGACGTGGTGATCGAACTGAGCGCGCAGTTGGATCCGGACTGGGCACGCGGATTTCGTGATCGAGGCGGTCGCGTGATCGGCATGCGCGTCGCCAACGATTACGTCATCGACATCGAGCGGATGATGTTCGGCAAGACCCATGGGCTGCTGCTGTCCGGCACGCCATACAGCGCGGTCTGGACGCTGCCGGCGTTCGAGAAGACCTGCACCGGCTACTACGAGGTTGGCTCGCGCTCGCCCGTACACGTGATGCAACACCTGTGGAGCCCGGTGCTGCTGGAGCAATCGATGAAGGGCGCGGGCGTTGACAGCGCGCTGGACTACGTGCCCGGGCGTGCTCGCTGGCGCATTGCCGTGCTCGAGCCGAACATCTGCATGGTCAAGACCGCGCATCTCGCGATGCTGATCACCGATCTCGCGCATCGACAGGATCCTCGATTCATCGATTATCTGCGCGTCTTCAATGCGATGACGCTGAAGGAGGATGCGGCGTTCGTCGGCTTCGCCCTTGGTCTCGACTTGACCCGACAGGGACGCGCCAGCTTCGAGCCGAGGTTGCCGGTGTACGAGATCTTGCCCGCCCAGGCCGACGCGATCGTGTCGCACCAATGGGAGAACGCGCAGAACTATCTGTACTACGAGGCACTGTATGGCGGCTTCCCGCTGATTCACAATTCGACGCTGCTGGGTCGTTGCGGGTATCGCTATGAGGGTTTCGATTGTGGAGAGGGCGCGCTCGCGTTGCGTCGCGCGTTCGCGGAGCACGATCTGCAACTCGATGAATATCGCCGCAACGCGCGAACCTTCCTGGCATCGCTGGATCCGGAGTTGCCTGCGAACGTCGAGCAGTACACCGCGGCGATCGAGTCGGTTTTCAGCGGAGGGTGATACGCATGGTCGCCCGTATGTTTGCCATTCCGTTTGCCATCGCGCTCGCCGCGTGGGGAGGCGCGATTGCGGTACTCGCGCAGCCGGCGCCTGTCGTGCCGTCGGCCGCCGCGCCAGTCACCGTCCTTGCACATGCCGCCCAGGAAATCGGTATTCGTCGCTGCTACGACGCCGTCGCCCAGGTGTCGGCGCGCGTGTTCGATCATGCGCACCGGGCCGATGTGCTGCTCGACTGGCAGCGCGCGAATCCCGACATCGGTCCGTTCTTTTCGATGTCGGGCATCGAATTCCCGGCATCGTCCGCGCTTTTGTCGCTGGTCACGGTTCCGGGCGTCACCGGCGGCTGCTCGGTGTTGGCCGAGCGGATTTCCAGCGCACCGCTGTCCTGTGCGCAGGTCGCGCGCGCTGAACTGGCCGGCTATCACGCCACCCCTCTCGTCAAATCCGTCATGGTCTATACCGATTCGTCCCACCCGCGCGAAACGGTCGTTCTCGTCGATACTCCGCCCTCCTGCCTGATCCTGCGCCGTCAAGTGCAATTCCAGTGGGGGGGCGCGCAATGAACACGACAACGTCGGCTCGTCCCGGGCGGGCGGAGCGATCCCTGCGCATCGGTATCACGATCGGCCTGCAGGATGAGGCTGAAAGCCTGTGGGTCAATGGCATCAAGCAGAACGCGCTGTATCTGATGCGCGTATTCCAGCATTCGCCGCTGCGCCATCGGGTGATGCCGGTCAACACCAGGTCGGTTGCGATCACGTCGAAACTGCCATGGGACATCGCCCATCAGTGGGGGCTCGCGCTGAACTATTTCTATTTCGACGTGTGCTTGAACGGCTATCCGTTCGTGCATAACGCGCATTTGTGCAGCGACCTCGGCTACTACTATCCGGGCCAGGATGTCGACGAGGGCGCGCGTCAACTCGTACGGGCGATTCGACATCACGATCGAGGTTGGGAGGAGTACCTGGCGTGCCAAAGGCAATGTATCGGCCGTTTCTTGTCGACTGACGCCAAGGTGATCGCGCGCTACGACGAACTGTTGTTGAGAGTGGATGGAACCGATGGTTTGCCCGGGGGGGAATCATGAGCCGCTATCAGACATTGCTGGAACGATATGAAAAACTGAAGAGTGAGATCGAGCGCGAGCGCGCGATTGAAAGGGGGCGCCTGGAGAATCTCGTGGCCGCTCGCGTGCGTGCGGTGCTCGAGGAGTTCGGCTTCGACTTCGAAGTGATACCGCGTAAAACACCCGGGTTCGAAAAAAACAGGAGGCCGGTGCCGAAATACTGGAATCCGGTGACGGGGCAGACATGGAGCGGGCGAGGACGACCGCCGGTCTGGATGGTCGGCGAGGATCGCGACCGATACCGGATTCCCGGTACCGGCGACAAGCAGGGGGACGATTCCGAATGCGAGTCGAATTGACGATGACCGCAAGCCTTTGCGACGTTTATACAACCGGGGAAGAACAATGACGAGCCGTGAACCTATTTCAGCCCGGATCGACCGATTGCTCGAACAGGGTGACCTGATTGGCGCGTCGCGTCTATTCGATGCGCTTGCCGCTCTAAACTCGTGCGATCCGTCGCTGCTGATCGCCGGGAGCCGGATCATGCGTATGCGTGGCCGCAATGTCGATGCTGACGCGCTCATCGAATGCGCGTTGGTGCTGGACCGCGACTACGAACCGGCGTGGGTCGAACGCGCGCGGCAGGCTGTCGCGGCGGAAGACTGGAATCAGGCAAGCAGGTGGTATGCACGGGCCTATCAGAACGCGGGGAAAGGCGAGCCCTGGATTATCGAGTGGATCGAATTGCTTGTGCGGCACCCGGACGAAACGAACGCGATCGACTTGGCGGAGCGTTTCTGTGAAGCTTCGCCGTCCAGCGCGTCGGGATGGTTCCATCTCGGTCTGCTGCATCAGCGTGCACGACGGCACCGTGAAGCGTTGACCGCGTACCGGCGCGCCTCGCAGCTTGACCCTGCGATGCCGATGCTTGAAAACAATATCGCGGCTGCGAACATCGAACTCGGCGAGTTGTTGCATGCGCAGCCACTGCTCGAGGCACTGGTCGCCCGTGAACCGTCGAATGCGCTGGCGTGGAACAACCTGGCGCTCGTCCTGCTCGAACAGCACGACCTCGCCGGCAGTGAAGTAGCCTCCGAGCGCGCTTGCGCTTTGGCGCCCGACTACCCGGTCGCGCTGCTCACCCATGTTCAAGTGCTGAAAGAGAGGCAACAGTGGGACGCGGCGCTGACCGCGATTCACCGTGCGCGTCAATTTGATCCGAGCAATCCGTCGATCATCTGGGCAATGGCGATGTTGCAATTGCTGCACGGGGATTACGTGCCAGGATGGGCGAACCACGAGGCCCGCTGGTTTGGCTCACCGGAGCTACGCGACGTGTTGCCGAATATGCCCGTGCCGCGGTGGACGGGGGAGTCGCTGGACGGCAAAACACTGTTCGTGTGGGGGGAGCAGGGAAACGGCGATGCGATCCAGTTCATGCGCTTCGTGCCGCAACTCGCGGAACGCGTTCGCGCGGAAGGCGGAAAGCTTGTTTACTGCTGTTTCGCACAATTCCTTCCGCTCTTCAGTCGTGCCCTCGAGGGCATCGTCGATACGATCGTGCCACACGACATCTCGGCACTACCTGTGCACGATTTCGAGTTACCGCTTGCCAGCCTGCCTCTGGCGCTCGGCCTGACGATGGACCAATTGCCCGGCGCGACGCACTACCTGCAGCCGGATCCCTGCGCGGTCGAGCGCTGGCGAGGCCGCTGGGCACACGATGGCCGGTTGCGTGTAGGGCTGGTATGGAGCGGAAATCGGACACATCGACGCAATCCTCTGCGTTCGATCGAGCCGCTTGCCTACGCCAACGCATTCAAGGACATCGACGGAATCGAGTTCGTCAATCTGCAACTGAATGCATCCGACGAGCTGGGCGCGATGCGCGAAGCGGGAATGGTCATCACCGACCCGACCGCCGAACTGCGTTCATATGACGATACGGCCGCGTTGCTTTCGACGCTGGATCTCGTGATTACGGTTTGCACGTCAGTGGCGCACCTGGCAGGCGCGCTCGGCGTGCCGACCTGGTTGCTGCTCGACGTCAATCCGCACTGGGTATGGATGGCGGAGCGTACGGACAGTCCGTGGTATCCGAGTTTGACGCTATATCGGCAGGACGAATACCGGCAGTGGGCGCCGGTCATCGAACGGGTGGCGGGCGATCTGCGGCACCTCTCCGAAATCCGGCGAGGTGAATCGCAACCGCGCGAGGGACGACCGTCGATGGCTAAATCGCCGATGCGGCCGGAAGCCGGAACCGGGCGATCGCCGTGGTTCGGTGTGCGCCGCGCAGTGCGCGATGATTGATCGCGCGACAAAGGGAAAGAAGACGTGAGCCACATCGTTATCGTCTGGATTGCGATCGGCGCAACGACCGGCTGGATCGCCGGCCTGGTCGGTAATGGTAGCGGGTTCTGCCTGTTGATCGACATCGCGGTCGGAATCGTCGGGGCTTTCATCGGCGCGTGGCTGTCGGCTACGGCGGGTATCGCTACGAGCGGCGGGGCCGTCATGTCGACCATCGTTGCGATTGCCGGTGCCGTCATCCTGCTGATTGCGATTCGACTCGTGCGCTATTTGCTTCCTTGAGCCGGATGGGCATGGTCCGGATGCCCGGCCGATTATGTCGAAAAGAAATTGTATTTTTACTAATCGCTATGAGAATTGCCATCCTCGATGATGATCCGATGCAAACGGAATTCGTCAATCAGACGCTGTCGATCGACGGTCATACGTGCTACGAATTCAACAGCAGCAGGGCGCTGATGAGGCGTCTCCAACGTGAGACGTTTGACCTGTTGGTGCTTGACTGGAACGTTCCGGACGTGTCCGGAGAGGAGGTGTTGAGATGGGTACGCACGAAGCCGTATGGAGCAAGGCTGCCGATCATCTTCATGACCTGCCGGAGCGAGGAAGACGGAATTGCACATATCCTCAACACCGGCGCGGACGATTACGTTGTCAAGCCTGTGTCGGGCACGATCCTGCGTGCGCGCATCGCCTCGCTGCTGCGCAGAACATATTCGGTCGATGCGGAGAGTGCGACGCGCGAATTCGATCTGTTTCGTTTCGATATGCACGAGCAACAGGCGTATGTCGGTGACAGCCCCGTGTCCCTTACGCAGAAGGAGTTCGATCTCGCATTGCTGTTGTTCCAGTTCTTCGATCGGCCGCTGTCGCGCGCACACATTATCGACATCGTCTGGAAGCAGGTGACCGACGTCTCGTCGAGAACGATCGACACACACATGTCTTCATTGCGAACGAAGCTCGGCCTGCGCCCGGAATGCGGTTATCGGCTTATATCGCTCTATGGATACGGATATCGGCTGGAGCGGACGATTCAAACGAAATCCGAATGACCAGCGCTCCGAGAACAGCACCACACGACTGCTCGTAAAAGACCGGGCGGGGAGCAGCAACTACTCGAATATCACGTGCGAAATTCGAAAAAAGCCGCAGCAACATGAGTTGCTGCGGGTTCAACTTGGAGATAACGCACGCGACGATTCTCGCACTGACACGTCGCGCACCAAAGCGCGTGACTTCGGTGGGTTGATTATCAGGCAGTGCGATCGCGATCTCCAGATCAGACGGCGAGCGTGACAATGTTTGACAGTCCGATGCTCGCGTGCAACGGACCCGTTTGGACGCGAAATTGTCTTTGCTAACATCGGTTCCGCCTTGTCCGGTTATTTCATGGTTCATCGAATCAACTAGTTAATTTGGAGACCTTATCACTATGAAAAAGTCGATTATCGCTCTGGCGGCTGTCGGAGCATTTTCCACTCTCGCGCACGCCCAAAGCTCCGTAACGCTGTACGGCATCATTGACGAGGGTCTGAGCTATACGAACAACGTCGCGGTGGTTGGCGCGAATGGCGTCGTGTCGCGCGGCAACGTGTTTGCCTTGCAGAGCGGTGTGCTGCAGGGCAGCCGATGGGGGCTCAAGGGTACCGAAGATCTCGGCGGCGGCATGAAGGCCGTTTTCCAGTTGGAGAACGGGTTCAATGCCAGCAGCGGCGCCCTGGGTCAAGGCGGCCGCATGTTTGGCCGTCAGGCGTACGTCGGTCTGTCGTCATCGAACGCCGGCACGGTTACTTTGGGTCGCCAGTACGATTCGGTCGTCGATTACCTCGGACCGATGACCGCCAACGGCAATTGGGGTGGCGCGTTCTTCTCGCATCCGTTCGACAACGACAATACGGACAACTCGTTCCGCATCAACAACTCGGTCAAGTACACGAGTGCGAATTACGGCGGTTTCCAGTTCGGCGGCTTGTACGGGTTCAGCAATTCGACCCAGTTCTCGAACAATCGCGCCTGGAGCGTCGGTGCACGCTATTCGAACGGACCGTTCACGGTCGCCGCGGCCTATCTTGATCTGAAGAACGGGACGACCGTCAATGCGGCCGGCGCGCAGACCGACGGTATTCCGTTTGCGGGCTTGTTGAGCGGCCTCGCCAGTGCCGCGACCGGGAGGGCCGTCACTGTCGCCTTCGCGAATCAGCGTACGGGCGGAATCGGGGCGAGCTACGCAGTGGGTCCGGCGACCCTGGGCGTGATGGCGAGCGAATCCCTGATGCAGACCCCGACGGCGTATGCCCGATTCCTGAACGTGGAAGGCAATGCGCAGTATTTCGCGACGCCCGCGCTGGCCCTCGGAGCGATGTACGACTACACGCGTCTGACGTTTAGTGCAAACGGTGGCCGGGTAGGTGGGAATTTTCACACGGTCGGCCTGATGACCGACTACTTCCTGTCCAAGCGCACCGATCTGTATGCGCAGGCGGTCTATCAGAAGGGTTCCAGCGGGACGGACGGCCTCGTTGGCGTCGTGGGTGCCGGCGGGTATTCCACGGGAACTTCGCAGGTGGTTACGCGTGTCGGTATCCGACACAAGTTCTGATCGTGATGACGACGCGATGTATTGATCGCGTCTTGCCGTGCATGGCCCTGATGCGCATCTCGTGCATCGGGGCTTTTTCTCGTGCATGACGACAGCAATGTCGGCATGCGGACAATCTCTCGCAGGCTCAAAGCGAGCGGCCTCGTGATTCCGGCAGCGCGAACGTGCCGGCGACGGCGATGAGGCCCGCGGCACACATGTACCACGCCGGCATGATCGAATTTCCGGTGGCATTGATCAGCCACGTGACCATGAATTGAGCGGACCCGCCGAATACCGACACGCTGAGCGCGTAAGCGACCGATAACCCGGTCGCACGTATGCGCTGTGGCAGCATTTCGGGTATGCCGATAATGACCGCCGATCCGCTCATCGAGGAAAGCAGCGTCAGCAAACCCGTGGAGGCCAGCAGCGATCCGAGCGACGGTGCTTCGGTCATCCATAGAAACATCGGTACGGCGAGCAACGAAGCGATCAGGCGCGGCCATAGCATCACGGGTTTGCGTCCCCATCGGTCCGTCATCCATCCGCCCAGCACACTGAATACCAGCGTGAACAGCCCGTTGATGATCGTCGCGCTCATGGCCACGGCGGGCGACAGCTTCAGCGTGGATATCGCGAACGTGGTCATGAAATTGATCACATAGGTTGCGATCGTGCCGCCAAGGATCGCCAGCATGCTGAGTACGATGACGTTTCGGTGCTGCTTGAGCCCCGCCAGCCCGGCTTCGTGCGCAACCTGTGCATCACGCGGCAACGATTCCGGCAGATGCCGGCGCAGAAAAAGGCCGATAGGCAAGAGAAGCAACCCGGCCGCGAACGGCAATCGCCACCCCCATGCCTGTGTCTGTTCCGGCGGCAGGCACAGGATCACCGTCAGCCCGATGACACCGGCAATGAGTACGGCCATGCCTTGGCTCGCGAGTTGCCAGCTGGTATAGAGGCCCCGCCGCGCCGACGGGGCGATCTCGATCAGATAGGCCGTGGACGGACCGACCTCGCCGCCGAGGGCGAGGCCCTGCACGAGTCGGCACGCAACCACGATGACCGGAGCGGCCATGCCGATGGACGAGTAGGCCGGCGTGAGTGCGAGACCCAGGGTGCCGATGGATATCAGTCCGATCGTGAGCAGCATGGCCGGCTTGCGTCCGGCACGGTCTGCAAACGCGCCGATGAGAATCCCGCCCAATGGGCGGGCAAGAAAGCCGACGCCGAATACCGCGACCGACAGCAACAGGCTTGCCGACGGCGTCGATGCCGGGAAAAAAGCCTTGCCGATATAAATCGCGAAGAACGCGTAGGTGACGAAGTCGTAGAACTCCATTGCGTTGCCGGCGACCGTGGCTACGACGAGCTTCTTGCTGACTCGACCAGTGAGCAGCGGTGACGATATGGAATGGGTCATGGGTGAATGTTTCGAAATGGATAAGGCTTGCGCGGTATGCAGCGACCGCATGTGTGCGGAGCACGGGGGGAACCGGCTATTTCGAAGTGGGGGGCAGGCGCGGGGGGCGGCTGTCTTTACGCTTGTTGTCCATCGTATTGTTGTAATGCTGCCCGGGTTACGTGATCGCAGCGACGCACGACGGAGTGCCGCATATCGACGCGGCTCCGCATTCCAGACGCGTTCGAGCGGTGGCACCCGCGAACGATATGCCCGACAGCGGCAACTCGGTCTTGCGTCCCAGGCCTTTTGCCCGGTTGCAACCAAACACCTCGACGCCTTCCATTTGCATGGACGCCTGCATGCAGATCGGGCACTCGTACAAGGGCGCGCAACCGGCCGCAGCATTCGCGTTGCCCGGCATCGCAGCTTCGCCGCTTGTGTTACGGGTGGTTTTAAGCATTCGCTGCAGTGTTCGCTGATGAATCTTGAACCGCCGCGCGACGGCGGCTTCCGACTGATGCGTCAACAGTCCCCGTGCCTGCTCGAGTTTTTCTGCATCAAGTATTGCCCGTCGCCCCGGCCTTTTGCCGCGCATGCGCGCAGCGGCGAGACCCGCCCGCGTTCGCTCGCTGATCAATGATCGCTCGAACTCGGCGAGTGCGGCGATCAGGTGAAACGTGAATCGGCCAGCCGACGATTGCGTATCGATCGCTTCGGTCAGCGAGACGACGCGCACACCCGCCTGGTTCAATTCGCCGATGATTGAAACGAGGTGGCTGAGCGAACGTCCGAGACGATCCAGCTTCCAGACCGTGAGCGTATCGCCGGGTCGCAGTGCCGCCAATGCGTGCTGCAGCCCCGGGCGGTCGGTTCGGGCGCCGGAAATGCCGCGGTCGGAGAAAATCCGGTCGCAACCCGACTGCTGAAGCGCGTTCAATTGCAGGTCGAGATGCTGTTCGTCCGTCGAGACCCGGGCGTAACCTACTTTCATTCGACATCCTGAGTATTATCCATTCGATACCGAGCGCGATCATGAACGAACGGTGCCCCGCCGGCGCGGATGGCACTTCCGCTTGATGCGGTCCCCATCAGGATCCGGTACCGACCGCGAATGCCCGTTTCACGTACGTCGGGAAACGGACAGGGCCTGTATCTGCGGTGGTCTTCAACCGTCATCGCAAGGCCCGGGGCGTACTCGAGATCAGCCCCCAGGAATGATTCGTCGTGGTCTCCGTGTATTTCCCGAGGGTGGAACAAGCTTACGGTGAGGCAAACTTGACGTCCAATGCATTGTTTTGCGAAATATGATGAGTTTGAGTTATGGACGATCCGTCATGACGCTCACCCAATTGAGGCATGTGATCCTGCTGGCCGAACTGAACTCGTTCAGCCGTGCGGCCGATGCCGCTTTCTTGACCCAGCCCGCGCTGAGCCGCAGCATTCGCGCACTTGAAGAGGAGCTGGGCGGCGCATTGTTCGATCGCATCGGTCATCGCATCGAGGCGACGCCGCTCGGGCAACATGTCCTCGAGCAGGCCCGGGTGATTTGCGCCAATGTTGACGCGCTGACCGACTCCGCGGCCCAGATGGTCGAGGGATCGCTGGGCCGTCTGTCGATCGGAATGGGACCTGGCCCGGGCGCGATCCTGATGACGCCGCTGCTGCTATACGTTGCGAAACACCAGCCGAACCTGAAGCTGCAGATCATGCGAACGGAGCCGGAGCAACTGCTGAAGGCCTTGCGCGAACGTTCGCTCGACATTCTGATAGCGGATTCGCGCGCGATTCCGGCGGATCACGATCTCGCCGTCGAACCCATCGGCATCATGAGAGGGGCGATCATGTGTCGTCACGGCCATCCGATCCTGAAGGGCAACCTGCCGGCCACGTTGACCGACCTCAAGCGCTACCAGATCGCGAGCACGATCGTGCCCGAAGCGACGCGGCGTGCATTGATGGAGCGATTCGGGCCGGACGGCCACCCGGACCGTCTGTTCAACCTGCAATGCGGGGAACTGGGCAGTCTGCTCGAACTGGCTCGCCTGAGCGATACCATCGTCATTGGCGTGCGTCACGCGGCGCCGCGTCTGGCAGAAATTCCGACTCAGCCGGCGTTGAACATCGACGCGCATTTTTCGTGGGTCTCGCTGAAGGGGCGCACGTTGCCCATGGCGTCCAAGGTCATTCGTCCATTCATAGACGAACGGCTGCGCGACCCTGACTGACCGGCTCGCCGTGAGATGTTCCGGATGCAGTGCCGGAAATCGTCCGATCGAGATTGCCGGCGCGGCCATCGTCGCTGTCACGGTCCGAGGCCGATTCCCGGGTTCGTTCGTCGGTGCTTTCATTTTTCGAGCACTTTCTGCTTCCTCGTGAGTATCGTTGTGCGCCTTTGCATTGCGTGCGGTGCCTGGCACCCCGCACCGAGAATCGGTCATTCGCCTCGAAGAGTCACTAGACGAGATGGATAACGGAACGTGAATCATTTATCCCCGCGCGATAGCCGGCGCGTTGCCGTTTCAGCCCGGGGGCGCGACGGACTTCCTGTCGGACCGTATCGATGGTTCGTACGTCCATCCCGGTTCAAGGTCGTATTCGCCGCACCATTTCGCGATGACGAGCGGCGCAACGGCGTTTCCGAGAACGTTCAGCGTTGTGCGGCCCACGTCGATCAATCGATCGACCCTGCCGATCAACGCGAGTCCCTCGACGGGCAACCGCGCGCTGGAATGCGTCGCGTAGAGAATCGCAAGGATGAATACGGGCACGGCCGCACCACCTTTCGTAGTGGTCGCCATCGTTATCGTCAGAGCCAGCTGTTCCGACAGGCCGAGGTGGATCGAAGGGCCTTCGAGGTTGAACGAGTAGCCGGTCGGATTCACGAATGTCGCGATGCGAGCCGGGACGCCGTGTCCTGCGTCTTTTCATCAACTGCGGCAACATGGTCGCCGAACTGCAGGTTGAAAACGCGACGGGCAGTTCGCCGCGGATGATGCGCAGGATGGTCGTCAGACGAAACCCGAACAGTCGTGCCGTGATGCCGAATATGAAGACGGCAAACATCGCCATCGCAACGCAGGCGACCGCGACAAGCCTGACCGGCGGAAGCAGCGGACCGAATCCGAACGGGCTTTCTCATCGAGATCCGGATCACCGCAGCTCCGTCTTTGCGTCAGCGCGTGTTCCACTCCGCGGGACAACAGGCGCTCCCTCAGCGACACGATCTTCTCCTCAACCGCCCAGTCAATTTCTCGTTATCGCCGGGTTCGCCGACGGCTCGGCACGCGTCGCGCGTACCCGAAACACACCCCGGTTCGGGCTTCATGCGGTGGATCGCGCTCCTGGCGCGGAAGTCACGATGCCTCCAGTTTCAATCCCGCCTCCCGCCCGGCCGTCGATAGTCGACACTGAAAAAAGAACCACCGGACCAGGGGAGGATTCGGTGGTTCACTGGCACATCCGACACGAACAAGCAACGATCGGGGGGAGATCATTGCATGTACAAGCATACGTCCCAAATCAGCGGCCGACTGTCATGAATTGTCACGTTCGAATTCCGTGATCGATCGCTATGGTCAAGGCCCAGGAGACTGCTATAGTCAACTGGATACTGAAACTACTTCGGTGTGCTACAGCATACTTGGACAGCGTCGAGTGCCGATATTTTTCGCATCGCTGCGTCCATCCATGTTACGGAAGCAGTCGAAGCTGCTTTACTTTCAACTTGGAGCGGTCAGGCGACTTTTCCTTATCCCATTTGCCGGACAGTTCGACCATACGCTCCGGCGCGACCGAGTGTCCTTCAGGCCACAGCTTGCGTTTGATCTTCACAACGAGCTCGCCCGTTCCATCCGTGAACAGATACTTGTCGTCGCCGAGTGATTTCGTAACGTGACCGCGCAGCGACGCGGCTTGATCGTCAATCGCCGAGGCGAGAAACTGTTTGACCGTGACGGGCTCGGAGGGCGCGGTGGCGGTCCCACCATCAGCCGCGAACACGTTGATGCAAACCGAGGCCAGCGCGATTGCGGCAATCAGCTTCTTCATTGTTTTTCTCCATGGATCGAATGTGAAAGGTTTCAGGAGGCACGGCTTGAATCGTCTCACTTCTTATATTAAGCATAGCTTAAGAAAGGAATCGGGGTTGGCCGGGGAGCAGGGAAGATGAAGCCCCAGATCTTGAGGGACGTTTGTGTATCAACAGAACGGGCATTGATCGGGTCGTTCATTGCGCGCGAGATTCATCATGTCCGAGCCGGTATTGCCGCGGAAATGCGTGGTACTTCAGGGCTGCCCCGGATCGGGGGATGTCCTGTCGAGCCTTCATTTTTCAGTCTTCCTGCCTCCCTGAAAAAACTGCCGAGCGCGAAACCCAAAATATTCAGACAAATTGCCGATTGCATGAATTGTCGGGCTCGACTGTGCGTTCTCCATCAATAGCGAAACGGCGCGGTGGATAAGATTCGGTTTGCGGATCGGTTCAGAGGCGGAAATATGAGTATGAGTAATAGACGCAGTGATGTGAGGTATTGTCCGAACCCTGCATGTCACCACGTGCTGGACGCGCGAACGATGGACCCGTGTCCCGGATGTCGCCGCGCCGACCCGATCGGGAATGTGGCCAGGCGCCGACGCAATTTTCTGATCGCTATCAATACGACGTGCATCGTGGTGCTGGCTGTTCTCGTTTCGTTTTTCTTGTTCGCCGATGTGATTTAGTGCTCTGGCGTGCAGCACCGTAGACCCGTCGCATTGCGCGAGCCATACTGATTGCAGTACCGAGCGGCCGCAGGTCGTCCTGCAAGGTGTGTTGATCGATGCCGTTCGTTGAGGCGATGCTGGAATTCCGCAGGCGGGGAACGGAGCTCATCAAATGGCGATGCATCCGCAGGATCCGATTGCCGTGGAACAGGTGAAGATCGTTTACGGCACCGTGACGTTGAGCGTGTCCGGCGGCACGCTCCTGGCTGCTACGCTCGCGATTTCGCTGAATCGATTGGGGCACCTCGATCCATTTGCCGGTCCCGCGTGGGTTGCGTACATTGCGGCCTGTTCCATCGTCCATGCCATTCTGGCCTGGCGCTATCTGCGCTCGGCGACGAAAGTGCGTCTTGGATCGCGCTGGGCGGCGGCCTTCATTGCATGCAGCGCGGCGGCTGGCATCGGCTGGGGCTGGTCGTCTATCCGGCTCGCATACGGGGGCGGTTTCGAGGTCGAGAGTCTTGCAGTGACCGCCACGCTCGGCGTGGTCGCAGGCGCGGTCCCCGTCTTCGGCACCTACTTCCCCGCGTTCCTTGCATTCCTGTTGCCGGCCACGGTTCCGTATGTTCTGGTTGCTGCGTTCTCGGCCAACCGGGTCCAGCAGGCGACCGCTCCCATGATGTTCCTGTTCATCTGCGTCATCGCCTATCTCGGATTGCTCGCCAACCGGAGCGCGACACAAAACATCCGCTTGCGCTTCCAGGCCGAACAGCTCGCCACCGATTTGCGTGCACGCAACGAAACCGCGAAGCAGCTTGCGGTCGACCTGTTGCGACAGAAGCACATTGCTGAAGAAGCGAACCTGGCCAAATCGCGCTTTCTCGCGGCGGCGAGTCATGACCTGCGCCAACCGTCTCACGCGCTGAGTCTGCTGGTCGGTGCACTGCGCGGCGCGGCGACGTCTTCCGAAAAGGAGCGAATCCTTCTTCGGATCGAGCAGTCGACAGACACGCTGAACATGCTTTTCGGTGCCCTGCTCGACGTCTCCCGGCTCGACGCCGGAGTAATCGAGGTACACCGGCGGCCGTTCCAGCTCGATGCATTGCTGGCACACGTATGCAACGACCACGTACTCGACGCGTCGGAAAAAAATCTTCGGCTGTCACGCGTACCGTGCCGAGCGATCGTTGATACCGATCCGGTGTTACTCGAACGTGTCATGCGCAATCTCGTGTCGAACGCAATACGTTACACGGATACCGGCCGGGTAGTAGTTGGCTGTCGCCGCCGGGGAACACGCATCGCGATTCAAGTATGGGACACGGGGCGGGGTATTCCACACGATCAGCTTGATCTGATATTTCAGGAGTATTACCAGCTTGACAATCCCGAGCGCGATCGCGGTAAAGGCCTTGGATTGGGCCTCGCGATAGTACGCCGCATGGTTGACCTGATGGAATGCGGTCTGACCGTCCGCTCGGAGCCCGGTCGCGGGTCATGCTTCGAAGTGTGCCTGGACCGCTCCGACGAGACACCCCGGCAATTGAGCACGTCCCCGGAGATCACTCGCGCTTTCATTCAGACCGGAGGGTTCGTCGTTATCGTGGATGACGAGCCCGCGATTCGGGAGGGGATGTCAAGACTGCTTGGCATGTGGGGTTACGAGACGATTGTCGCGGACTCCGACGAAGATGCGGTCGAGCAACTATCCGCGTGTTCCAGGCTCCCGGATCTGATCATTTGTGACTTCCGACTCCGCGGCACCAACGGCCTCAAAGTCATCGAGAGACTACGCAACGAATACAACGTGGAAATTCCCGCAATGCTCATCAGTGGCGACACGGGAGCCGAACGGCTCGCAGAGGCGCATGCCAGCGGTTGCTTGCTACTCCACAAACCGATCCCGAATGGCAAGCTGCGTGCCGCGATTGGCAATCTTGTCGCGGCCGGCGCGCGTGCGCGGGCCGGGAGCGATGAAGGCTAGCCGGAACGCTTGTCCGGGTGCGGCGGATTTTTCCTGGGCATCATGCGACCGACCCGCAGATCGGTCGCGCATGCAGGCCTGCGCTTGCCTGCACGCGCAGGCAGATGGCACCCAACGCAGCGCGGCTGACGACGAACGTCGTGGCAATACGCGATGAATCTGGCGCCGCATTCGACACACCGAACGGTATCCAGTACGGCGCCGTCGACAAATCGCACCAGCATCCATGCGCGCGTCACGGTCAGCACGGGCCCCGACCGGACCATCTCGCAGCAAGCCGTGTACTCGTCGTACGCCTTGGCGAGTGCATCGAGCCGGCGGCAACCCGCCTCTTTCCGTAGAAACCGGTAAATGCCGAAGAACAGCGATGCGTGGAGATTCGCCATCCAGGTCATGTACCAGTCAGTGGAGAAGGGCAGCATTCCCTTCGTCGCGAAGGTGCCCGTTACCTCGCGATAAAGGCGGGCCAGCCGATCATGTGCAAGCGCAACCTCGCTCTGCAGCATCGGGAGGCGCGCGCCGAGCCGGATCAGAACAACCGCATCCATCACCAGCTTCGCGTCATCGGCCAGTTTCGGTCGCTCGACGTTGCGGTTCATACGGCCTCCCCGGCGTCCGGCCTGCTGGTCGCCAGCGTCATGGCGACATGCAGGCGCCCGATATCGACGGGTGGCGTCGGCCGCATCAAGGCTCGCACGACATCATGCGTCCCCGGACGAGGTATGCAAAGCAACTGTCCTGACGACGCAAGGTCGATCATGTGCTTCATTGACAGCGAGCTCAGCGCGGCGGCCATATCGGCCGTCAGGCCGAGACGAAACATGCCCTTCGCGCGATCTTCCTGCAGCAAGCGTTGCGCGAGCCACAGATACGACATATTCAATTCCCATACTGCGTCGCCGGTATTGGTAATGTTCATGGCTTACTCCAATTGCATCGAAGATACAATCAAATCAATGCCGTTCGGGTTGGTGAGCCTGAAATCGTCATCGCGTCGTCCATTGACGATGAGTACCCGAATTGACTCCCATGCAGTCGACTCGCATTAGGCACTAACGAGATTCAGTCTTGGCAATTTTCGAGAAAATGTAAACGCGACGTTGGGCCAGCGAGGCGAGAAATTAAAATAAGACTGAAGCATTACGACCTTTGACTATCCTATTGATATAGGAAGCCTGAATAGGGCGAAGGTCTTAAGACCTTTCCTTACATCGATTACTCGTCTGGTCGATTGCAATGAAGATACTCATCGTCGACGACCATCCGGTCCTTCGGGACGGTGTAGCGGCCCTGCTTTGCCAGAGCGAGGAAGGCCTGACTGTCGAACAGGTCGGCAATGCAGACGAAGCCATGCAAATTCTTTGTCAGGATACCGAGGTAGATGCCGTTGTGCTCGACCTGAAGATGCCCGGGATGAATGGCCTCGAAGCCATTTCCACGATTGCGGGCATTCGTCCGGAAGTACAGATCATCGTTCTGTCGACGTCCGAAGATCCCGGCGATGTACGCGCTGCATTTGGGCGCGGCGCACTCGGCTATGTGCCGAAATCGGCCGGCCCGCATACCGTCCTTTCCGCGATCAAGATGGTGCTGAACGGCGAGCACTACGTGCCGCCGCTGGTGCTCGACCAACAAGTCTCACCGAGTGTCGACGATTTCCCGCGTCCGGCACCGTCTTCCCCCAGCGGACCACTCACGCAGCGACAGATCGAAGTACTCCGCTATCTCGCCGATGGCGTCCCCAACAAAGTCATCGCAGACAAGCTGGATCTGTCGGAGAAGACCGTCAAGGCCCACGTGACAGCCATCTTCAGAGCCCTGAACGTGCTGAATCGCACCCAGGCGGCCGCCGCCGCGAGAAAGGCCGGTCTCCTGTGAGGTCCGGGTCGATGCGGGGTCGGCTCATCACTGGCGTGCAGGCTCATGACGAATCCTGGGCCGAAGGAAGAGTCCTCACGCTGAACCGTCTGGATTTCCCCGCGCTTGCCGACTGAATCCCGGAATTCGAAACCTGGTTCCGGAAATATCCCCGTCGTTGTCGACGCCCGCAGCCGTCCGCGACCAGTGCATCCATCGAGTCGCCTTGCGGCGCAGGCGCGCGTCCACGGGATCGGCAATCCGCATGTTGGCGGCGTCGGACATCAACTTTTCTCGCTTCGGCTTCACGCGAGTCACCCGGTTCCAGTTTTTGGTCCTCCACACCGGGGGAGTCCTCAAACGTCTATTGGCTCGGTATCATGCCGGCACTTCGCGGCGGAGCGCCCGGGAGCAGAAGTTACTGCAATCAGAGCCGGAACAGAGGGGGACGATATGGGGATGACAGTCGACGAGGCGTCTCGCGTCGGTGGAATGAAGGAGGCGCGACTGATCGCCGGCAAGGGCGGCCAGACGAATGTCGTGCATCATGTGAATGTACTCGAGACAGTCACCGAGCATGAGGAAGACTGGGATATTCGCCATCATCTGTTTCTGACGACATTGAGCTTTACGGGAAGCGACACGAATCGGCAGGTCGCACTGATCAGACAATTGAGCCGCGGCGGTTGCGCGGCTCTCGTGTTTCAGGCCGGACTGATCGATCCGTTGCAGCCGGCCGTATTGCAGATGGCGGACGAGCTCTCGCTGCCGCTTTTTGAGCTCCCGCTCAGCGTCGATTACGCGGAAATCCTGACGCCGCTCATCTGCGCCGTTCAGCGCGAGGACGGCTACGTCGCGCGCGAAGCCGGCATGATTCAGCAGCAGCTGCTGACGGAAATGTTGAACGGCGGCGGATTGAATACGCTCGTGTCGTTGCTCGCGCGCGTGCTGCGACGGTCGGTCGTCGTGCTGGACGATCGCGGTGTGCTTTATGCGGCATCGGACGAATGGGGGGCCGCCGACATCGCCGCCAATCTGCCGGCGTCCATCGTGCCGACCCGGACCGTGGTCAGGAGCGCCGCCTGGATGGTCGCCCTCGGCCGCCGGCCCGATACGCCGGTCGACGGCTACCTGATCGTGAACGTGCCCGACGGGCTGGAACCCAGCCCGCTGGAAGTCGCGACGATGGAGCAGGCGGCGGCACTTCTGACGCTGGAACTGACGAAACAGCGCGTGGCCGACGAGGCCTACGCCGAGCCGTTCAGGGATTGGCTCGCGCAGCTTGCCGCAGGCGACGTCGACCGGGCGAATGCGCTGGCGCTGGCGAAGTCGCTCGATCTGTCGTTGCTGAGCGTGGCGGTTCTGTTCGAGCCCGCGCGGCCGTCATGCGATGCGTCGACGCCGCTCGAGGCAAGAAGCCGGGCGATCTGGCGGGCGATCTATGCAATCGAATCGAAGCCGCTCGTGTTCGAGTGGGACGGACGCTTGCTCTGGTTGCCGTCGATTCCGCGCGGTGCGTCGTCCGACGGCACGCGGCAGGCGATCGACATGCGGCTTCGCCGGATCTGGGAGCGCCTCGCGGACACCGGGCGAGAGGCCTGGCGGATCGCATGTGGCGCGCCGGTCGACTCCGCGCTGGACCTGTATCGAAGCGTGCTGGACGCCCAGGCAGTGTTGGCGCTCGACGCCGCCGCGCTGGTCGACGGTCCGGTCGCGTACGACGATGTCGCGCTCGACGTGTTGTTCCGCCAGATCGCATCGCAGCCGGCCGCGCGACGCTGGGTCGACAGCATGGTCGGTGCGCTCGCATGTCACGACCGGGCGCAGGAAAGCGAGCTCGTGCGTACGCTGGAGGCATTCTTCGACGCAGGCCAGTCGCATAAGCTGGCGGCCCATCGCCTCGGCATTCACCCCAAGACGCTCAAATACCGGCTGGACAAGATCGAGCAGATCGTCGGCTGCGTGCCCCTGCGGGACGCCGCCCAGTTCGGGCTGCACTTCGCGCTGAAGTTGTCGCGTAGCGCCGGCTGACGCGGTTTCGCCCCGTACGGCTGCCCTGTTATCCCGCCGGGATAAACGCCCCGTTTCCCGTTGCGTATCTTGTCTAGTGACCGTCCGAATTTGGCGCCCGATTCTCGGTACCACGCTGCCGGATGCGAGTTGCATCCGGCGGGGCGATCCAACCCGAGAACCGAAGGGGCACTCAAGACATGGAACGACGGACAAACGACCCGGGCAGTCGACCGGGCGCCGCGGCAGGGGGCATGCATGCGGCAGCTTAACGAAGACGCGGTGAGAAACATCGCATTGGGGGCGGCAGTCCTGGGCACGGGCGGCGGGGGCGACACGGCGATCGGGCTTTATATCGCGCTGGACGAAATTCGCCGCAGCGGCCCGATCGAACTGCTGGACGTGAACGAGGTGCCGGCCGGCGCGCTGATCCTGCCGACGTCGATGATGGGCGCGCCCGCGGTCTCGATCGAAAAATTGCCGTCCGGGCGGGAGCTGGACATCGTGTTCGACGATATGCAGGCCGCGCTCGGCAAGCGGGCATTCGCGACGATGCCGGTCGAGATCGGCGGCGGAAATTCGCTGGTGCCGCTCATCCTGGCCGCGCGACGCCGGCTGCCGGTCGTCGACGCGGATGCGATGGGACGCGCGTTTCCGGAATATCAGATGGTGTCGTTTCATCTGCATGGCCTGGCGGCCCGCATCGCCACGTTTGCCGACGAGCGCGGCAATCGCGCGACCGTGCATCCGATCGATGGTGAATGGGGGGAACGCCTCTGCCGTCCGCTGGTGGACGCAATGGGTGCGAACGCAACGGCTTGCGATTTCCCGCTGACCGGCGAGGAAGTACGCCGGTGCGCGATACCGGGCTCGATCACGCTGGCCGAGGATATCGGCCGGCTGATTTCGCGCGCCGGTGATCGTCAGACCGGCAACGTTGTGACCGATCTGGCCGACGCGCTGAACGGCTACCTGCTGATCGAAGGAAAGATCGCCGACCTGAAGCGTCGCACGACGGGAGGATTCACGCGCGGCTCGATGGTGATCGCAGGCATCGAGCACGACACCGGGCGCAGCGTGACCGTGAATTTCCAGAACGAGTTTCTGGTTGCGCGGGATGCGCAAGGCGTTCTGGCGACCACGCCTGACCTGATCACGCTTGTCGATCATGAAACCGGGCATGCCATTCCGACCGAAACGCTGACCTACGGCATGCGTGTCGCGCTGCTCGCATGCCCGTGCCATGACCAGTGGCGCACGGAGCAGGGTATCCGGACGACCGGCCCCCGGTATTTCGGCTACGAGGTGGACTACGAGCCGGTCGAATCGATCGCAAGGAGGCGCGCATGACCGTCTATCGAATCGGAATCGACGTTGGCGGCACGAATACGGACGCCGCGATCCTGAATGAAAACCTGACCTGCATCGCGACGGCGAAGGTGCCGACGACCGTCGACGTGTTCGGCGGCGTGCGCACCGCCATCGAGCAGTTGCTGTCGGATACCGGCATTGCGCGCGACGAGATCGGACTGGCGATGCTCGGCACCACGCATTGCACCAATGCGATCGTCGAACGCAAACGGCTGCGGCGCGTCGGTCTGCTGCGGCTGGCGGGGCCGTCATCCGCGTCCGTGCCGCCACTGGCCAACTGGCCGTGCGATCTCGCGGCGGCGGTCGGTTTGCAATGGCGCATCGTGGGCGGCGGTTACGAATACGACGGCCGTCTCCTCAGCAAGCTCGTCGAGAGCGAGATCCGGAACACCGTTCGCCAATGGCGCGGCAACATCGACGCGATTGCCGTGTGCGGCGTGTTTTCCAACATCAATCCCGAACAGGAGTGCCTGGTCGAGCAGTGGGTGCGGGATGAACTCGGCGCGATTCCCGTCACGCTTTCGCACCGGATCGGATCGGTGGGCTTTCTGCCTCGCGAGAACGCATCGATCCTGAATGCGGCGCTGGGCGACGTGATCGAGGACGTGATCGCCGGTTTCGGCAACGCGCTCAAGGCGACGCGGCTCGACCATGCGCGCGCGATGATCGGACAGAATGACGGTACGCTGATGGCGGCCGATGTCGCGCGCGCGTTTCCGGTGCTCACGATCGGGTGCGGGCCGACCAATTCGCTGAAGGGCGCGGCGTTTCTCTCGGGGCGCAAGGACGCGATCGTCATCGACGTCGGCGGCACTACCGCGGACATCGGGATGTTGATGAAGGGATTCCCGCGCCAGTCCGCGCTTGCCGTCGACATCGGCGGCGTGCGGACGAACTTCAGGATGCCGGACATCATTTCGCTCGGCATCGGCGGCGGCACGGTGATCGCGCGCGGTCCGGACGGTGTTCCGGTGATCGGCCCGCAAAGCGTTGGCTATCGACTGACCAGCGAAGCGATGGTGTTCGGCGGATCGACGCTGACGCTGACCGACGTCGCGTCCGTTCTCGGCACGGGACTTTGCATCGGCGATCGTGTGCCGGACGTGTCGGCCGGCTTCTGTCGGACCGCATTCAATACGGTGCTGCGGCAACTGGCGGGCGGTGTCGAGCGAATCAGGACCAGCGGTGTACCGTTGCCGGTCATTCTGGTCGGCGGCGGAAGCGCGTTGTTTCCCGATCGCATCGACGGTGCCGACGAAGTCATCCGGCCGGCCAACTTCGGTGCGGCCAACGCGATCGGCGTGGCGATCGGCGACGTCAGCGGCGAGGTCGATCGCATCGTGACGATGCGCGACGACATTCGCGACGAAACGCTGGCGTCGTTGCGCGACGAAGCGATCCGGGCCGCCGTTCACGCGGGCGCCGATCCGGCGACGGTGGAGATCCTCGAGCAGGAGGACGTGCCGCTTTCCTATCTTCCCGGCAATGCGACGCGAATCCGGTTCAAGGTGGCCGGTCGCCTTATGTCGCCGACGCATCCTTCACATCGTCAATAGGTGCATGACAGCCATGCTTACTCAATCCAATCTGAAGGCGATTCTCGCGGCGGTTTCGTGCGCGATCACGGCGGCGGTCTGTTGCACGGCGACGCATGCCGACGAGGCCAAAGTGCTTCATGTGTATAACTTCTCGGAAAACATTGCGCCGGGCACGGTCGAGAAGTTCGAGAAGGAAACGGGCATCAAGGTGACGTACGACGTTTACGACACCGACGACACGCTGATGACCAAGCTGCTCGCGGGGCGGTCGGACTACGACATCGTCGTGCCGAGCAACAACTACTTCGCGAAGGAAAAGGATGCCGGCCTGTTCGCGCGGCTCGATCCGGCGAAGTTGCCGAACCTGAAGAACCTCGATCCGCAGATCGTCAATCTGATCAGGATCAACGATCCCAAGGGGGAATATGGCGTGCCGTACGTATGGGGCATCACGGGGCTGGCCTACAACCTGACCGAGGTCAGGAAGCGTGCCGGCACGGATGCGCCGCTGAACAGCTGGGACATGATCTTCGACCCGAAGTGGGCCGGCAAGCTGAAGTCGTGCGGGATCTCGCTGCAGGACAACGGCGGCGAGACTTTCCAGGATGCGTTGTTCGGGGCGAAGCTCAATCCCGATACGCAGGATCCGAAGGACTTCAAGGCCGCGCTCGACAAGCTCAAGGCGATTCGCCCGTATGTCACCCAGTTCAGCTCGTCCAGCTATATCGCGGATCTCGCGGGAGGGGACGTATGCGCCGCCGTGGCGTACTCCGGCGACGCACAAACGGCGAAGCTCCAGGCGAAGGCAGCAGGACGAAAATTCGATCTGACCTTCGTCATTCCGAAGGAGGGTGCGCCGCTTTGGGTCGACATGTTCGCCGTTCCCGCAGGCTCGCCGCACAAGGAGAATGCGATGAAGTTCATCGATTTCATGTTGCGCGCGGATGTATCGGCCACGCAAACCAATGAGCTCAAGTATCCGACTTCGGTCAGCGCTGCGCGTCCGCTGATCGATCCGAAGATCATGAACGATCCGGCCATCTTTCCGCCACCCGAGGACATGAAGCGGGTGACGCTCGAGAAGCCGCTGCCGATCTCCCTGATGCGCCAGATCAATCGGGATTACCTCGAGCTGAAAGCCGGGCGATAAGCAGGCGCGACGCCGACATGACGGCGTCGCACGCGATGAATACATCCATATTGATATGCATAACGAAATAATTGGCACGGTGAGGAGGCGCGGGATGAGCAAGCGGATTGGAGCGTTGCTGATGGCCTGTGTGCCGGCGGTTTCCCATGCGGACACGGTCGTCGACGAACTGAAGGCGCAGTTGCAGGTGTTGCAAAGAAAGGTCGAAAGTCTGGAGCGGGCCGCGAAGGATGCGCCGGCGAAGTCGGGGAGCGCGAATCCGGGTGTTTCGGAGGAGGAATTCGCCGATCTCAAGCAACAAGTGGCCAGACAGAATCTGCAGGTCGAGACACTCAGTACGGCAGCGAGCGAGGGGCCGATCGCCGGCCTGTCGATCACCGGCTATCTGGATCCGATGTATCTGTACAACCGGAATGCGCGCAGCGGCGGCGTCTCGTTTCTCGATCACAACAGCGGGTATACGTACTATGGCGGCAACATGGGCGACGTATACCTCGACATCAAGAAGACGTTCGGCGTCGGGCCTACCGCCCCTTCAGCCGAAATCCAGATTCAGCCCAACCGCGGTGCCGGCAATACGACGCTCGACGGTGCCAAGGGAAACAATATTTTCAATACGGCTTTCGTGACGATCCCGCACGACGACACGAACCAGTTCCTGTTCGGCCTCATGCCCAGCGTCGCAGGCTACGAGTCGCAGCAATCCAACCTGCTGCCGACGCTGACGCACAACCTCCTGTACGACTTCAGCATTCCCGGCTATTTCGTCGGCGCCGGATACAACGGATCCAAGGGCGACTACAGCTGGAAGGTGATCGTCGGCAATGCGCAGAACCTGACGCACGCGGCGATCGCATCCGATTCGAGCGGACGCCTGCATACGAGTCTCACGCCGATGATCAACTGGCGGATCGATCGCAGCAAGGGCGCCTGGGACGTGGGGTGGTCGGGTGCGATCGGCCGCCAGCCGATCTATTCGGGCAATGCCGGCGGGGATTGCGCGTCGGGAGGCTTCGGCTACAACTGTACGGCTGCATCGCCGTTTTCGACCTACATGTTCATGGACATCGACGCGACCTACGCGGTCGCGGACACGACGTTCAACGCGGAAGTGGACTTCGGCAAGCAGAAGCATGCGGCATGGAACGGACGGGATGCAACGTGGTGGGGGCTTTCGATGCTGTATACGCGCAAATGGCACCTGCCGACGATCGGCCTGATGGGTGTCGCGTTGCGCTGGGATTATCTGAACGACAGCCGTAACGGCGGCGGAGGCGGGAATACCTATGTCGGCGGCAGCGCGCTGGCGGGCAATGCCTCGGCCGGAACCGACGGCCTGAACGGCTTCGGGATCGATCCGTCCTGTCTGGCCGCGTCGAGCGACAACGGACTCGAATGTCGCGGGGCGAATCGGCAGGACGTCGCGTTCGACCTGATGTTCTACCCGGCCGTGAACTACACGATCAAGGTCGAATACCGCCATGACTGGGCAAACAAGAACGTGTTCCAGCGCGCCGACGGCTCGTGGCGAAAAAGCAATGACGTGATCGGCACGACGCTGGTCTATACGTTCTGACCTCGGGCATCGCGCATGACGCGCATGCCGACGGAATCCGATTTCATTTTCAGACGAGCGAGCACTCCATGAATCTCACCGACGCCGCACCGCTGTTTCAGCGGCCGGCCAACCTAAGCGATCCGGCGCACAGCGATGCCGGATTCGTCCGCATCGAGAAGCTGGTCAAGAAGTTCGGCGATGCGGTTGCCGTGCAGGAGGTCGACCTCTGCGTCGGCAAGGGCGAACTGTTCGCGCTGCTGGGCAGCTCCGGATGCGGAAAGTCGACGTTGTTGCGGATGCTGGCCGGCTTCGAGGCGCCGACTTCGGGCCGCATCCTCGTCGACGGCACGGACATCACGGAATGTCCGCCGTATCGGCGGCCGGTCAACATGATGTTTCAGTCGTATGCGCTGTTTCCGCATCTGAGCGTCGCGCAGAACGTCGCGTTCGGGCTGAAATGGGAAAAGATGACACGGCATGCCCGCAGGGAGCGCGTCATGCAGATGCTCGAACTGGTGCAGATGGCCTCGTTCGCGAACCGGCGGCCCGATCAGCTTTCCGGTGGGCAGCAGCAGCGTGTCGCGCTTGCTCGATCGCTGGCGAAACAGCCGAAGCTCCTGCTTCTCGACGAACCGATGTCGGCACTGGATCGGCAGATTCGCCAGCAGACCCAGCTGGAACTCGTGAAGATCATCGAGAAGGTCGGCGTGACCTGCATCATGGTGACGCACGACCAGGAGGAGGCCATGGCGATGGCTGACCGTCTCGCGATCATGAGCGCCGGAAACATCGTGCAGACGGGAACGCCTCGCGACGTCTACGAATATCCGAATTGCCGGTTCACGGCGAGTTTCATCGGCACGACCAACATTCTCGAGGGAACCGTGCACGAGAGCAGCCCTGATCATACGGTGATCCGCTGCGGGCAACTCGAGTCGGAGATTTACGTCGGCCACGGCATCACGGGTTCGCCCGGCATGGCGGTCGCCGTTTCGGTCCGGCCGACCCGGGTCAGGGTGTCGCGCCGACGGATTGCCGGTGAACGCAACTGCGCTGTCGGCACGGTCGTCGACACGGTGTACATGGGCGATTATTCGAGCTTCCATGTTGCGCTTGCGAGCGGCAGGACATTGCTGTCGCATGTGCCGGTCGCGGGCGGGACGGTTGATCGCCTGCCCGCCGCGGGAGAAGAGGTCACCCTGTGCTGGGATGCAGACGACGTGATGGTGCTGACGGCATGAACATCTCCCGTATTCAGTTGACGCAGCGCCGCCGGTTGCCGACCGTGCTGCAACGCGTGCCGGCATGGTTCGGCTCGATTGCGCCGAGCCGGCGCAGCCTCGCGATCGCCGTTCCGTCGGCCTGGCTCGCGCTGGTGCTCGCCATTCCGTTTCTGCTGGTCCTCAAGATCAGTTTTTCAGACGTCGCGCTTCGAAGCCCGCCCTATACGGACACGATCGTCGTGTCGGATTCGCTGATTCGGATCGTATTGAGCCTGCAGCATTACGCCAACGTGCTGACCGACAGTCTCTATGTGTCGACCTACTTCAGTTCGCTGAAAATCGCGGCGATCTCGACCGCACTGTGTCTCGTGCTCGGCTTCCCGTTCGCGTATTGCATTTCGCGGGCGTCGCCGGCGCGCAGGAACGTGCTGCTGCTCGGCGTGATGTTGCCGTTCTGGACGTCATTCCTGCTGCGGGTCTATGCGTGGAGCGGCATTCTCAAGGACGACGGCATCCTCAACCGCGCGCTGATGGCGGCCGGTCTGATCGCATCGCCGCTGCGCCTCTATCACACCGATATCGGCGTCTATATCGGGATGGTGTACTCGTACCTGCCGTTCATGATCATGCCGTTGTGCGCGCACCTGATGAAGATGGACATGCGCCTGCTCGAGGCGGCCTACGATCTCGGTGCCGGGCCGGTGGAGGCGTTCTTTCGCGTCACCATCCCGCTCGCGCGAAACGGCATTGTCGCCGGCAGCTTGCTCGTGTTCATTCCGTCGGTCGGCGAATACGTGATTCCTGAATTGCTCGGCGGATCCGACACGTTGATGATCGGGCGGTTGATGTGGGACGAGTTTTTCAACAATATGGACTGGCCGGCGGCGGCGGCCATCACCGTCGCGATGATGGTGTTGCTGCTCGTGCCGATCGCTGCATTTCAGCATTACCAGAACCGCGAGCGTGGAGGCACGGCGTGAAGAACATGACTGGCAAGGCGAGTGTGCTCGTGCTCGTTCTCGGATTTGCATTCCTGTATTTTCCGATCGCAAGCGTGATCGTTTACTCGTTCAACGATTCGAAGCTGGCAAGCGTGTGGTCCCATGCATCGTTGAGATGGTATGCCGAGCTGACGCGCGACGACGAACTGCTGCATGCGGCCGGGCTTTCGTTGAAGATCGCGTTTTGCACCGCATGCCTGTCGGCCCTGATCGGCACATGGGCGGGCTTCGTTCTCGCGCGCTTCAATCGCTTTCGCGGGCGGTCCGCGTTTTCGCTGTTGATCAATGCGCCGCTCGTCATTCCGGAAGTGGTACTCGGTATCGCGTTGCTGCTGTTGTTCGTCGCGCTCGAGCAGTGTCTCGGCTGGCCGTCCGGGCGCGGCTGGATGACGATGGCGATCGGACATACGGTGCTGTGCGTCTCGTACGTCGCGGTCATCGTTCAGTCGCGCGTGAAGGAGCTGAATATCGCCATCGAGGAAGCCGCGCTCGATCTGGGTGCCGGCCCGGTCGCCGCGTTCTTTCACGTGACGCTCCCGGCGATCTTTCAAGCGATCGCGTCCGGATGGCTGCTGTCGTTCACGATTTCGCTCGACGACCTCATTCTGTCGGCATTTCTCTCCGGGCCGGGTTCGACCACGCTGCCGCTGGTGGTGTTCTCCCGGGTACGGCTCGGGATGAATCCGGAGATGAACGCGCTGGCAACCGTGATGATCGGGGGCGTATCGCTGATCGTGCTGACGGCGAGCGGTCTGAAACGCCGGCAGGTTCGATTTGCGCGGTAACGGCGAACTCGGCCTGCCGGCCGGGATGCGACGGCACATTCTTCGAAAACAGGGGCGGACCGTGACCCGGCAGTCCGGGAAATTCCTACTAGTTGTCTAGGGAGGTTCCCCTCATCATGTTTCTTATTGTGGAACTTAGTTCCAAAATATGGAACCAGCGATGGGCTCTCTCGAAAACACCAGTGCGATTTTCCAGCTTCTGACTCGTCTGCGGCGGGCTGTGACAGTCAGCGATGTCGTCCAGCATCTCGATATGCCGAAGAGTTCGGCGTCGCGTGTCTTGAAACAGATGGCGGAGCAGAAGCTCCTCGAACGCGACCCCGGGACGCTTGCCTACGGGCCGGCGTTGATGCTGCTCGAACTTGCGCACATGGTTCGGGCGTCGACGCCCCTGCTCAGCATGATGGACAAGGCGCTGAGCGGATTGTGCGAACAGACCGGACATACCGGGTACATCTCCGTCCTCGACGAGCAGGAAGTCGTCGTGCTCCGCGTTCACCCCGGCATTCATCCGTTGCGCGTCGTCACCTTTCCGGGGCAACGCGGGCCCGCATGGGCCGGTTCGACCGGCCGGGCACTCCTCGCGCGAGAGACCGACGACTCTGTCGCGCACCGATTCGCCGGCGGGTTGCCGGCAACCTCGTCGGCTGCGCCGGATACAGTCGCCGAACTCTTGCGGCGGATCGCGGAAACCCGTCGCACCGGCTTCTCGGTCGCGCTGGACGAATCGCTGCCGGGGATCGGTGCGGTCGGATGCGCGGTCGGCGATCCTTCCAGCGGTGAATCGCTGGCATTCAGTCTGACGTTTCCGCTCACGATGAGCACGCCGGCGGAGATCGAGCGTCTCGCTGCGACGATGCGCGAACAGGCATCCCAGCTGGGCCGCACGGTCGGCGATCCGTACTGGTCGACGGGACCGGCGGCGGCTGCCTGATGCTGCATCGAACGCAGCACCGTCGCTCGTACGCGGGTTTCTGACCGGTATTCAGTCTGGAGCGGCAGGCTGTCGATGCCATTCCAGATAGCTGCGCGGTCATTTAAATAAGTATGACTAATCGAAATTGATGGTGTTACAGAAAAGGAATACTGATATGTCCTCAGTCGGGAAGTCGATGCCGGATGACGAGTTGTCTCAGGAAGTTCATCCGGGTACGTTCACTTTTTCAAATGCAATTCTATTGGTAGTGCTGAGTATAGTCGGGGCGATCATAGGCATCGAAGTGGTAACTTCACTTGGCGTCACGCCGATCACGTCGATCGTCGGCGCACTTGTTGCGATGGTGCTGGGGCGTGTGCCGCTTCGTCTGTTTGCCGGATACCGGTCGATTCACGTGCAGAACCTGGCTCAGAGCGCGATTTCCGCCGCGACGTTCGGCGCCGCCAACAGCTTGTTGCTGCCCATCGCCATTCCGTACGTATTCGGTCGCTCCGATCTGGTGATGCCGATGTTCGCCGGCGCCGCGCTGGCGATGCTGCTCGACGGCTATCTGTTGTATCGAATGTTCGATACGCGATTGTTTCCCGCGTCTGGAGCCTGGCCGCCGGGTATCGCCGCCGCGGAGGCGATCAAGGCTGGCGATCAGGGCGGACGTCAGGCCCGTCTTCTCGGCGCCGGGGTGGCGGTGGGGGCGATCGGATCGTGGTTCAACATTCCGATGTCCGCGTTCGGCACGGCGTTCATCGGCAATACCTGGTCGCTTCTGATGTTCGGCATCGGTCTGCTGCTGCGCGGCTATTCGCAGCCGATCCTCGGAATTGATATCGCCAAGGCGTATATCCCTCACGGGATCATGATTGGCGCGGGCGTCGTTGCGCTGACGCAGGCCGTGATGATCATTCGGGGGCGGCGCGATGCCGACGCCGAGCATTCCGATTCCGCCAGGGGCGTCCGGGTGCTCGGCCAGTCGCTGCGGTTCGGCGCGATCGCCTACGTGTCGATCGCTGCCACGCTCGCGGCGCTGGGCGGGCTGTTCACGGAGATGTCGCCGGGCATGTTGATCGCATTCGTGCTGTATGCGGCGCTGGCGGCATTCGTGCATGAGCTGATCGTCGGCATCGCCGCGATGCATTCCGGATGGTTTCCGGCATTCGCGGTCGCGCTGATTACGTTGCTGGTCGGCATGCTGATCGGCTTTCCGCCGATCGCACTGGCGTTGCTGTGCGGCTTTTCCGCGGCGACGGGCCCGGCATTCGCCGACATGGGCTATGACCTGAAAGCCGGTTATCTGCTGCGTGGTCGCGGCCAGAACGCGAACTTTGAAATCGCGGGACGGCAGCAGCAGTTCTTTGCGGCGACGCTGGCGTTCGTCATCTCGATTCTGGTTGTCTATTTCGCGCATCGCAGCTATTTCCACGCCGGACTGATTCCGCCCGTCGCGAAGGTTTACGTGGCGACGATCAAGGCCGGTGTCGCGGCGGACGTCGCGAAGTCATTGGCGATCTGGGCGATTCCCGGTGCGATTGCCCAATGGTTGGGCGGCCCGAAGCGTCAGATCGGCGTGTTGCTCGCAACCGGCCTCCTGATTGCAAGTCCGCTGGCGGGCTGGTGCGTATTGACCGGCATCGCGTTGCGTCTGGTGATCGAGCGCATGGGTGGCGAGGCAGCGCGCGGCGGCATGGAGACGTTCGCCGCGGGCGTCATCGCCGGTGATGCGCTGTTCAGTTTCGTCAGCCCTCTGGTCACGTTGGGCAAGACGGGTAAATAACCAAGGTAAGTCACATGAGTTTGCATCAAACCATCCAGGTATTCGAAGCGCTCGACAGCGCCTATGCGTCGGGTCAAACGATTCAAGCGCTCTTTCGATTGTTTCCTGAAGTCGAGATCGAGGTAACACCTCTTGTCGGGGCGAAGGGCGATACCGATTTCGTCAGGATGACGATCCCGGGGCGCGCGGGAAAGCGGGCGGGAGGCCATGCACCGACGCTCGGTATCGTCGGACGGTTGGGCGGTCTGGGCGCGAGGCCGGCGTGCATCGGTCTGGTATCCGATGCCGACGGTGCCATCGCGGCGGTGGCCACGGCACTCAAACTGGCAACCATGCGCGAACGGGGCGACGCATTGGCAGGCGACGTGATCATCACGACGCACGTGTGTCCAGACGCACCGACCCAGCCGCGCGAGCCTGTCGACTTCATGGATTCGCCGGTCGAGTTCGAAAAGATCGAAGCTGAGGAAGTGCTGCCCGAGATGGATGCCGTCCTTTCCGTCGATACGACGAAAGGGAACAGGATTCTCAATCACAAGGGGTTCGCGATTTCACCGACGGTCAAGCAGGGCTATATCCTGCGCGTGTCGGAGGACCTGCTGCGAATCATGGAGATGACGACCGGCCGACTGCCCGTCACGTTTCCGGTGACGACTCAGGACATCACGCCATACGGGAACGGCGTGCATCATCTGAACAGCATCATGCAACCGTCGATTTCGACGTCTGCGCCGGTGGTCGGCGTCGCGATCTCGACCGAGGCGACGGTGCCCGGCTGTGGCACGGGCGCGAGTCATGAAATCGACATCGCGTCGGCCGTCGCATTCATGACCGAGGTTGCGAAGGCATTCACGAGCGGAAAATGTCGGCTTCACGACATGGAAGAGTATGACCGTCTCGTCGAACTGTACGGCTCGCTCGCGCACCTCCAGCAGCGACGCGCGCTCGGTTGATGCAGAAATGAGTCATCGAGTGCTTGCCACGCTGACGATCGGCCAGGCGCCGAGGCCGGATATCGCACCGGTCGTCGAGGCATCGATGCCGCACGGCGTGAGGTGTGTTCATGCCGGGGTGCTGGATGGTCTGACACGCGCCGAAATGAATAGACGCTTCGCGCCCCGCAAGATGCAACCAAAGCTCGTTACGCGGATGGCAGACGGTACGACCGTCGTCCTCGACAAAGAGGCTGTCGGCGTCGCAATGCAGGAAATGCTCGGGCGCCTCGAAGCGCGAGGGTGCGACGCAGTTCTGCTGCTGTGCACCGGCGAATTCGACGGCCTTTCGTGCAGGCGTGCTCGGCTTTTCGAGCCCGACAAGATGATTCCGGCGGTAGTCGGTGTGATGGCTCAATCGTGGAAAGTCGGGGTCATCGTACCGCTTCGCGAACAGATCGAAACGGCGACGTCGAAGTGGCAACGCCTGGCGACGCCGGCGTTGTACGAAGCGTGGTCACCCTATACCGGCGACAACCGGGCGTTGACGGCGGCCGCGCGTGCGCTACGCGCACGCGGGGCGCAGATGCTGGTGCTCGACTGCATGGGATATGAACAGCGTCATCGCGATTATGTTTTTCACGAGGCGCGATGCCCGGTGATCCTGTCGAATTCTCTGGCGGCCAAATTGGTCGCCGAATGGATATGAATGTTGTCCGCGCCGTCGTCGCGGCAACGGTATTGTATTGAAGGAAGAAAATTGAAACGTCTACTGTTGATGAGCAGTTCTCGCAAGGGCGATCTCGGATATCTGGCGCATGCGCGCGAGCAGATTGATGTTGCGCTCAAGGGGCGTGCAAAGCGGATCCTGTTCGTCCCTTATGCAGGTGGCATTACGTCGACCTACGACGAATACGAACAAATGACGCGCCCCGTTTTCGAACAGATCGGCTTCGAATTCGAGTCGATTCATCGCGCCGATCCGCTTCGGGCGATTGCCGAAGCGGAGGCGATCGCGATCGGCGGCGGCAATACGTTCGCGCTGCTCAAGCGTCTGTATGACGAACGCATCGTCGATGCGATCCGGGAACGTGTGAATGACGGCATGCCATATATCGGCTGGAGCGCCGGGTGCAACGTCGCATGTCCGACGATCCGTACGACCAACGACATGCCGATCGTTCAGCCGCCGACCTTGCGCGCGCTCGGATTGGTCCATTTTCAGATCAATCCGCATTTCATCAGCGGAAAGCCGGCGGGGTTCAACGGCGAAAGCCGGGAGGAGCGGATCGCCGAGTTTCTCGCGATCAATCCCCGGGAGCACGTCATCGCATTGCCGGAGGGTACCGCACTGCTCGTCGACGGCGCCGCCGCAATGGTATTGGGCGACCAGGCCGCACTGCATTTCGTCGATTCGAACAGGGCGATTCGCCTGACGGCGAACGAGATATTCAATCTCGGTGAAATCAAGGGGCCGGTGATCGACGGAAGCTGGCCCATCTCCAGGCAGTGATCGGCGCGTCGATCGTCAGCGGGCACCGGAATCGATGGTGGCTTGTCGTTGATCGACGGAACGGTGCCGCGCCGGGCTTCGCGCCGATTCCGGATACGGTAGGCGTTCGATAAGCGGCACTTCGGGATTTCATCAAGTACCGGTTCATTTCAACGTGGGCAATCAAGGAGGAGAAAATGGGGAAATATAAATTAGGAATGCTTGCTTGTGCGATATCGATGTATGGCGGTGTGGCTCAGGCGCAGAGCAGCGTGACGCTGTACGGAGTCATCGATGCAGGGATCACTTATGTCAGCAACACCGGCGGGTCCGGTGTCGCCAAATTCGACGACGGCGTATCGTATGGAAACCGTTGGGGCCTGAAGGGAACCGAGGATCTCGGGGGAGGGCTGGCGGCAGTCTTTGTGCTCGAAAGCGGATTCAGCGTGGCGAACGGGCAACTCGGATTCGGCGGCGCGGCGTTCGGGCGGCAGGCATACGTCGGGCTTCGGAACGAGTGGGGTACGTTGTCGCTCGGCAACCAGCTGGACATGACGAAGGAGTTTGTCACGTACTACAACGTATCCGGATGGGGGAGCGGGTACGCGATTCACCAGGGCGATTTCGACCGCTTCAATGGGGACCGGTTGCCGAATTCCGTGAAATTCAAGTCAGCCAACTTCGGCGGACTCGAGTTCGGCGGCATGTATTCCTTCGGCGGGGTGGCCGGGGCGTTTCATCAAAACAGTGCCTACAGCGCCGGTGCGCATTATGCCAACGGTCGATTTTCGATGGGTGCTGCATATACGCAGCTCAACAATCCGCACGGGATATACGCGTTCGATCCATACCTGATGATCGGCACCAGCACGTTCCTCGGGAAACCGACGGTCAGCGTCGATTCGGCAACCGGAGCCGTGACCGACTTGTATGCGAGCACGCCTTTTGCGGTCGACAAACAGGCGACGTTCGGTATTGGTGCGAGTTATGAAATCGGCAAGGTAACCCTGCTCGGCAATTTCACGTATTCGACCATCAAGGGAAACGGGCAAACGTCGAGAATGAAAGTCGGCGAGGGCGGTGCAGCCTGGCAGGTGACGCCGTCGTTCAGCGTGATCGGAGGGTATCAGTACACGACGTTCGAAGGCCATCACTGGAACGAAGGGGCGCTTGGCCTCCATTACCTGTTGTCGAAACGGACCGATGTCTATCTGTCGGGAGACTACGTGAAGGCGTCGAGCGGTGTGAACGCGGTGGTGGGTTACAGCTTCGTGCCGTCGTCGACCACGACACAGGCAGACGTACGGATCGGGATGCGCCACTCGTTCTAGCCGCGATTTTGAGTAACAGATACTGTCCGCCTCATACCGGTTGACGTTCCTCGCCGAGCCCGCATGCAGGAAGATTGAATGGGGAATCCTCCTGATGCGGGCTCGCCGTGCAGGGAGCGAGACGCGAGGCGATCGTGAAGATAATGCGGAAGACGAGGGGATGGCTTCCGAACGGATTGCGCGAATTCACGAGCATCATGAAGAACGCGGAACGCCGGGGAGCGTAGTTGGCGGCAGGTGCGCGGCCCATGCCCTTGGAATCCGGTCGCCCAAGGGTTTCCGGTGTCACCGGGGACCAAGTGTGAGAGCGGTGGCGATGAAATAAAAAAAACCGCGCAGCGTTGCGCTGTTGCGGTTTTTTTGCAAATGCACGAAACACGGAAAAACCGTATCTGGTGCCGACGGCGAGACTCGAACTCGCACAGCTTTCGCCACTACCCCCTCAAGATAGCGTGTCTACCAATTTCACCACGTCGGCACTTCAGTACTGCAAGGGGCGCAATTCTAGCGCCACATTGCGCGTTTGTGAAGGGGGTGTGACGCGATTGCGAGGCAGGCGAGTGGGAAGCCGGTAAAATTCGCCGGATCGATCCGACGATCCTCACAACCGCAACCCGTTTTCTCCCCGTGACGACGACTCTCGAACAACTGCAGGCCGGCCAGCTGTCGGGCGCCCGGCAACTGAAGCTCGCGTGCGGGCTGACCGAATTCCCGCGCGAGATCTTCGATCTGGCGGACACGCTCGAAGTGCTCGACCTGTCCGGCAATGCACTGTCCGCGCTGCCGGACGACCTGTCGCGGCTGCATCGCCTGCGCATCCTGTTCGCGTCCGGCAATCGCTTCACCGAATTCCCCGACGTGCTCGGCACGTGCGCGCAGCTCGACATGATCGGCTTCAAGGCGAACCGGATCCGCACGGTGCCGCGCGATTCGCTGCCGCGCGCGCTGCGCTGGCTGATCCTGACCGACAACGAAATCGACGCACTGCCTGCCGAGATCGGCGATTGCGCGCGCCTGCAGAAGCTGATGCTCGCGGGTAACCGGCTGCGTGCGTTGCCGCCCGAAATGGCCGCCTGCCGTGCGCTGGAGCTGGTGCGGCTGTCGGCGAACCGGCTCGACGCGCTGCCGGACTGGCTGTTGCGCCTGCCGCGCCTCGCGTGGCTCGCATCGGCGGGCAATCCGTTCGGCGCCGCGCCGGAAGCCGTGGCTTCGGCCGAGCCGGGCGTCGCGGACATCGACTGGACGTCGCTGACCTGCGACGAGAAGCTCGGCGAAGGCGCGTCGGGCGTAATCCACCGCGCGCAATGGCGTGTGGACGGCGCCGCGCCGCGAGCGGTCGCGGTCAAGCTGTTCAAGGGCGCGGTGACGAGCGACGGCCTGCCCGATTGCGAAATGGCCGCCTGCCTGCACGCCGGGCGCCATCCGAACATGATTCCGGTGATCGGCAAGGTGCGCGGTCATCCGGACGGCACGCACGGCCTCGTGATGGAACTGGTCGATCCGGCGCTGACCAATCTCGCCGGGCCGCCGAGCTTCGCGTCCTGCACGCGCGACGTATATGCGGCCGATGCGCGATTCGCGCCGGCCGACGCGTCGCGGATCGCGCTCGGCATCGCGTCGGTCGCCGCGCATCTGCACGCGCGCGGCATCATGCACGGCGACCTGTACGCGCACAACATCCTGCACGACGGCAACGGCGGCGCGCTGCTCGGCGATTTCGGCGCGGCGTCGGTCTACGACGTGAACGACCGCGAGCGCGCGGCGCGGCTCGAACGGCTGGAGGTCAGGGCGTTCGGTCATCTGCTCGGCGAGTTGCTGGCGCGCTGCGAGCCGCGTGCGTGGGAAGACTCGCACGCACTCGACGCACTGGCGGCCGCGTGCCTGAACGAGGATATCGACGCGCGGCCGTCGTTCAGCGAGATTGCGGCAGCGCTGGCCGCATCGAAGGACTGACGATTTCGCCCGCGCCGCGGCGCGGGCCGTCGCCGTGCGGATGCTTACGCCTGCCGCGCGGTCAGCAGCTTGATCCCGAGCCCGACGAACAGCAGCCCGCTCGCGCGCTTGGCCGCGCGTACCCACGGGCTGATGGCGATGCCGCGATGGAGCCGGCGCACGCCGAACGAATAGACGCTGTGCACGATGACGACGGTGCAGGCGATCGTCGCGTACATCGCGACGAACTGCATCGCGAGCGGGCGATCGTGCGCGATGAACTGCGGCATGAATGCCGACAGGAAGATCATCGTCTTCGGATTGCTGCCCGACACGAACAGCGCTTCGCGGAACAGTTTCCTGCGGTCGGGCTCGACGATCGCGGCCCCGCCGTCCGGCGAACGGCGGTTGCGCCCGCCGCGCAGTTGCCGGATGCCCAGATAGATCAGATACGCGGCGCCGACGACCTTCATCGCGATGAACAGCGGCGGCATCTCGGCCAGCACGGCGCCGACGCCGAACGCGACGAGCATGACCACCGCGCCTTGCGCGACGAGGTTGCCCGCGATCGTCGCGGCGGTGCCGCGCGAGCCGTAGCGCACCGTGTTGCGGATGACGAGCAGCACGTTGGGGCCCGGCGACAGCGTGGTTGCGAGATAGGCGGCGGCAAACAGCAGCCAGGTCTGAATGGACATGCGGCGCTCCGAAAGGCGGGTTCCGAGGTCGGGGTGAATCCGTGCATGATGCCACGGCGGCGCGGTTCACCCCGACACACGGCGTCAACGCGCGTCGCGCACGCAGTAGGCGGCGATCGACGACGGCGAATCGATCGCGGACGGCCGCGTCATCCAGGCGATCCACCCCGCCCATAACCCGCAGACGATCAGCACGGCGACATTCAACGGCGTCCGGTAGCGGACGATCAGGTTGGCCAGCGGCAGGCGTTCCTTGCTCATGTGCATCTCCTTCGGTCGTTGCGCAGGCGGCGTTACTGGCCGGTGTAGGACGGCGCCTTCGCGTCGCAGGTCACGGACGCCGTCGCGCCGTCGGCGAAATGCAGCCGCAACGGCACCTTCGCGCCGGGCGCGACGGGCTGGCGCGGCTCCTCCAGCATCACGTGATAGCCCTTCGGCCTGAACGTCACCGTGCCGTGCGCGGGCACGTCGACCGCTTCGACGTGAACCATCTTCGCGGTGCTGCCGGCCGTCTGCGTTTCGTGCATCATCGCCATCCCGAACGTGGGCGTATCGATGCCCGTGAGCGTGACGGGCTTGTCGCCGTCGTTCTTCAGCGTGAAATAGCCGGATGACGGCACCGTCGCCGGCATCGTGCGGATCCAGCATGCATCGGCCTGGACGGCCGACGCGGCGAACGTGGCGGGCGCCTGCAGCGCCAGTAGTGCGAACAGCAGGCTGGTCGGAATCGAGCGTTTCATTGTTGGTGTTCCTGATCGGGTAGGGAAGCGCGGGCAGCGTATGCGGTTACTTCAGCGTGAACGCGTAGCGGCCCTGCGTGCGATGGCCGTCGCTCGCCACCGCGACCCGACCGTGTACGTGCCGGGCGTCAGGTTCGCCAGTGCGACATGCATCCGCTTCCGGTTGCCGGCGTCGACCGCGGATTTCCCGTCGGCGACCGACTGGCCGTGGCTGTCGGTGACGGCGATCGAACTGAATGCGGGTTCGAGCGTTTCGCTGAAGTCGATCGTCACCGCGTGCGGCGCGCTCGACAGCGTGGCGTCGGCGGCCGGTTCCAGGGTTTTCGGGTGCGCGTGCGCGTGTGCGGCCTGGGCGACGACGAAGCCGAGAGCGACGAGTGCGCCGCGGAGGAATGCAGTGGTTTTCATGACGGGATGATCCGGTTGGAAATGATAAGGAAAACGATGTATTCGAATTCAGCACGCGGCCGCGCGTTCGCGCGCGCGCAACGGCCTGAAGCGGGCGAGCGCACGCACGGCACGGCGCCGCGAGCAATACGGTCGAACATGATCGTCCTTCGAAACGTGACACGGCATGCACGCGCGGGCGCGTGCGGACGGCGCGATGCGCTGCGGCATCACGCGCGGTGACGACGAATCAGGACGTGAAGGGCGGGGCGCGCGGCTGCGCGGCCGTGAGCGGCAGCGCGCGGCGCAGGCTGTCGAAGCGGGTTGCTTCGCGGTGCTGGAGCGGGTGGACGTTGGCCGCGAACGTCAGTTCGGGCGCGGGCAGGGCCGGCGTATGGGCGAGCAGGCTGCAATAGCCGCAGGCCTGCAGATGCGCCTGCAGGCTTTTCGACGACGCATCGCCGGCGTGGCCGCCGTCAGCCGGCGCAACCGTGCAGTGGCCGGCAAGCAGCGCGTCGACACGGCCTTGCGTCGTCAGCGCCTGCGAGATCGTCGGCGCGAGCGCCGTCATCAGGATGGCGAGCATCCCGATCAGACTGACGATCTTCCGGAAACGACGACTCAGCATGCGATGCGCGGGGCGGCGTAGGGTAACGATGGAGCGGATTATGCCATGCACCCGCGGCTAGGGCATGCGGGCACGTGGATACCGGGAATGACGCGCGCCGCGCTCACGCGTGCTTCGCCAGATATTTCGTGATCAGCATCATCTGCGCGGCCCAGCCGTGATCGTTCATCTCGCGCGCCTTCGCACGGCGCGCTTCGATCAGCTGGTCGAAACCCGTCTCGGTGACCGTCAGCAGCGTGCCGCCGTCTTTTTCCGCGAGCGCGAACGTGACGAGCGTCATCGGCTCGGACGTGTAATCGAAGTTCGGGTCGATCGCGAACGGGTGCCAGCGAAAGGAGAACAGTTGTTTCGGCTCGACGCGATCGACGACGATTTCGAACACAGTGCCCGCATACGGCTCCTGTGCCTTGGCGACGTCGTCATCGACGCGCGTCGGCGTGATGCGGCCGAACAGCGGCTGGTCGGGCACGAACGGCCCGTCGAACGACACGCCGAACCAGATGCCGAATTCGCCGGCATTGCTGACGGCTTCCCAGACGCGCGCCAGCGGCGCGGCGAGCAAGGCTTGCTTCTCGATGCGATCGGTGGACTGGGTCATCATCTTCTCCAGGCAGGCATCATCGTTGCGGGACGGCGCGCGGCAGCGCGCCGCGTTCAGTCGATCATCACCGCGTCGGGCACGTCGAGCACGACATCCGAAGTCGCGACGGCCACGCACGGCAGCGTATAGCCGTCGGCCTTCTCCTCGCGGCTCAGGCCCGGCCATTCGATCGTATAGCGTACGCTGCCGCTGACGATCCTGCACAGGCAGCTTCGGCACGTGCCGTTGCGGCACGAGCGCGGCAGTCGGACGTGCGCGAACGCGGCGGCCTCGAGCAGCGTCAGCGAATCGGGCGCGTCGAACGTCGCGCCAAGCGGCTCGATGCGCACGAGAGGCGGGTGGTCGGGATCGGTCATGGGTGAAAGCGGGCGGCGAATCGGCAGCGAAGCGAGGCAAGGCAGCGCGATGCCGGAAGGCAACGCAAGCGCCAAGCATACCCGAAGCCGCCTGCGGCCGGCGCCCGTCGGGCGGGCAACCGGCCCGGAACGTGTCAGTGCCGGCGCAGGTAGCGGTATACGGTATTGCGCGCGAGCCCGAGCTCCCGCGCGGCGGCCGATACGTTGCCGCCGTGCCGTGCGAGCACGGCATCGATCACCGCGGCCTGGTGGCTCTGCAGCGTCGTCGCTTCGCGCACGTCGGCCGGTGCGGCTTGCGCCGCGGGTGCGTCGTCGCAGTCGAGCCAGAAATCGTCGGGCAGGTGCGCGAGCGTGATTTCGGCTTCGTCTTCGGCGAGCATGCCGGCCGTGCGCAGCACGTTGGTCATTTGCCGCAGGTTGCCGGGCCAGCGGTGCCGCATGAACGCGTCGAGCACGTCGGCCGCGAGGCGGTCCGGCATCGGCTCGCTGCGCGCCAGCCGCGCGAGGATCCGCTCGACCAGCGCGGGCAGGTCGGTGCGCGCGGCGAGCGGCGGCAGCGTGACCGCGAGCCCGTTGATCCGGTAGAACAGGTCTTCGCGGAACGTGCCTGCGGCGATCATCGCGCGCAGGTCGCGGTGGGTCGCGCAGACCACCCGCACGTCGACCGGCACCGCGCGTGCGCCGCCGAGCGGCATCACCGCGCGCTCCTGCAGTACACGCATCAGCCTGACCTGCTGCGCGAGCGGCATGTCGCCGATTTCGTCGAGAAACAGCGTGCCGCCGTCGGCCTGCACGATCTTGCCGGGGCTGCCGCGCTTGCGCGCGCCTGTGAACGCACCGTCCTCATAGCCGAACAGTTCGGCCTCGATCAGCGAATCCGGCAGCGCCGCGCAGTTGACCGCGACGAACGGGCCGTCCGCGCGCGGCGATGCCTGGTGCAGCGCACGCGCGAGCCATTCCTTGCCGGTGCCGGTCTGGCCGAGGATCAGCAACGGCAGGTCGCGTCCGCGGATCTTCGCGACGCGTTCGAGCACGGCGGCCATCCGCGCATCGCCGGTGTCGAGCGTCGCGAACGTGATCGCGTCGGGATCCGGCGCCCGCGTGCGCACGGCGGGGGCGGGCGGCGTGACGGCGACGGTCGTCTTGTGCGCTTCCGCGAATTCGCAGCGGGCGAGCACGCGCACGCCGGTCGACAGCGTGAGGCGGAACGGTGCGCCGGCCGCGCGGGCTGCGTGCTGCGCGAGCTGGCCGAAGTGCATGCCGAACAGCGCGTCGCAGCCTTGATGCTGCAATGCATCGAACGTCGCGCCGAGCTGGAATTGCGCGCTCCGGTTCGCGGCGATCAGCCCCCCGTCGGGGCCGAACGCGACGAGCCCGGCGAACAGCGAGTCGACGCAATCCTCGTGGGCGTGGAAGCGCAGCCGCAGCGCTTCCGCGCACTGGTTCGCGAACAGGTGGTTCTCGATCAGCTGCGCGGACATCCGCACCAGCGCGAGCGTATGGGGGCTGAAGCCGCGCGGGTCTCCGCTCACGTCGAGCGTGCCGAGGGTACGGCCGAACGGATCGATGATCGGCGCGCACGAGCAGGTGAGGATATGGTTCGCGCGCAGGAAGTGTTCCGAGCCGTGCACGGCGACCGCCTGGCCCGATGCGAGCGCGGTGCCGATCGCGTTGGTGCCGCGTGCGCCTTCGGCCCATGACACGCCGGTGCACAGCGCGACGCGGTTCGCCTTCTCGATGAAGTCCGCGTCGCCGATGCTGTGCAGGATCACGCCGTCGGCATCGGTGAGCAGCACGAGGCTTTGCGTGTCGGCGATTTGCGCGTGGAGGTTTTCCATCACCGGGCGCGCGTGCGCGAACAATGCGTGGTTCGTGTCGAGCAGTTCGCGCAGTGCGAGCCGCGACAGCGGCGAGAAATCGGGGCGCTCGTTCGCGCGCAGGCCGACCGCGGTCGAACGGGCATGCGCCTGCGCGAGCAGGTCGGTGCGGCCCGCGGTGGCGGGCAGCACGAAAGATTGAGGCATGTCTTGTCTCCTGTCGACCAGAGTTAGCGCTTTAGCGCTTACTCTGGTCCCATGCTTCGCGGTCGACCAGAGTTAGCGCTTTAGCGCTTACTCTGGTCCCATGCTTCGCGGTCGGCCGGAGTTGGCGCTTCAGCGCTTACTTGGGCCCATGCTTCGCGATCGGCCCAAGTTGGCGCTTCAGCGCTTGCTCTGGTCCCACGCTTCGCGGTCAACCCGAATCCGCACATCAGCGCGTTCCGAGGCCCCCGCTTCGCAGTCGAAACCCTTGGACGCCCTGCACCGCACCATCCGCCACCCGGGCCGCCGCCGTCGATATCGCCTCATCATACAAGCGCCGCGCACGTTGTGCGACTGCGTACAAAAACCCCTTGCTTTTAAGCGCCCGCCTGCAATGATGGAAAAGGAACACGCACGCGCCGTGTTCCGCATCGCAACATGCATGCGACGCGACATGCATCCGTTCGGGAGACGCATCATGGTTCGGACGGAACTGAGAGTCGTGCTGGCGGCCATCGCCACTTTCATCATGCTGGGCGGCATCGCCGTGGCGATCCACGGTCTGCTGTTCGACCTGAGCGACGCGGTGCAATACGGAGCGGCCGCGATTGCGGCGGGCGCCACGACCGCCGCGATCGCGCTGAACGTCTGGCCTACCGATCCTCACTGACGCCGTTCGGCAAAACGGTGCCGGATGTTGCGCTGGTCAGAGGAAATGCGCGTCGGGACGACGCACATCGCAAATTTTGCCTCCTGCGCGAAACCGTCTAAAGTGGAATGCAACCGGCATGCATTAGTCCGCGCCATACCCCCGTGGATCGTGCCTCTGCCGGCGAGCCCGCGTAAATTTTCGTCCGGCCGGTAGCGGACGACGGACGCGGTCATTTGCTTTCTACCGGTCGAGGCGGCTCCCATGCAGATCCATTTCACGAATGAGAAGCCCGAATATTCGGGGCGCGACCTGATGCTGGGTTTCACGGCGCTGGTCAATGGCGAGCGCGTCCAATGTCAGATCACCGCCGAGGCGCTGGAGGATCATTTCGGTGCGGCATCGCCGCGCTTCGAGGACATGGTCGGTGCGTACGATCAGCACCGCGAGCGGATCGAGGCAGCCGCACGGCGGTTGCTGTCCGAGACGCGCGCGCAATGCGTGACGCTGCGCAGCGGCTACGTGCGCTTCTACGAAGCGAACTGGCGCTGAGCCGGACGACCGGGCAGCGACGGAGCGGGCGCCGGATACCGGCGCCCGTGTCATATCGGCGCGGGCTCGTCCGGTAGATCGATCGCTTGTGCGGGACGATGCGCTGCACGGTCCGGGCATCGTGCGGCGCGATGGCGTGCCCGCGTTCCGTTTCGCTTGATCCCGTTTCGCTCAATCTGCGCCGATCAGCGCATACGCGCCGCCCGTTGCGTCGTGCGTGCGCGCGATGCGTGCGAAGCCTGCGTCGGCGAGGTGCATGCCGGCAATCAGCAAGCGATCCGAAGCGACTTCGGCGAGCGTGGCCGCGCGGGTCGCCGATGCCTGCGACGGATCGTGATCGAACGCGATCGACACGTCTGGGCGAGCAACCTGGATCGGCGCGAAATGCACGAGATCGCCCCAGATCAGCAGGCGCTTGCCCTGCGATTCGACGCGATAGCCGGTGTGGCCGGGCGTGTGCCCCGGCAGCGGCACGGCGGCGATACCGGGCAGCACGTCGCCTGCCGCGATGGTGCGCAGTTGCGCCGCGCAGGCGTCGAACGCGCGCCGCGCGATTCGGACATTGACGCGCGCGCGCTCGCTGGCCCTTTCGTACATATCGTCGTCCAGCCAGAACATGCGTTCCCGTTCGTCGATGAGCACCTCCGCTTGCGGAAAGGCCGGGCGCCCGTCTGCGTCGAGCAGGCCGCCGATGTGGTCCGGATGCGCGTGCGTCAGCAGGACCGTGTCGATCTCGCGTGCATCGATGCCGGCTTGCGACAGCGACGGACGCAGCAGGCCGCCCCAGTTCCGGATGCCGCCGGCACCGGTGTCGACGAGCACGGTGCGGCCGTTGCCGCGTATCACGTAGCAGTTGATGTTGACCGCCGACGGCGTGTGCATGCCGGCCCGGTGCATGATGCGGGTCGCGTCGTCGACGTCGATGTTCGACAGCAGATCGAGGCCGGCCGTCAGCGTGCCGTCGCTGATCGCGGTCACCGTGAAATCGCCGACTTGGCGGCGCGGGAAAGAAGGCCGTGGAACGGGTGCGCTCATGGGGTCAATGTCGGGCGTGAAGGTGGGTGGTGTCGTAGCCGAAGCAGCGGATGCGTGCGACGAATCCGGTGTGCCGAAGAATCTCGCGATCCAGTTCGGCCATGAACCGGTCCATCAATTCAGTGGTACGAAATGATGCGATGCGAAAGCGGATCTCCGCGCTGACCGGATGTCCTCGGCCGAGCCGGATCGGAACGTAGGCGACGTGGATCGTGCCGGGTGCGGCGCGCAACACCTCGGTGCAGAGCGTCTCGCAGGCTGACGACAGTGCATCGAGTGCCGCGCTGGACGGCATGCTCGTCCCGGGGATGAAAATCGTGACGCTGGGCATGGCCGGGCTCCCGTCAGCGTGCGGCCGACGTCGTCGTCGCGCTGACAAGCCGGTCGCCCATCGGCGCATAGCACCGGATCGCGGCGCCCGACGCATCCGACGCGAGCCGCGCCTGATCGTGATCGAGGACCGCCAGCCAGCGAGTGGCCGGCTGGCGGTCCAGCGCGACCGCATGCATGGCGGTGGCTGCGATACCTGCTCGCGCGAACGGGGCGGCGTCGTCGCAAACGGCCAGCCATTGATGGCCGGAGACGGCCGGCGCGGGTGCCGCGCTGTCGTACACGTTACGGCGCCATTCGACGATGTGCGGCTGCCAGCGCGCGAAATTGCCGCCGCCCTTGTCGCGATACTCGGCCGACGTCAGCACGTCCGGGCCGTCGATCGTATGCAGCGCGAGGTAGACGGGGCCGTCGCCGCCGAGGGCGCGAAAGCGTTGCGACGTGCGGAAGCCGGATACCGAGATCAGCGCCGGCAGTTTGACGCGGCTGTAGAAGTCGTTCCACCCGGCTTCGACGGCGGGCTCGGCGATGCTGCATTCAACGGCATAGATCATGACATCTCCACGGGTGGCGAGCGGCCTTCGGGCGCGATCGGCCGGCTCGACGGGGTGAGTTTTTGTCATGATAATGAGCGGAAGAATGGGCGGAAAACGATGATTCGTCACCATTCAATGACATTTGATCAAGCCATGACCGACGGCGGTCGGACCGGGAGCAATCGTGACGCGACGCAGGATTCCGAGCAATTCGGCATTGATGGCATTCGAGGCCGCGGCGCGGCATGGGAGCTTCGCGCGCGCCGCCGACGAACTGGCGTTGACGGAAGGCGCGATCAGCCGGCAGATCGGCCGGCTGGAGACGTTCCTGGGCGTCACGCTGTTCGAACGGGTCGGCAACCGCGTGCGGGTGGCGCCGAACGGCGCGCGCTACGCGGCGCAGGTTCGCGAAGTGCTGGACCGGCTCGAGCGCGACAGCCAGTACATGATGGGGCAGGCCGGCGACGGCGGCAGCGTCGATATCGCCGTGACGCCGACGTTTGCGACGCGCTGGCTGATTCCGCGGCTCAAGGGATTCCAGACGCAGCATCCGAACATCACGGTGCATTTCGCCGATCGCGCCGAGCCGTTCGTGCTGGCCGGCAGCGGCTTCGACGCGGCGATTCACTTCGAGCATCCGGCCTGGGCCGGCATGCATACGTACCGGTTGTGCGAGGAGGTGCTGGTGCCGGTCTGCCATCCGTCGCTGCTCGCGGGCGGGCAGCCGGACACCTTGCTGGGCACGCTGCCGCGCCTGCACAAGCGCCAGACGCCCGATGCGTGGTCGGCTTACGTGCAGGAGACGGGGTTGCCCGTGAACAATCCGGCCGCCGGCGCCCGCTACGATCTTTACTCGATGCTGATCGCCGCGGCGCTGGCCGGGCTCGGCGTCGCGCTGGTGCCGCGCCTCTATGTCGACGCCGAAATCGCGCAGGGGCTGCTCGCGGCGCCCTGGCCGGACGGGCGGGGCGTGGTCAAGCGCTTCTGTCTCGTGTTGCCGGAGGCGCTGGAACTGGGCGAGGGGCCGTTGCAGACCTTCGCGCGCTGGGTGCTCCGGCAGGCGGACGCGTGACCTGACGTCGCCCGCACCATGCGGGCGCCCATGTGAAACGACCCGGCCGCAAATGCGACCGGGTCGTCAGGGGCCGTCCTTCTCGCCATGCCGTTCGGTTCCGCGACAGGAACCGGGCGGCACTACACCTGAAGGTGGCGTCTTTTCATCATGCATCGCACCGATGCGCGTGCGTCACTCGCTGCCGAGATAGAAGAAGCGGAACAGGAACACGGCCGCGATGATCCACACGATCGGCTTGACCGTGCGGGCCTGGCCCGTCAGCAGCTTCAGGCCGCCGTACGCGATGAAGCCGAATGCGACGCCGTTCGCGATCGAGTACGTGAACGGCATCAGCAGCGCGGTCAGCGCGGCCGGCACGGCTTCGGTCGCGTCGTCCCACGGCACGTCGACCATCTCGCGCAGCATCAGGCACGACACGTACAGCAGTGCCGGTGCCGTTGCGTAGCCCGGCACGACGCCGGCGAGCGGCGCGATGAACAGGCACGCGAGGAACAGCACGGCGACGGTGATCGCCGTCACGCCGGTGCGGCCGCCGGCCTGCACGCCCGATGCGCTTTCGATATACGCGGTGGTCGACGACGTGCCGAGCACCGAGCCCGCGACGATCGCGGTGCTGTCGGCGAGCAGCGCCTTGTTCAGGCGGTTCATCTTGCCTTCGACGAGCAGGCCCGCGCGGTTCGCGACGCCCATCAGCGTGCCGGTCGCATCGAACAGCTCGACGAGGAAGAACACGAGGATCACGTTGATGATGCCGGTCGACAGCGCGGCGCCGATGTCGAGCTTGAACAGCGTCGCGTCGATCGACGGCGGCGCGGAGAACACGCCGTGGAACTGATTGCCGCCGAAGAAGAACGACAGGACGGTGACACCGATGATGCCGATCAGGATCGCGCCGCGCACGCGCAGGTGGTCGAGCGTGACGATCGTGAAGAAGCCGATGATCGCGAGGATCGTCGTGGGCTTGTGCAGGTCGCCGAGCGTGACGAGCGTGGCCGGGCTGCCGACGATCACGCCCGAGGTCTTCAGCGAGATGATGCCGAGGAACAGGCCGATGCCGGCGGTGATCGAGATGCGCAGCGATTTCGGAATGCCGTTGACGATCGCCTCGCGCACGCGGAACAGCGTGACGAGCAGGAACAGGCAGCCGGAGATGAACACCGCGCCGAGCGCGGCCTGCCACGTGAAGCCCATCCCCTTGACGACCGTATACGCGAAATACGCGTTCAGGCCCATGCCGGGCGCGCACGCGATCGGATAGTTCGCGTACAGCCCCATGATGATCGATGCCAGCGCCGCGACGAGGCAGGTCGCGACGAACACGGATTCCTTCGGCATGCCGGCATCGCCGAGGATCGCGGGGTTGACGAAGATGATGTAGGCCATCGTCAGGAACGTGGTGACGCCCGCGAGTATTTCGGTGCGGAAGTCGGTGCCGGCTTCAGCGAAGCCGAAATACCGCTTGATGGATTCCATGAAGGCGTTTTCTCCGGTCGGGTTGTCGTGTTGCTTGTTGTTCGTGCCGAATTGTTGTAAGGCAGCGCGAGGCCGGCCTACTGTAACCAGCCACTATTGCCGCGCTATCGGCGGATTGTAATAGCGCGGATAGCTCGGACGATATAGTTGCGGGGCACGATCGGCCGCGTTCGCGCGAACGGTCGGACAGGCCGGCCGCGCGAGGAAGGCGCGCATTTTACCGGTTCGGACGAAGCGGGCAGGTAGAAACGATGAAAACGATTCGATGAGGGGGCGGCGGGCCGGGCCGGCCGATGCGGGCGCAACGACATGACCGGCATGCGGCGCGCGGCCGCCGCGCGATGACATGCGATGACATGCGACTGCAATGGCGCACCCGCATGCTGGCCTAACGCAGGACGGCCGCAATGCATGCGCGAACGCGCACGCAGCATGACCGGCGCGGATGCGCAGCGGCCTGCAGCGGCCATTCATCAGTCGAGGCGGTTGCAGATATCGGGCTATCCTGCGCCGAACCCGTTCCGTCCGCAACTGTCATTTCGCGCTGCGGGCCCGACTGTGGTTTCTGTGTAAAAGATTGCAAGACGTCATCGCGTTAACCGGCAAGTCTTTCTAGGATAGATACACCGCGCACACACGCCGGCCAGTCGTTGCCGACGCGGGGGAGTCGCAGTCCGTGCAGGGCAGGCGGTGAAGTGCGGTGACGGTCGTTGCGCATTCGGGCAGGCGCGACCGGTTGCGATTGCCCGATGCGGGTTCGTCCGTCATCCCGGAGGTGAGCATGTTGAACTGGATCAGCCGTTGGGCGATGCGGCACGCCCCCACGCCGGAAAAAACCGCTGCGTCGATGCTCGTGACGGCGCGCATGGAACTGTTCGCAGCCGAACAGCGCGTCATCGATGCGAAATTACAGGCGGATTACTGGCGTACGCGGGTGTCATTTCTCGAGGAGGTGCAAAAGCAAGGCATCGACCCGTGGGTGACCTCGCAGGCGGCGCAACGCCCCGAGCTCGATGCCACTCCTCGCAGCACGGGCCCGCGTCTCGCCGCCAGCACCTGATGCACGCGATGCATGCAAGGGTTGCGCACGGCGCGCGATCGCTCGCGGCACGCACGCGCGTGCCGCGTCATTCGATGCGCACCCGCGACGCATGGCGCCGCGGGTGCGTCCGTTTCCGGATGCGTTGATTCCGCGCGTTCCGGTGTCACGTCGCGCGACGGAATCGCGCATCGTCACTCCCGTCTTCGCCATCGTCCGGCGAGCAAACGTTGCATTCGCGCGAGCGCGCGTCTCAGCCGTTCGCCGCGCTGCACGTACGCCGTCGTGATCGACGCTTCGGCCGGCCGGTCGTCATCGGTGCCGAGCCAGATGCGATCGCCGCGCGCGATGCGCAGCACGTCGCCGGGTTGCACCCAGTAGTCGTCGACGCTCGGCGGCCGCGTGATCCACAGCGGCGCACCGTGCGCACGAATTTCCGCATCGCCCGGCGCGCGCCAGGTCAGCGTCGTGCGCGGCGCAACCGCGAAACGGATCACGACGGTCGGTAACGCGATCGCGCCGGCGCGGCGCGAATCGGGACGGTCGAACAACGGGCTTGCCTGGTCCATCGTCTTCTCCATTCGTTGAGCCGGACGGATGACGCGCACCAGAACAAAAAGGCCTCATCCGTTTCCGGTGAGGCCTCGTGTGACATGCGGTACTGCTCGGATGCTAACGCACAAGCGCCTCCCGTGATCCATTCTTTCGAATGTTCACCGGGCAATGATTCGCGATGGCGATGAGCTTGAACGTAGGCATGCGAACGAGTTTGTCGATGTCGTACGGCGTTGTCAACGACTATTTTCGAGAAACGTGGCGCGTCACGCGTCGCGCTGGGCGAGGCCGTTGACGAGCAGTTCGGACAGCAGGCCCGTCATGCCGTTCGGATGCGTGGCGGCGCGTGCCTTCAGCTGTTCGACGAGTTCGGCGTTGAGCTTGCACGCGAACGGCACGAGGCCCTGTTCCTGGTCGAGCTTGCGCTGCGCGCGACGATCGAGCTTCGCCGCGTCCTCGGCGCCCTTGCCGAAACGGGCGGAGCTCGACTGCTTCATCGCGTGCGTCAGCTTGAGCGCCTTGTTCTTTTCTAGATCGGTTTTCTTCATGGCCATCGCGGCACCTCCGGGAAATGAAGCCGCGATTGTACGCATTTCGGCGGACGCCGCCCGCCGACGCCGTGACGAAGCCGTCGACGAACCGGCTCACGCGCCCTTCGTCGTGCCCCAGTTGCCGCCGTGCGCGGCCGCCTGCGCGGCCGGCGAGCGCGCCAGATACGCGAGCGCCTGCTCGGTCGAGCCTTCGTGGTGCGGCGTATAGCCCGGCCTGAAATAGCGCAGCGCCGCGCCGATCACTTTCCAGAACGACGGCAGGTGCCCGCGCCGCGAACCCTTCCACCACGCGAGCACGAAACCCGGATAGCGGCCGGCGGCCGGATCGCGCCGGTACATGAACTTCGCGCCGCTCGTGATGAAGTAGAGCAGCAGCACGATCACGAACGCCATGTGCAGGCAGCGCTCCGGGTAGTTGCCGCCCATGTGGTTGTAGATGTCGAACGCGACGGTCCGGTGCTCGACTTCCTCCGCGCCGTGCCAGCGCAGCAGGTCGACCATCGTCGGGTCGGCACGGCCTTCGTCGAGCCCGTGCGCGTTGAGCACCCAGTTGCCGAGGTAGCCGAAGAAATGCTCGAGCGACGCGATGACCGCGAGCTGCTGCCGCAGCCAGAAGCGCGTATGGCCGATCTTCAGCCCGAACGGCGCTTCGCCCAGCACGCGCGTGAACAGCCAGTTCAGCTTCTGCGTGAACGGCTTCGTGTCGATCCCGTGCCGGTCGTAATAATGCTTGAGCACGCCGCCGTGCGAGCGCGAATGCACCGCTTCCTGGCGCAGGAAGCCTTCGGCTTCGTCGCGCAGGCGCGCATCGGTGATGTGCGGCAGCGCCTTGTTGTACACGCGGCAGAACCACAGTTCGCCTTCCGGGAACAGCAGGTTCAGCGTGTTGATGATGTGCGTGCTGCCCGGGTCGTTCGGCACCCAGGTGATCGGCGTGTCGCTGAAGTCGAACTTCACGTGCCGGGCCTTGATCTTGTGATAGTCGGCGGTAGCGGTCATCTGTGTCTCTCCGTTCCTGTGCGGCGCGCGGCGCCGTCAATGCGATGCCATGCTGATGCGGGCGAGCATCCGGCCGAGCCACGGCATGAAGCGGCCGACGAAGCGCAACGCATGCGCCTCGGTGCCCACCGCCACGACCGGCCGGTTGCGCAGCACGCCGTCGACCATCGCCTGCGCGACGGTTTCCGGCTTCAGGCCGCGCATCTGGTACAGCTTCGTCGCGCGCTTGCGCAGCCGCGCTTCGTCCTGTGCGTTGGCGCCCGCGTATTGCGTCGACGCCATGATTCCGGTTTCCGCGAAACCCGGGCACACGGCCGTCACGCCGATGCCTTTTTCCGCGAGTTCCGCGCGCATGCATTCGCTGAGCATCAGCACGGCGGCCTTCGTCGTCGCGTAAGCGGGCAGGTCGCGCGACGGCCCGAACGCGGCGGCCGACGCGGTGTTGACGATGTGGCCGCCCGCGCCGCGCGCGGCCATCTGCTGCGCGAACAGCCGCGAGCCGTGGATCACGCCCCACAGGTTCACGTGCAGGATGCGCTCCCAGTGCCGCTCGCTCGTGTCGAGGATGCCGCCGGCCATGCCGATGCCCGCGTTATTGATCACGATGTCCGCGCCGCCGAGCGCGCTGCCGACCCATGCCGCGAGCGCTTCCATCTCGTCGGCGGCGCCGACGTCCACGCGTTTCGCGTATGCCCGCGCACCGGTCAGCCCGAGCAGCAGCGCGGTGCGCTCGGCGCTCGCGAGATCGATGTCGCATGCGACGACGGTCGCGCCTTCGCGGGCGAACGCGAGCGCCGCGCAGCGGCCGATGCCGCTGCCCGCGCCGGTGACGACCGCGACCTTGCCGCTGAACCGGCCGCTGGTCGCGCGGCGGCGTGCGTTCGCGAGCGCGGGCGGTTCCTCGCCCGATTCGACCGCGTCGATCAGCTGCTCGGCGAGGCCCGCGAAGCGCGCGGGATCGGCGAGCGGCAGCCAGTGGCCGGCCGCGACTTCACGGCGGTAGTACTGCGGCACCCAGCGCGACAGGTTCTCGGACAGCGCCGGGCTCACGTATTTGTCGCCGAGCGGCACGATCGTCTGCACCGGTGCGTGCGCGTAGCGCTCGCGCGGCGCGAACAGGCAGCGGATGAAGTTCGCGCGATAGAGGCGCACGCCGCGCGCGCCGTCGTCGGCCTGCGTCGGGCGCGGCGTGGCCGGCGTCTTCTCGATCCGGCGCAGCAGGCCCGGCCATGCGCGGCCCAGCCACAGTCGCCAGCCGAGTTCAGGGACGAACGGCAGGTGGAACAGGTACACGTACCACGAGCGCACGAGCTGGCCGCCGAGTTTGCCGAGCGACGCGGGCGTCGGGTGCAGCACGCGTTCGCGCAGCCAGAAGCCGACGTGATCGAGGCACGGCCCCGAGCACGACGTGTACGACGCGATGCGGCCGGCGAGCCGCGGATCGGTGACGAACTCCCAGCCCTGGATCGAACCCCAGTCGTGCGCGATCAGGTGCACCGCGCGGCCGGGGCAGAGCGTATCGATCACCGCGATGAAGTCGTCGGTCAGCTTCGCGAGGTGGTAGTCGGCCGTGCGCTTCGGTACGCCGGACAGGCCCGCGCCGCGCACGTCGTAGGCGATCACGTAGTGCCTGCGCGCGAGCAGCGGCGCGACCTGCTGCCAGACGCTGCTGTCGTCGGGGTAGCCGTGTACGAGCACGACCGGCGAGCGGGCCGGGTCGCCCCAGGTTCGCACCGCGAGCGTCAGGTCGCCGGAGGCGACGGCCGTTTCGCTGTGGACCGATTCGAACAGGGCCAGCGGCGCTTCGTCGGAAAGAGGCTGCATCGTGAGTCCGTCGTTCAGGGATTCGGGAGGAAGGCGCAACGCGTGTGAGTCAGGCGGCGGCCTGCACGGTCGCGACGGCCGGCGCGCGTTCGGCCTGGCGGCGCTGCCAGCGGCGCACGTGCGGCAGGTCGTCGTCGAGCCAGTACGCGTCGTCGTCGGTGATCACCAGCAGTTCCTCGAATTTCGCGCCGACGCCGGCGAAGCCGAGATGCGGCTCCACGGCCCACAGGCCCGGCACGGGCGCGTGCTCGGAGCGGCGGTCGATCGACCACAGCGGCGACCAGCCCTGCTGCTTCGCTGCGCGGCCCTGGTCGAGCAGCAGGTTGCGTGTCGCGTTCAGCCCGAAGCGTGCGACGAAGCGCGGCTTCGACAGCTTGTGGATCTTCGCGACGCGATGCGCGAGCACCTTGAACGGATAGGCCTTGTGGCGCGGCTCGACGCCCTGGCGACGGCACAGCGCGTCGACCGCCTGTGCGACCTCGGCCATCGGACGACGCGCCTTCACGAGCTGCACGATCAGGTCGCGATGGTCCATCAGGTCGTCCTGCAGCTGTTCGAGGATCGGGTTGTGGCCGAGGCAGTGCGCGTAGCCGACGTCCGCGACGATCCCGTCGAGCACGGGCGCGACGTCGAGGATCACCGGCATGTCGGTTTCGAGCTGGCGGTTGCTCGGGAAGAACGCGAGGTTGAAGCCGCCCATGTGCTTCAGGCCCGAGAAGCCCTGGAACGCGGTGCGGTCGCCGAACCACGCGAACGGCTTGTGCAGCCAGTCGTGCACGCCGTTGTCCTGCAGCCATTCGGTCAGCAGGCGCGCGGCTTCCTTCTCGGTGATGCCGGGGTAGAGCATCGCGCCGACGGTCTCGACGCAGCGGTATGCAAGCTGCTGGACCGCGCGGAATTGCGGCAGCTCGTCGAGGTGGACTTCCGGCAGCGGATGGTGGGCGGTCATGATGCGTCTCCATGTGTCGGCCCGCGTTCGCGCCTCGGCGCGACGCGGGTCCGGTGCAAGGCTGGGGCGCTGATCCGGAATGCATCCGCCGGTGATCCGGCGGCGGGTTATTCAGTCAGCATTTAATGTGTCATTGGTCGATGTAAAGATCATAGCGGGTTCGACGTGGCGCGGAGGTGAGGATTTCTCCTAATGAAGGCCGAAATGGAGGGGAAGCTCTAGGTTGGCGGCGATCGGGGCGGACGGCCGTCGGGCACACGCATCCCGAGCGGGGCAGCCGGCCGGGGAGCGCCACGCGAGGCCGCGGCGCGGGCCTGGCATGTCGCGCTGGATCAACTCCCTGTCGTGTCGCGGCGCGACGCTGTCAAATTGCCGAAATAATTTCGTCACATCATTCGCCCCCGATTCGAAGCCTTCGCGGCTTCGCGGGGCCGGTGTGCCGCGCGTCGCGCGGGGGCAGCGACCGAAGCCGATTCGACCTTCCTACGGAGACAGACCATGCAACGCCGCAAGTTCATGAACACCCTTGCCGCGGCGACCGCTGCGACGCCGCTGATGCTCAAGGCCGGCATGGCCGGCGCGAAGAGCGCGACCGCGCCGGACGCGCTGGACCCGGGCCGCTGGTCGCCGTTCAACGCCGCGCGCCTGCAGGCGGTACTCGACCAGCACGGCGTCGCGAGCGCGCGCTACGACGGGAAGCGCCGCCCGTACGCGGTGTTCGACTGGGACAACACGTGCATCATGAACGACTGCGAAGAAGCGTTGCTGATGTACCAGATCAACCATCTGCAGTACAAGCTGACGCCGGACGAGTTCGTCGGCGTGATGTGGAAGGACGTGCCGAAGGGCGCGTTCATGAAGGACTACACGACCGTCGACGGCAAGCCGGTGACGATGGAGGATCTCGCCGCCGACGTCGAGTCCGACTACCGCTGGCTCTACGCGAACTACAAGGGTTTCGGCGGCGACAAGAGCCTCGACGAGATTCGCGAGACCGACCAGTTCAAGGATTTTCGCGCGAAGCTGTACTTCATGTACGACGCGATCTGCGATACGCATCCGCTCGAAGTCGGCTACAAGTGGATCATCTATTTCTACAAGAACATGACGACCGCCGAGCTGCAGGCGATGGCGGAAGCGTCGAACAACTACGGGATCGGCGACGCGCTGCGCAAGGTCCGCTACGAAAGCCCGAAAGCGCTGCCGGGCAAGGCCGGCGTGGTGGCCGACACGCATTTCCACGGCATCCGCATTCACGAGGAAATCCGCGCGGTGATGCATACGCTGCGTGCGAACGGCATCGACGTGTACGTGAGCACCGCGTCGCTCGACGATGTCGTGCGCGTATTCGCCGGCAATCCGAACTATGGTTACGGCGTGCCGCCCGAGAACGTGATCGGCCTGCGTCTCGACATGCAGGACGGCAAGTACACGAGCACCTATCCGGCCGGCTGGCATTTCAACTGGGGGCCCGGCAAGACGGTGGGCATCCGCAACGTCCTCGCGTCGAAGAAGGGCTACGGCCCGCTGCTGGTGTTCGGCGACAGCGACGGCGACGCGTGGATGCTGCGCGACTTCAAGGACACCGCGGCCGGCGTGATCGTGAACCGGATGAAGAAGGGCGAGATCGGCGCGGACAGCAAGCTCGCGGCCGAGCAGATCGGCAAGCCGGACGCGCGCTTCCTGCTGCAGGGCCGCGACGAGCACACGGGGCTGATGATCCCGGACGAGAAGTCGATCAAGTACGGCAAGACCGACCGCAAGCTGTTGGCCTGACGCGGGCCGGGCGACGGGCATCCGGCATCCGGTTTCCGGCCGCGGCGGCCCCGCGCCCGAGCGTCGCCCGTCGGCATCGGCCGCGGCGTCGCTCGGGCGCCCGTCTCACTGCTCGCGCGGCGGCCTCAATCGCTCCAGCAACGCCCCCAGCAGATCCACCGGCAGCGGAAACACGATCGTCGAATTCTTGTCCGCCGCGATCGTCGTCAGTGTCTGCAGGTAGCGCAGCTGCATCGCCTGCGGCTGCAGCGCGAGCCGCTGCGCGGCCTGCAGCAGCTTCTCCGACGCCTGCAGTTCGCCTTCCGCATGGATCACCTTCGCGCGCCGCTCGCGTTCGGCCTCGGCCTGCCGCGCGATCGCGCGGATCATCGTCTCGTTCAGGTCGACGTGCTTGATCTCGACCGTCGACACCTTGATGCCCCACGCATCGGTCTGCGCGTCGAGCGTCTTCTGGATGTCGGCATTCAACTGCTCGCGTTCGGCGAGCAACGCGTCGAGCTCGTGCTTGCCGAGCACCGCGCGCAGCGTCGTCTGCGCGAGCTGGCTCGTCGCCTCGAAGAAGCGCGCGACCTGGATCACGGCCTTCTCCGGATCGACGACGCGGAAATACACGACCGCATTGACCTTCACCGACACGTTGTCGCGCGTGATCACGTCCTGCGCGGGCACGTCGAACACGACGGTGCGCAGGTCGATCCGCACGACCTGCTGGACGATCGGGATGATCAGCACGAGCCCCGGCCCCTTCACCTTCCAGAATCGACCGAGCATGAAGACGACGCCGCGCTCGTACTCGCGGAAGATGCGGATCGACGATGCGACGAGCACCACGACGAAGACGATCAGGACGCTGCTGAAGCCAAACGTGTAGCCCATCATGACGGTGCTCCCTGGTGTTGTTGTTCGTGTGCCGGCACGTCGTAGAGCGGCGCGACGGTGAGCGTCAGCCCGTGGCGGCCGGTCACGCGCACGCGGCAACCGGCGGCCAGCGGCGTGCTGCTCGCGACGCGCCAGCGCTCGCCGTGCACGCGCGCCCAGCCCGCCGCCGACGGTGCGGCGCCGGTCGCGCCCTGCGGCTGGTCGGCGTGCAGGCCGTCGTCGAGCACTTCGCCGATGCTGCCGACCATCGCCTCGGCGCCCGTCACCACCGGCCGCCGCCGCGCGCGCAGCGCGACGCTCGACACGACGGCGACGAGCAGCCCGCCGCCGGCCGCGAGGCCCACGATCACCGGCCACGGAATGCCGTAGCCGGGCACGTCGGTGTCGATCAGCATCAGCGCGCCGATCGTGAAGGCGACGATCCCGCCGAATCCGAGCACGCCGAAGGTCGGCAGGAACGCCTCGGCGACGAGGCAGCCGAGCCCGAGCAGCACGAGCCCGAGCCCCGCATAGCTGACCGGCAGCAACTGCATCGCGAACAGCCCGATCAGCAGGCAGATGGTGCCGGCGACGCCCGGCAGCACGAAGCCGGGATTCGCGAACTCGAAGAACAGCCCGTAGATGCCGATCGTCAGCAGGATCAGCGCGACGTTCGGATCGGTGATGATCGACAGGAAGCGGCTGCGCCAGTCGGGCGCCAGCACGACGAGCGGCGCATGCGCGGTCGCGAGGTGCAGCGTGCCGGCGGTCGTCGTCACGGTGCGCCCGTCGAGCTGGCGCGCGAGGTCGGCCGGGTCCTGCGCGACCAGGTCGACGACATGCTGCGCGCGCGCCTCCGTTGCCGACAGGCTCAACGCCTCGCGCACCGCGCGCTCGGCCCACTCGGCATTGCGTCCGCGCAACTGCGCGAGGCCGCGGATGTACGCGGCGGCGTCCTGGGTCGCCTTGCGGATCTCGGTCGACTGCGTGTCGTTCGGCAACTCGGCTGGCGTTGCGGATGCGCCGGACGCGCCGGCCGGCGACGGCTTCGTCGCACCTGGCGCTCCCGGCGCGCCACCGCCGATGCCGAACTGCACCGGCGATGCCGCGCCGAGATTGGTGCCGGGCGCCATCGCGGCAATGTGGCTTGCGTAGACGATATAGGTACCGGCGCTCGCGGCCCGTGCGCCACCCGGCGCGACGAACGCGGCGACCGGCACCGGCGAGCCGAGGATCGCCTTGATGATCAGCCGCATCGACGTGTCGAGCCCGCCGGGCGTATCGAGTTGCAGGATCGCGAGCGGCGCGTGCTCGCGCGCCGCGCGGTCGAGCGAGCGGACGATGAAGTCGGCGCTGGCCGGCCCGATCGCGCCGTTGACCGGAATCACGACGACCGGCGGCGCGGTGGCGGGTGCGGTGGCGGGCTGGGTGGCGGGAGGCGGCGCGGCAACCGCCGCGCACACGACGAGCAGCGCCGCGAACAGCGCGGCGCGCGCGACCCGCGCGGACAGCGGGTGACGGGGGCGGCCGCCGGGCGATGCAGGTGCCGGCGGTGGCCCATGACGGTGAATGCGCATCGAGGCGTCCGGGCGGCGCGCGGCCGCACGCCGTCCGGCTCGCGGAAAGGGCGTTGGCCCGATATTTGAAGATTAGGCGGTTTCGGCGGAAAGCGCGAAGGCGGTGCCGCCGGCCGCGCACTCAGCCGGCGGCGCCGCCCCGCGCGAGCGCTTCTTCCCGGTACTCGGCCGGGCTGCGCCCGCTCCATTTGCGAAACGCGCGGTAGAACGCGCTCGGTTCCGCGAAACCGGCGGCGGCGGCAACGTCGGCGATGGTTCGCGCCGGATCGGCCAGCGCCTCGAACGCGAGGTCGCGCCGCAGCGTGTCCTTGATCGACTGGTACGCGTGGCCTTCCTGGTGCAGCTTGCGGCGCAGCGTCGCTTCGGCCACATGCAGCCGCGCGGCCATCCCGCCGGCGCCGGGCCACGCGGCGGGCGGCATCCCGCGCAGCACCGTGCGCACGCGCTGCGCGAGCGCGTTCGGGTTGCGGTACTTGACGATGAAGCTGGCCGGCGCATTGCGCAGGAAGGTCTTCAGCGTCTTCGCGTTCTGCACGACCGGCAGCGTCGCGAATTCGGGATCGAAATCGACATACGAATCGGGCTGGTTGAAGCGCATGTCGTCGCACAGCATCGACGGGTATTCGTGGTCGGCCGGCGGCGTGTCGCAGCGGAAGCTCGCGTGCAGCACCGGGATGCGCCGCCCGATCAGCCAGCAGGTGAGCCCGTACACGATGATGAAATAGGTCGCGTACGTAAACATCGCGGGCGCCGCGGCGCTGTTGCGGTGCACGAAGCGCAGCCGCACGCGCTGCGGGTTGGCGTCGAGCTCCGCGTGCAGGTCGTCGAGCACGCAGTGCATGAAATTCACCGCGCGCGCCATCGCGTGCAGCCCGTCCTGCGCGGACAGCGCGGCCTGGCTCATCGCGATGAAGCTGCCGCTGCGCATCGGGTGGCGATCCTGCCCGAAAAACTCGTCGTCGAGCGCGCGCGCAATCGCGTTCCACAGCGCACCGTATTGCTGCGCCGACACCCGCGCGCGCGGCTGCACGAGCAGCGCGGGCGCGATGCCGGCCTGCGCGAGCAGCGGCTCGGCCGCGACGCCGCGCCGGGTGGCGAGCGCGACGCTGTAGGCGACGAGGCTGATCGCGACGGTTCCCTTCTCTTCCTGCTTCATCGAAGCCGCCGGTATGGCAAAAACGCTCAGTGTAAATGAGCGGCGCGAGCATCGAACAGTCGCGCGCGCTTGCCTACACTTGTTGCATCGAAACGAAAGGTCGGTCGCGGCACGCGGCCGCGGGAGACAGCAGCGCCATGGACGAGCTTTACACCGAAGACCAGCGGATGATCCGCGACGCCGCGCGCGCTTTTGCCACCGAGGTGCTGGCACCGAACGCCGCGCAGTGGGACCACGACGCGCACCTGCCCGACGCCGTCGTCGCGCAGCTCGGCGAACTCGGCCTGCTCGGGATGATCGTGCCGCAGGAGCTGGGCGGCGCGTACACGGATTACGTCGCCTATGCGCTGGCGATGGAAGAGATCGCGGCGGGCGACGCCGCCTGCGCGACGATGATGAGCGTGCACAACTCGGTCGGCTGCGGGCCGATCCTCGGCTTCGGCACGCCCGCGCAGAAGGAGCGCTGGCTGGCCGAGATGGCGGCGGGCCGCATCATCGGCGCGTTCTGCCTGACCGAGCCGCAGGCCGGCTCCGAGGCGCACAACCTGCGCACGCGGGCGGAGCTGCGCGACGGCAAGTGGGTGCTGAACGGCGCGAAGCAGTTCGTGACCAACGGCCAGCGCGCCGGCGTCGCGATCGTTTTTGCCATGACCGACCCGGAAGCCGGCAAGCGCGGCATTTCCGCGTTCCTGGTGCCGACCGACACGCCGGGCTTCATCGTCGGCAAGCCGGAGAAGAAGATGGGCATCCGCGCATCCGATACGTGCCCGATCACGTTCGAGAACTGCGCGATTCCGGAAGAGAACCTGCTCGGCAATCGCGGCGAAGGGCTGAAGATCGCGCTGTCGAACCTGGAAGGCGGGCGCATCGGCATCGCCGCGCAGGCGCTCGGCATCGCGCGCGCCGCATTCGACAAGGCGCGCCGCTATGCGGGCGAGCGCGTGCAGTTCGGCAAGCCGCTTGCCGAGCACCAGGCGATCCAGCAGAAGCTCGCCGACATGGCCACCCAGATCAACGCGGCGCGCCTGCTCGTGCATCACGCGGCGAAGCTGCGCACCGCCGGGCTGCCGTGCCTGTCGGAAGCATCGCAGGCGAAGCTGTTCGCGTCCGAGATGGCCGAGCGCGTGTGCTCGGACGCGATCCAGATCCACGGCGGTTATGGCTACCTCGTCGATTACGAAGTCGAGCGTCACTATCGCGACGCGCGCATCACGCAGATTTACGAAGGCACCAGCGAAGTGCAGCGGATGGTGATCGCGCGACAGCTTTGAGTCGCGACGCGCGCGCCATCGACAACCACGCAAACAACCAGACAGACAGGCAGGCAAACAGACAGGGCACGAGGGCAGCGCGGCAAACGCGGCACGCAACGACGTGACCGTGCGCCGCGCGATACGGAACCGGGCATTCGCTGCAGCGCGTGCCCGGTTGACCGCTGGGCATGGAGACTCGCCAAGGCATGGGACGCGAGTAAGCGCTAAAGCGCTAACTCACGTCGACCGCACGAGGCATGGGACGTGAGTAAGCGCTAAAGCGCTAACTCACGTCGACAGGAGACAGGAGACGACACGATGACGGTACAGGCATTCCTGGACGCACGCGACTTTCTGCTGCGCCATCGCACCGACTACGAAACCGCTTACCGCGATTTCGAATGGCCGGTGCTCGATGCGTTCAACTGGGCGCTCGACTACTTCGACCCGATGGCGCGCGGCAACGACAAGCCCGCGCTGTGGATCGTCGATGCGGCGACCGGTACGGGCGACCCGTATTCGTTCGCGCAGATGTCCGAGCGCTCGTCGCGGATCGCGAACTGGCTGCGCGGCATCGGCGTCGTGCGCGGCGACCGGATCCTGCTGATGCTGCCGAACCGTGTCGAACTGTGGGACGCGATGCTCGCCGCGATGAAGCTCGGCGCGATCGTGCTGCCCGCGACCACGCAGCTGTCGGCCGACGACGTGCGCGATCGCGTGCAGATCGGCGGCGCGAAATACGCGATCGTCGACGAGAACGAAACCGCGAAGTTCGAACAGGCCGATCTCGGCCTCGCGCAGAAGATCGTCGCCGGCGCGCCGCGCGCGGGCTGGCTTGCGATGAACGACGGCTATGCGGCGAGCGCCGCGTTCGAGCCGGACGCCGTCACGCACGCGAGCGATCCGATGCTGCTGTACTTCACGTCGGGCACGACGTCGAAGCCGAAGCTCGTCGAGCACACGCATCGCACCTATCCGGTCGGGCACCTGTCGACGATGTACTGGGTCGGCCTGCAGCCGGGCGACATCCACTGGAACATCAGCTCGCCGGGCTGGGCGAAGCATGCATGGAGCTGCTTCTTCGCGCCGTGGAATGCGCAGGCGTGCGTGTTCGCGTTCAACTACGCGCGCTTCGAGCCGAAGGTCGTGCTCGATGCACTCGTCAAATACCAGGTGACCACGCTGTGCGCGCCGCCGACCGTGTGGCGCATGCTCGTGCAGCAGCCGCTTGCGTCGTTCGACGTGAAGCTGCGCGAGATCGTCGGCGCGGGCGAGCCGCTCAATCCCGAGATCATCGAGCGCGTGAAGAAGGCGTGGGGCATCACGATTCGCGACGGCTACGGCCAGACCGAGACGACCTGCCTGATCGGCAACACGCCGGGCCAGCCGGTCGTCGCGGGCTCGATGGGGCGGCCGCTGCCCGGCTATGCGAACAATCCCGACGCGACGGCCCACGCGATGCGCGACGGCCATTACCGCACGTCGGACATCGCGATGCGCGGCGACGACGGCTACTACGTGTACATCGGCCGCGCGGACGACGTGTTCAAGTCGTCCGACTACCGGCTGAGCCCGTTCGAACTGGAAAGCGTGCTGATCGAGCATCCGGCGATCGCGGAAGCGGCCGTCGTGCCGAGCCCGGACCCGCTGCGGCTGTCGGTGCCGAAGACTTTCATCACGCTGCGCCAGGGCTACGAGGAAAGCCCCGCGCTCGCGCTGGAGATCTTCCGCTTCTCGCGCGAAAAACTCGCACCGTACAAGCGCATCCGCCGCCTGCAGTTCGCGGAATTGCCGAAGACGATCTCGGGGAAGATCCGCCGCGTCGAGCTGCGCCGCCGCGAGATCGAGCGCGGCGACGATGCGAGCACGCGGATGCCCGGCGAATACTGGGAAGAAGATTTCGCCGCCGAACTGAAATGACCGGCCGCGGGCCGCGCGCGCCGCGTTTTGCCGTGCGTCGCCCGTCACCGGACTGAACCGAACCGGCCGCGCGTGGCATCACGCCATGCGGCCCACTGCAAGGAGAGTGCACTGATGAACGCGAATCCGACGCCCCGCACGGGGCAAGACGTGCCGACGGTCAAGCTGCTGATCGACGGCGCCTTCGTCGAGTCCACCACGAGCGAGTGGCGCGACATCGTCAACCCGGCGACGCAGCAGGTCCTCGCGCGCGTGCCGTTCGCGACCGTCGCCGAAGTCGACGCGGCCGTGCAGGCCGCGCACGCCGCGTTTGCGACGTGGAAGAACACGCCGATCGCCGCGCGCATGCGCATCATGCTGAAGTTCCAGGATCTGGTGCGCGCGAACCTGCAGCGCATCGCGAAGACGCTGACGGCCGAGCAGGGCAAGACGCTGCCCGATGCCGAAGGCGACATCTTCCGCGGCCTCGAAGTGGTCGAGCATGCGTGCTCGATCGGCACGCTGCAGCTCGGCGAATTCGCGGAGAACGTCGCGGGCGGCGTCGACACCTACACGCTGCGCCAGCCGCTCGGCGTGTGTGCGGGCATCACGCCGTTCAACTTCCCCGCGATGATTCCGCTGTGGATGTTCCCGATGGCGATCGTATGCGGCAACACGTTCGTGCTGAAGCCGTCCGAGCAAGACCCGATGTCGACGATGGAGCTCGTCGAACTCGCGATCGAGGCCGGCGTGCCGAAGGGCGTGCTGAACGTCGTGCACGGCGGCAAGGAAGTGGTCGACGCGATCTGCACGCATCCGCTCGTGAAGGCGATCTCGTTCGTCGGTTCGACGGCCGTCGGCACGCACGTGTACAAGCTCGGCAGCGAGCACGGCAAGCGCGTGCAGTCGATGATGGGCGCGAAGAACCACGCGGTGGTGCTGCCCGATGCGAATCGCGAGCAGACCCTCAACGCGCTGGTCGGCGCGGGCTTCGGCGCGGCCGGGCAGCGCTGCATGGCGACGTCGGTCGCGGTGCTGGTCGGCGAGGCGCGCGACTGGCTGCCCGATCTCGTCGCGAAGGCGAAGCTGCTGAAGGTGAACGCGGGCGCGGAAGCCGGCACCGACGTCGGTCCGGTCGTGTCGCGCGGAGCGAAGGCCCGCATCCTGTCGCTGATCGAAGCGGGCGTGAAGGAAGGCGCGAAGCTCGAGCTCGACGGCCGCGACGTGAAGGTGGCCGGTTACGAGGAGGGCAATTTCGTCGGCCCGACGATCTTCTCCGGCGTAAAGACCGACATGTCGATCTACACGCACGAGATCTTCGGTCCGGTGCTGGTCGTGCTCGAAGCCGACACGCTCGACGAAGCGATCGCGCTCGTCAACGCGAACCCGATGGGCAACGGCGTGGGCATCTTCACGCAGAGCGGCGCGGCGGCACGCAAGTTCCAGAGCGAGATCGACGTCGGCCAGGTCGGCATCAACATCCCGATCCCGGTGCCGGTGCCGTTCTTCAGCTTCACCGGTTCGCGCGGCTCGAAGCTCGGCGATCTCGGCCCGTACGGCAAGCAGGTCGTGCAGTTCTACACGCAGACCAAGACGGTCACCGCGCGCTGGTTCGACGACGACACGACGGCCGGCCCGGTGAACACGACGATCCGGCTGCATTGAGCCGCGGAGGACACGAACATGAAGATCGGTTTTATCGGACTGGGCCACATGGGGGCGCCGATGGCGCTGAACCTGTTGAAGGCCGGCCATGAAGTGCATGCGTTCGACCTGAGCGCCGACGCATTGCGCGCGCTGCAGGACGCCGGCGCGCAGGTCGCCGCATCGCCGCGCGACGCGGCATCGGGCGCGGCCTTCGTGATCACGATGCTGCCGGCCGCGCCGCACGTGCGCTCGGTGCTCGCCGGCGAGAACGGCGTGCTGGCCGGCCTCGGCGCCGGCGCGACCGTGATCGATTCGAGCACGATCGACCCGGCGAGCGCACAGGCGTTCGGCGCGCTCGTGCGCGAGCACGGCGGCGCGTTCGTCGACGCGCCCGTGTCGGGCGGCACCGGCGGCGCGGCGGCAGGCACCTTGACCTTCATGGTCGGCGGCAGCGATGCGGATTTCGAGCGCGTGAAGCCGGTGCTCGCGGGCATGGGCAAGAACATCGTCCACTGCGGGCCGACGGGGATGGGGCAGGTCGCGAAGGTCTGCAACAACCTCGTGCTCGGCATCTCGATGGCGGCCGTGTCGGAAGCGATGTCGCTCGGCGTCGCGCTCGGCATCGACCCGAAGGTGCTGGCCGGCATCGTCAACACGTCGACGGGCCGCTGCTGGAGCTCGGACACCTACAACCCGTATCCGGGCGTGATCGACACCGCGCCGTCGTCGCGCGGCTACAGCGGCGGCTTCGGCACCGACCTGATGCTGAAGGATCTCGGCCTTGCGAACGACGCCGCGAAGCAGGCGCGCCAGCCCGTCTATCTCGGTGCGCTCGCGCAGCAGCTGTACCAGACGATGAGCAGCCGCGGCGACGGGCAGCTCGATTTCTCGGCGGTGATCCGCCTGTACCAACCGGCCACCAAGAAGGACGCCTCATGATCGAACTGGACTACGTCGACGACGGCGCGATCGCGTGCGCGACGCTCAAGCGTCCGCCCGCGAACGCCTTCACCGCCGACGGGCTGCAGCAGCTGCAGGCCACCGTCGCCGAATTGAATGCGAACCCGCGCGTGCGTGCGCTGGTGATCACCGGCGACGGCCCGAAGTTCTTCAGCGCGGGCGCGGACCTGAACACGTTCGCCGACGGCGATCGCGCGGTCGCGCGCGCGATGGCCGCGCGTTTCGGCGCGGCATTCGAGGCGCTGCACGACGCGCGCGTCGTGACGATCGCGGCGATCAACGGCTATGCGATGGGCGGCGGCCTCGAATGCGCGCTCGCGTGCGACCTGCGGATCGCCGAGACGCACGCGCAGATGGCGCTGCCCGAGCCGTCGGTCGGCCTGCTGCCGTGCGGGCTCGGCACGCAGACGCTGCCCTGGCTCGTCGGTGAAGGCTGGGCGAAGAAGATCATCCTGGCCGGCACGCGCGTCGACGCGGCGACGGCCCTCAGGATCGGCCTCGTCGAGGACGTGGTCGAAAGCGGCGCGGCCCGCGATGCGGCGCTGGCGCTCGCACGCAACGTCGCGCGGCAGAGCCCGCATGCGGTCGCCTACAGCAAGGAGCTGATCGGCCTCGCGCGCCGCGGCGTGCCGCGTGGCGCGGCGCTCGCGGTCGAGCGCGAGCGCTTCGTCGACCTGTTCGACACCAACGATCCGCGCGAGGGCGTGGCCGCGTTTCTCGGCAAGCGCGCGCCGCAATGGCACACCGACGGGGAGCCGCAACGATGAGCACGCCGGTGACGACTCATGACAGCTTCGCGCAACCCGCGCCGGAGGTGCTGTTTCGCGTGGTGAACCGCGTGGCGCTCATTACGCTGAACCGGCCGGCCGCGCTCAATGCGTTGTCCTATTCGATGATCGGCGAGCTGGCCGCGCTGCTCGAACGTTGCCGCACCGACGACCAGATCGTCGCGGTCGTGCTGCGCGGTGCGGGCGAGAAGGGCTTCTGCGCGGGCGGCGACGTGCGAGCGCTGCACCGAATGGTCGCGCAGCGCGAGACCTGGCTGCCGTTCTTCGTCGACGAATACCGGCTCGATTACGCGATCCACACGTTCCCGAAGCCGGTGGTCGCGCTGATGGACGGCGTGACGATGGGCGGCGGAATGGGGCTCGCGCAAGGCGCGGCGCTGCGCGTCGCGACCGAGCGCAGCAAGATCGCGATGCCCGAGACGCGCATCGGCCTCGTGCCCGACGTCGGCGCGACGCATTTCCTGTCGCGCATGCCGGTCGAGCTCGAACTGTACGTGGGGCTGACGGGCGCGATGCTGTCGGGTGCCGACGCGCTGAGCGCGAAACTCGCGGATCTGTGCGTGCCGTCGGCGTGGCTCGATACGTTCGAGACGCGCATCGACAGCATCAAGTGGGACGGCGACGTGCTGCCGGCGCTGCGCAAGGTGTTCGAGCCGCCGTGCAACGTCGTGCCGCATGCGGCGCTCGATACGCAGATGGCGTGGATCGTCCGTCACTTCGACAAGCGCTCGACCGTCGAGCGGATCGTCGCGACGCTCACGCAGGAGCTCGCGCGCGACGAGCTGTCGCGCGAGCACCGTCAATGGCTGCAGGCGACGCTCGATGCACTCGCCGGCCATTCGCCGACGATGCTGTGCGTGACGCGCGAAGCGCTGCTGCGCGGACGGCAGATGACGCTCGCCGAATCGTTCCGGATGGAGCTCGGCATCGTCGCGCGCGCGATCGAGGAGGGCGACTTCTGCGAAGGCGTGCGCGCGCATCTCGTCGACAAGGATCGCAAGCCGCGCTGGGCGCCGGCGTCGCTCGTCGAGCTGCGCGCCGAGCGCGTGCGGCATTTCCTGACGTCGCCGTGGAAGCTGTTCGCCCATCCGCTCGCCGATCTCGGCGCGGCGTGAGCGCCGCGTGACGGCCCGGCGCGCCCGTGCGGCGCGTCGGTTTCAACCGGTTTTCTTGAGGCTCGCGGGCTCCGGCCGCTCGATCATCGGCGGCACCGCCTGCACGAGCGCGTCGATCACGCAGCGCGTCTTGCGCGGCAGGTAGCGCGTTTTCGGCCAGATCGCGTGAATGTCGCCTTCGCATACGAAGCAGCGATCGAGCACGACGACCATCTCGCCGCGCTTCACGTAATGATCGAGCAGCCAGCTCGGCAGCCACGCGATCCCGAACCCCGATGCGCCGGCCGCCGCGATCGCCTGCACGTCGTCGAAGCTGAGCTGGTGCGGCATGTCGATGCGCACCGTCGAGCCGTCCGGCGCGCGCAGGTCCCACGGCTGCGCGACGCCCGAGCGTGAGTACGCGATCGTCCGGTGGTTCCTCAGATCGTCGAGCGATTGCGGCATCCCGTAGCGCGCGAGATACGACGGCGCGGCGCCGAGGCTTCCGTATTGCGTGCCGAGCCGCCGCACCGCGAGGCTCGTGCTGTCCGCGAGCGAACCGATCCGCACCGCGAGGTCGATGCCTTCCTCGACCAGGTCGACGAAGCGGTCGGTGATCGACACGTCGATCCGCAGGTGCGGATAGGTGCGCGCGAGATCGAGCACGATCGGCGTCACGCAGTGATGCCCGAACGCGAGCGGCACGCTCAGCCGCAGCTTGCCGCGCGCTTCGTTGCGGCCGCAATCGAGATCGGCTTCGGCCGCTTCCAGCTCCGCCAGCGCGCGCACGCAGCGGTCGTAGTACGCCTGGCCGTCGTCGGTCAGGCTCTGGCTGCGCGTCGTGCGCTGCAGCAGCCGCGCGCCGAGCCGCTTCTCGAGCCGCGCGATTGCCTTGCCGACCGCCGAGCGCGTCATGTCGAGCCGTTCCGCGGCGAGCGCGAAGCTGCCGGATTCCACGACCTGGACGAAGGTCGTTACGCCGTCGAGTTTGTCGGTCATGGCAGGGGTGTGCTGAGGTTGCCCTGATTGCGTCCTGTGATTCCCGAGTCCGGGGAAATGGACGCATCAATGGGGAGGGAAATTCTCACTATAGTACCGATTCCCGCTCAGCGTGCGTTGCCGGCCGCACGCGGCGCATCCTTCTCACCTGGAGGCGCACGGCCTGTCGAGGGCCGTCGCGCAATACGCATGACCCTATCCGACTCCCGCAGGAATGCGGTCGCGCTGGCGGCCGTCTGTCTCACGTCGCTGATGTTCGGCCTCGAGATCTCGAGCGTGCCGGTGATCCTGCCGACGCTCGAACGCGTGCTGCACGGCGACTTCAACGGCATGCAGTGGATCATGAACGCGTACACGATCGCGTGCACGACGGTGCTGATGGCGGCCGGCACGCTCGCCGACCGGTTCGGCCGCAAGCGCGTGTACGTGATCGGCACCGTGCTGTTCGGCGCGACCTCGCTGCTGTGCGGGCTCGCGCCGAACGTGCCGGTGCTGGTCGCGGGCCGGCTGCTGCAGGGCGCGAGCGGCGGCGCGATGCTGATCTGCCAGATCGCGGTGCTGTCGCACCAGTTCCGCGAGGGGCGCGAGCGCGGCCGCGCGTTCGGGATCTGGGGCATCGTGTTCGGGATCGGCCTCGGCTTCGGGCCGATCGTCGGCGGCGCGATCGTCGCGGCGGCGAGCTGGCCGTGGGTGTTCCTCGTGCATGCGCCGCTCGCGGCCGTCGCGCTCGTGCTGATCGGCGGCGCGGTGCAGGAGTCGCGCGATCCGCATGCGGGCACGCTCGACGTCGCGGGCATCGTCACGCTGTCGCTCGCGGTGCTCGGTCTCGCGTTCTACATTACCCAGAGCGCGGAATTGGGGCTCACGAGTGCGGCCGGCCTCGGCGTGCTCGGCGCGACCGTGCTCGCGCTGGCCGGCTTCTTCGTCGCGGAGTGCACGAGCGCGCGGCCGATGTTCGACTTCTCCGTGTTCCGGATTCGCGCGTTCACCGGTGCGATCTTCGGCTCGATGGGGATGAACTTCAGCTTCTGGCCGTTCATGATCTACCTGCCGATCTGGTTCCAGGTCGCGCTCGGCTACGACAGCGTGACGGCCGGCCTCGCGCTGCTCGCGTACACGCTGCCGACGCTGGTCGCGCCGCCGTTCGGCGAGCGGCTCGCGCTGCGCTACGGGCCAGGCGTCGTGATTCCGGGCGGCCTGTTTACGATCGCGGCCGGCTTCGCGCTGATGCGGATCGGCAGCGGCGTCGAGCACGCGAGCTGGCTCACGATGCTGCCCGGCTGCGTGATCGCCGGCATCGGGCTCGGGCTCACCAACACGCCGGTCACGAACACGACGACGGGCGCGGTGCCGAGTTCGCGGGCCGGGATGGCGTCGGGCATCGACATGAGCGCGCGGATGATCTCGCTCGCGCTGAACATCGCGACGATGGGCTTCGTGCTGGTCGCGGGGATCGTCGCGAGCCTGAAGGCCGGCGTCGCGGGAGCGGTCGATCCGGAGGCGCTGCGCGCGCTGGCGCAGCAGATCGCGTCGGGCAGCACCGACGGGCTGCAGGCGATCGCGCCGGCGCTCGCCAAGGCCGACCCGAACGGTGCGGCGCTGCACGCGGCGCTCGTGCACGGCTTCGGCTGGGTGATGATGTACGGCGCGGCCGGCGTGGCCGTGCTCGCGACGGCAAGCGCGGTGGCGTTCGCGCCGGCGCGGCGGGGGGTGACGGTGTGTGAATGAGGCGTGCGCCGCGCGTCGGGTGACGCGTCGTTGCCGTGACGCGGTAACGAGCGCCATCATCGGCCGGTCGCGTTCCTCGCCGCGCGCGGGCATCGCGCCGATTCCCGTCCGTTCAGGTGCGTGCGCATCTTGTGCGATTGCCGCACGCGGTGTGGTGCGCGGCTGGTTCCGCGCGCTTACGCGCCGTCGCCGCGGGCATCGATCCTGCGTTGCGTGTCCGCGTCGACGATCGCACGGATCGCGTTGAACAGCGGCGCGGCGTCGGTGTAGCGCCGGCCGTAGCCGAGATTGAACGCGTAGTCGAAGTCCGGCGGATTGCTGCCCTGGTTGTGCTGCAGGATCGTCTCGAGCTTGTCGAGTGCCTTCGCGGCGCGCGCTTCCGGTGATGCCGCCGCCTCGTATTCGTCCCACAGTGCGACGATCTCGTCGCGCAGCGCGCGATCGAGCCCGGCCGTCAGCGTCAGCAGGTCGTCGCGTTCGTGCGTGCTCTTGTCCGGATGCGCGGCCTGCTCGATCGCGGGGATGTCGCCGTGCAGCGCTTCGCCGAGATCGTGGACGACGCACAGTTTCAGCAGCTTCGTCGTGTCGACGTCGGGCAGCGCGTCGGCGAACACGAGCGCCATCAGGCACAGCCGCCAGCTGTGCTCGGCCGTGCTTTCGGCGCGCCCGCTCGACGTGTGGCCGCTGCGCAGCACGTCTTTCAGGCGTTCGGCTTCGCGCAGGAAATCGAGCCGCGCGTGGATCGTGTCGAGGTTCATGGCTGGTGGAAATGCTCGAATCGTGCCGTCTAGCGTACGCCGCGCGGCCGCGCTGCGTCCACGCATGAAATATGCGCGCCGCGCTCGCACCCCGCCACCGCCGCGCGTGCTACAGCGTTTCGACGAGGCGCGCGGCGGAGCCGTCCGACAGCGTCATCCGCGTCCATCGGCAGGTGCTGCCGCGGATCGGCACGACGCGCGACGCATTGGCGCCGGTCGCGAATTCGACGCTCGGCGGCCCCGCATGATCGTGCCAGCCGAGCGGGTCGAGCGCGGCTTCCATGCGGACGATCTCCGGCGACGCATAGCGCCACAGCGACGTGCCGAGTAGCGTCGGCAGCGGCCGCGAGAACTCGGCCGCGCGCGACGGCGAGCACGCGAGCAGACGGTGCGTGAGGTCGCACACGAGATGCATGCGCGCCGCGCTGCTCGCGATCAGCCGCGCGAGCGCGTGGTCGCCCGCCGAATCGAGCCGCGCGGCAAGCAGCCGCTCGGCCGTCGCGCGCTCGTCCGGCGACATCTGCTGGATGCCGGCTTCCCAGCGCGAGATCGTCGATTGGGCGACGCCGAACAACTCGGCAGCATGGCTCTGCTTCACGCGATGCAGCGTGCGCCAACGCTTGAGTTGCCGGCCGAGCGGCGGGGTGTGAAGCGGTGAGGCGGGCATGTTCGTATTCCGTTCGGGATGCGGGTTGCGCAGGCGCCGCGTTGCGCAATGGATGAATGGGGCCGTCATTTCCGGGATGCCTGGATTACGACGAACCCGATCGGAACGCGCGTCGTCCGCCAAGGGCGGGTGAGCCGTCGGCGGTGATCGGTGTGCGCGGCATCGTGAGATCCAGACCTGCGATCGCCATCGTGACATGCCGAGCTTAGATCGTGTACGGCTGGTCGAGCAACGGTGCGGTCATCCCGGACGGTACGTCGAAACCCTCGGCGGAATAGCAGCCGCAACTCCGCCAATCGCGCCGTCTCTATCGACACGCCGGGCGTCCGGCTCCGCCGGCAATGTTTTCGCCAGGCTTTCAACCGGCTCCGCCATATCTTATTATTCGGCGAAAGCGGCGCGCGCCGGCCGCCATTGGTCATGTCGACGCATGACGCGCCGGTCAGCATTGCCGCCGTCCGACTTCCGCATCGCACGATGCGCGGTTGGAACGACAGGGCACGCGTGACCTGCGCGTATCCAGAAAAAATCAATACGAGGGCGCCATGGTACGACTGGTCTTGCTGCTGCTGGGCATCGAGTATCTGCGAACGCGCTGGCGCGGGCTGACCGTGCTGGGCTGGCTGTGGGTCGTCGCGGGCGTCGGCATCTTCGTCGACGCACTCGACGGCGCGCTGCATTTTCCGATCGAACTGTTCGCGTGGCTGTTCCTGATCGAGGGGCTTGCGACGCTCGCGGTGGCCGGCAGCGGCGTTGGCGGGCAGCGCGTCCTGCGCTACGTGAAGGGCATCGCGGTCGTGGTGGCTGCCGCACTCGTGTTCGCGGGCCATCATCACGGACACTTCCTGCTGTCGATGATCTTCGGCACGCTGTTCCTCGTCGACGGGCTGCTGCAGTGCACGTCCGCGTGGATGGTGCGTTACCGGCGCTGGCACGTCGCATTCGCGTGGGGCGTCGTCGAGATCCTGCTCGCGATCTTCTTCTACCAGCCGTATCCGACTCATTATGTGGGCACCGTGCCGTACTGCCTCGGCCTGCTGCTGATGTTCGGCGGGATGCACATGCTGAGCCTTGCCGCGCGCGTGCGGCGGCTGACGCGCAACCCCGCGTTCGTCACGTCGCCGGCGCCGGCGATCGTCCCCGACATCGACACGGCTGCCGACCTCCCGCGCTTCACGCAATCCGAATGGGATGGTCCGCCGGCCGACCACGAGCACGCGCTGACCGTGCACGTGTGGACGCCGACCGGCACGTCGAAGGCCGAGGCGCAGCGCTATCCGGTGATCGACCGCTACATCGCGGCGGTGGACGTCAACGGGGTGATCTCCACCGGCCATGCGGCGCTGGAGTCGCCCGAGGGCATCTACATCAGCCTGTATCCGGCCGTCGAGATCGATCGTTCTCCCGATGAATTCACGCGGATCCTGCGCGCGACGCGCGAGAACGACGTGCCCGGGCTGTTCCAGCCCGACTATGCGACCGAGTCGAAGGCGTGGTGTCCGTCGACCGTGCGCGTGCGGATCCGCAACTACGATCCGGCGAAGCTGGCCGCGTTCTGGTCGTCGTATCGGCAGACGGTCACGTACAACCTCACGCACCGCAACTGTTCGAGCACCGTGTCGAACGCGCTCGAAGCGGCGCTCGACGGCGCGGTGTGGCGGCTCAAGGGCGCGCGGGCCGGGTGGGGCGCATTCGTGCGGCTGCTGCTCACGCCCGAGCTGTGGGTCGCCGCGCAGATCCGCAAGCGTGCGGTGACGATGGCCTGGACGCCCGGGCTCACGCTCGACTATGCGCGCGCGCTCAGCATGCTCGCCGATCCGCGTCCGTTCGCGTGGTGGAAGGTCGCGCGCTCGGCCGTGCAGGCGATCATCGCGTCGCGCCGCGCGTGGCGCGAGCAAGACAGCGCGGCGCTGTCGTCCGGCGGATCGGAAGCCGCGTCGGTGAAATGATCGCGTGGCGCCGGACGAGGGCCTGCGCGTGAGCATCTGCGTGTGGCAGATTCTCGCGCTCGAAGGCACGGATTCGGCCGCGCGTGCGTGCATGCGGCTTGGCAGCGAGCCGTGAGCAGGGGCATGCTGTCCGCGAGTTCGATGCTTTGCCCGTTCCGATCGCGACGCGATAGGGCTTGCCCGGCCGGCAGGCCGTCATCGTGGGGATGCTCCGTTGCAGGGTTGGGCGGCGTCTCCGGCGGAGAAGGGCGCGTATTGGTTGGTACCGATGTCGGCGCTGACAAGGGTGGCGTTCGACTACGAATTCCTTCGTCCACCTTCATATTGATGCCACGTTGCGCGAGCAACAATCGCGGGCAGACATTCGACAACCTTGCGGCGCATCCCGCGACCGCAAGCCTTTTCCGAGGAAACGCCATGCTCAAGACGCTCGCTCGCGCCGCGGCCGCAATCGCGGTTGCATCCGCCTCGCTGCACGCCGTCGCGCAGACCAGCTACGACTACCTGCTGCTCGCTGCTTCGTGGGAACCCGGCTTCTGCGCGTCGCACGGCACGCCGGAGTGTACGAACCTCGCCGGCACGTATGCGGCGACGAGCCTGTCGCTGCATGGTCTCTGGCCGAACCGGTACGACGGCAACCAGCCGTTCTACTGCGGCGTGCCGCAGAGCGACGTCGATCTCGACAACGCGCACCAGTGGTGCAGCATGGATGCGTATCCGGTCAGCACCGCGACCCGCAATACGCTGTCGACCTACATGCCGGGCGTGGCGTCGTGCCTCGACAAGCACGAATGGTTCAAGCACGGCACCTGCTCGAACTCGGCGTCGCCGGATGCGTACTGGAACCAGGCGGCGGGCATGATCAGCCGGCTCGGCAACACGTCGTTCAACGCGTTCCTGCAGGCGAACGCGGGCAAGACGGTGACGCGCAACCAGCTGCTGTCCGCGTTCGAAGGCGCGTTCGGCAGCAATACGCGCAGCGCGGTGTCGCTGAAGTGCACGAAGACCAATGGCGTCAGCTATTTCACGGAAGCGTGGATCGCGGTCAAGACGAACGCGACCACGCAGTTTCCGAGCGCGGCGTCGCTCGTGACGGACGGGAATACGCAGGGGACGTGCCCGACGTCGGGCGTGTATATCGCGAAGTAACGCGCGAAGTTGCGCACGGCGTGATGCGCGAGGCGCCGGCCGGAAGCGCTCCGGCCGGCGTGGCGTGGATATCGTGCGCCTAAGCGAGCAGCCGCAGCGCGTCCGCGAGCGACAGCACCGTCGTGCGCGTCTCGAACGCCGTCGCGAACAGATGCTCGTGCACGACCTGATCCGGGTCGTAGCAGCAGTCCTTCACCGTATACAGCCGGAAATCCGCGTCGCTGGCGTGCGCGACCGACGACAGCACGACACCGGTCGACGCGATCCCGACCAGGATCAGCGTATCGATACCCCGCGCGATGAGCCGCGCCTGCAGGTCGGTGCGGAAGAACACGCTCGCGCGATGCGCGATAGTCAGCGGCTCGCTGTCGAGCCGGCCGAGCTCCGGGCACGGGCCGTCGTCGACGAACAGCCCGAGTTGCTTGATCCCTTGCCCGTTCTTGTTGCGCGGACTGACTTCCGGATAGCCGGGGCTGAAGCGGAGATTCGCGAAGCAGACGTGGACACCGCTCGCCCGGGCTGCATCGCACAGCTTGCGCGTGTTGGCGAGCAGGGTGGGGGCGACTGACGGAAAGAGGCCGAGGATGTCGGTCTGGTAGTGCATCACGATGAGCGCGGTTTGTGCCGGAACGATCGAGGGTATCGGCGCGTGCGTGCCGCCTTCCGCACCTGCATGGCGAGTCGTTGCGAGATCTGAAGCGTGTTCCGGTTGCATGACTGATGCTCTCCCATGAGTCACTTCGGTGTTTTCTGAAAATCGACCGCTCCGTATATGTCGCCAACCATTCCGGCGCGAGCGTGTTGGAACTCCGGCAATATAAACCGACATTTCATCTTGGTGCAGACCGACCGAGCTGGCGAGTGCGGTGCCGCCCTGGACGACCGGGTTCGGTCAGCTCTGGACATCGGGTCGGCGATACTGAAATGCCGGCAGTCTGGCAAACTTCGCGAAACACCGACATTTGGAGAACGGTGGTGTCCATCAATGTACGCGGCACGGAAGGCTACGCGGAGCATGCACGTTCGCTCATCGAGCAATGGCAAGACATCTCGTTCGAGGAACATCATCAGCCCATCCTGCATCTCGTTCCGGCGCGCCCGTCGTGCATTCTCGATGTCGGAGCCGGTATCGGAACCGATGCGGCTGCATTCGCGGCGATGGGGCATTCGGTCGTAGCCGTCGAACCGGTGGATGCGCTGCGCGTTGCGGGAATCAGGCGGCATTCGTCTCCGCGGATCGAATGGCTGGACGATAGCCTGCCGGATCTCGCGATCTTGCGTACGAGGCGAAAAGCATTTGACTTCGTGATGCTGTCGGCCGTCTGGATGCACCTTGACGAAGACGAACGTCGTCGCGCGATGCCGAACGTCAGCGCTCTCCTGTGCGATGGCGCGATGCTGGTCATGTCCTTGCGTTACGGACCAGTTCCGGAAGGACGACGGATGTTCGACGTTTCAGCGGACGAAACCATGCAGCTCGCAAATGCTCATGGCTTGCGCAATGTGCTGAATGTCCAGACCGAATCCGTACAGCGTGGAAATCGGCGTGCGGGTGTGACGTGGAGCCGATTGGCATTCGTCAAAGGCGGCACGCGGGGTTAGCTTCGGTCGAAGCTCGAGCCAGGGAGGCGTCAGTAAGCGCGCGTATGGATCGATCAGCGGCGGTTCTCGAAGAGAGCGGGATCCATACGGGGCTGGTCTCTGCTTGATATGTGCGACTTCTTCAGAGACGCACCTGCTGTAAAGATCCGACCTCGACACTGAGGATTACCCGACGACGTTCTGTCAAAATATCCGCCCAATCCTTCTGATCGAGCGCGGAATGGAACTCAGACAACTACGCTATTTTCTCAGTGTCGTCGAACACGGAAGCATGGGCAAGGCAGCGCTGGAACTCGGCGTGGTGACCTCGGCACTGAGTCAGCAGATCAGCCGTCTCGAAGGCGAGCTGTCCACGCGTTTGCTGCAACGCACCTCGGCGGGCGTCGTTCCGACCGACGCAGGTTTGGCGTTCTGGCGTCAGGCGCAACTTGCGCTGCGGCATATCGACGATGCCGCGCTTGCCGCACGCTCGGCCCGTCTGTCGGGCCATGTCAGCGTCGGCATGGCGCCGAGCACGGCGAGCGTGCTGGGTGTCGCATTCATGCAGGCCATGCGCTCGCGCTATCCCGATGTACGGTTGCACATGGTCGAAAGTCTCTCCGGCTATCTTGCGTCCATGTTGAGCGCGCGTCAGATCGATCTCGCCGTGCTGTTCCGTGAGGAGTCCGCGCAACGCTGGAGCGTGCTGCCGCTGCTGGACGAGCGGCTGTTCCTGATCGGCGCGGACGATCTCGATGGCATGCCGACGAGCGCATTCGTCCGGCTGAAAAATCTCGGCAGGCTTCCGCTGATTCTCCCCAGCGGCACGCACGGGCTGCGTTCGTTGCTGTTATCGGCGTTCAGGCGCGCCGAGTACGAGCCGAACATCGTCGCCGAAGTCGACGGCCTTGCGCTCCTGATGGACTTCGTCCGCACCGGCATCGGCGCGACGATACAACCGGGCGCGGCGCTCGCCAGGCCCGAGAACGTGATACTGACGAGCGTGCCCGTCGCTGAAAAATACGCCACGCGGCCCAACATGCTCGCCAGCATCTCCGACGACGAACTGTCTCCCGCCGGTCTCGCTGCGCGCGTGGTGCTCGCCGATGTCGCCCGTCGACTGGTGCAGGAAGGCCGCTGGCCCGGTGCGCGGCTGCGGGAACCTCAGCCTTCACAAAAAGTGAAGACCCGTTGACGGCTGGCTGGTAGCGACGCGGGCACGAGACCTTTACGATTTGTCCAAAAGGAGGCAAGTCTGATGGTCGATGTGCTCGTAATCGGAGGAGGCAATGCCGCGCTGTGTGCCGCATTGATGGCGCGCGAAGCGGGCGCCTCGGTCCTCCTTCTCGAATCCGCGCCGCGCGAATGGCGCGGCGGCAACTCGCAACACACGCGCAATCTGCGCTGCATGCACGATGCGCCGCAAGACGTTCTCGTCGATGCCTATCCGGAAGAGGAATTCTGGCAGGACCTGTTGAAAGTCACCGGCGGCATCACGAACGAGCATCTCGCGCGGCTGACGATCCGCGCGTCGTCGTCGTGCCGGCCGTGGATGCAGAAGCACGGCGTGCGCTTCCAGCCGCCGCTGTCCGGTGCGCTGCACGTGGCACGCACCAACGCGTTCTTCATGGGCGGCGGCAAGGCGCTCGTCAACGCGTATTACCGCAGCGCCGAAGCGCTCGGCGTTGATATCCGCTATGAAACGCCCGTCGATTCGCTTGAACTCGACGGCAGTCTCTTCATCGCGGCGCGCAGCGGCAGCCAGCGCTTCGAGGCGCGCGCTTGCGTGCTGGCGGCAGGCGGTTTTGAATCGAATCGCGAATGGCTGCGCGAAGCGTGGGGGCAAAACGAGCGCGGCGAATGGCCCGCCGACAACTTCCTGATTCGCGGCACGCGCTTCAACAAGGGCGTGCTCATCAAGCATATGGCCGACGCTGGCGCGGACATGATTGGCGACCCGTCTCAGTCGCATTGCGTCGCCATCGATGCGCGCGCGCCGCTGTATGACGGCGGCATCTGCACACGCATCGACTGCGTGTCGCTGGGCGTCGTGGTGAATCGTGACGCCGAGCGCTTCTACGACGAAGGCGAGGATTTCTGGCCGAAGCGCTATGCAATCTGGGGACGCCTCGTTGCGCATCAGCCGGGGCAGATCGGCTATTCGATCATCGACTCGAAAGCAATCGGCCGCTTCATGCCGCCGGTGTTTCCGGGCGAACAGGCCGACACGCTGCCGGAACTCGCGCGCAAGCTCGGGCTGCCGGAAGCGCGCTTCATGGAAACGCTCACGCGCTACAACGATTCATGCCGCGACGGCACCTTCGACCACACCGCGCTCGACGACTGCCACACCGAAGGCCTCGCGCCGCCCAAGACGCACTGGGCGCGCCGCATCGAGACGCCGCCGTTCTACGGTTATGCGTTGCGGCCAGGCATCACGTTCACGTATCTCGGACTCGAGACCAATGACCGCGCGCAGGTTCACTTCGGCGGCAAAGCCAGTGAGAACCTGTTCGTCGCCGGCGAAATGATGGCCGGCAACGTGCTCGGCAAGGGCTATACGGCGGGCGTCGGCATGTCGATCGGCACGGCCTTCGGGCGCATTGCCGGGACGCAGGCCGCACGCGCCGCACTCAAGACAACGGAGGCAACCAGTGCAGCAGTCTGACCCGCTCGCGCCCGAACGCACGCGCACGGCGTGCTCGGTCGATACGAAAAAAACTTCACACGGCAGCACGGCGCGCGTGATCCCCATCGTGCAGATGAGCGCCGCCGAAACCGAAGTGGCACGGCAGATGCAGATCTGCAACGCCTGCCGCTATTGCGAAGGCTTCTGCGCGGTGTTCCCGGCCATGACGCGCCGCCTGGAATTCGGCAAGGCGGACGTCAACTATCTGGCGAATCTCTGCCACAACTGCGGCGCGTGCTATCACGCGTGCCAATACGCGCCGCCGCACGAGTTCGGCGTGAACGTGCCGAAGGCGATGGCCGAAGTCCGGCTCGAAACCTACACCGAATACGCGTTTCCCGCGTCGTTCGGCGCGCTGTACAAGCGAAACGGCCTGACATTGTCGGTTGCGTTGGCGGCCGGAATCGCGCTGTTTCTGCTGCTCGGTACGGCATTGCGCGGCGGCTTGTCGGGCGATGTCGCGCCGGCGAACTTCTACGCGATCTTCCCGCACGGCCTGCTCGCGGCGATGTTCGGCATCGTTTTCCTGTTCGCCATTCTTGCGCTCGGTCTGGGCGTCACGCGCTTCTGGCGCGACGTGTCGGCAGGAACGGCGAGCGCGAGCGCGCCAGCCGTCGCGGACGCGGCCAGGAACGCGCTGACGCTCAAGTACCTGGACGGCGGCCACGGCGACGGCTGCAACGAAGAGGACGATGCCTTCACGCTGGCGCGGCGGCGTTTCCATCATCTGACGTTCTACGGCTTCATGCTGTGCTTTGCGGCAACCGCGGTCGCGACGCTTTATCACTATGCATTCGGTCTGGAAGCGCCGTATCCGTTTCTGAGCGTGCCGGTGCTGATGGGAACGGCGGGCGGCATCGGACTGATTGCGGGGCCGGCGGGACTGCTGTGGCTGAACCTGAAACGCGTTCCGGAGCGGGGCGATGCCCGTCAGCGTCCGATGGACCGCGGCTTCATCGCGCTCCTGCTTCTCACGAGCGCATCCGGTCTCGCGCTGCTCGCGCTCCGCACGACCTCGGCGATGCCGTTGCTGCTCGCGATTCATCTCGGCATCGTGATGGCGCTGTTCGCCACGCTGCCTTACGGCAAGTTCGCGCACGGCATCTTCCGCTCGGCGGCATTGCTCAAATCGTCGATAGAGAAGCGGCAACGCAACACGCTGAGCCTCGGTTCGGATTAGCAAGTCACTAGGGTGCGCCTTGGGCGCCCATCACCATAGACAAGAAGCAGGAGACGCAATGAACCGCACAGAATCGATCGCTGCCACGTCCGGCGTTTCGCCCATGACGAGGGCCGCCGCCGTGTTGCGCGTGACCAGCGGCAATTTCATCGAACAGTTCGATTTCTTTCTGTTCGGCTTCTACGCGACCTCGATCGCGAAGATCTTTTTCCCGTCCACCAGCGAGTTCGCGTCGCTGATGCTCACCTTTGCCGTGTTCGGCGCGGGGTTTCTGATGCGTCCGCTCGGCGCGATCTTTCTCGGCGCGTATATCGACAAGGTCGGGCGACGCACCGGGCTGATCGTTACGCTGTCGATCATGGCGAGCGGCACCGTTCTGATTGCCTGCGTGCCGGGGTACGCGACCATCGGCCTGGTCGCGCCAGCGCTCGTGCTGCTCGGGCGTCTGTTGCAGGGCTTCTCTGCGGGCGCGGAACTGGGCGGCGTGTCGGTCTATCTCGCGGAAATGGCGACGCCCGGTAACAAGGGTTTTTACACGAGTTGGCAGTCGGCGAGCCAGCAGGTCGCCATCGTCGTGGCGGCGGCCATCGGTTACGGATTGAACCAGTGGCTGTCCGCGCAGCAGATCGCTGCATGGGGCTGGCGCGTGCCGTTCTTCATCGGCTGCGCGATCGTGCCGTTCCTGTTCGTGCTGCGCCGTTCGCTGCAGGAGACCGCAGCGTTCGAGGCGCGGCGGCATCATCCGCAGGCGCGCGAGATTTTCGCGATGTTGCTCGGCAATTGGCGCACCGTCATCGGCGGCATGCTGCTGACGGCGATGACTACCACCACCTTCTATCTCATCACCGTGTATACGCCGACCTTCGGGAAGTCGGTGCTGAAGCTGTCCACCGCCGACAGCCTGATGGTGACGCTGCTCGTGGCTGCGTCGAATTTCGTCTGGCTGCCGATCGGCGGCGCGATCTCCGACCGCATTGGCCGCAAACCGCTGTTGCTCGCCATTTCCGCGCTGACGATCTTCACGGCTTATCCGGCGCTGTCCTGGCTCGCCGATGCACCGAGCTTCGCGCGCATGCTGATCGTGCTGCTGTGGTTCTCGTTCTTCTTCGGCATGTATAACGGCGCGATGGTCGCCGCGCTCACCGAAGTGATGCCGGTCGAAGTGCGCGTCGCGGGCTTCTCGCTGGCGTTCAGTCTCGCGACGGCGCTGTTCGGCGGCTTTACGCCGGCCGTATCGACGTATCTGATTCAGGTCTTGCATGACAAGGCCGCACCCGGCTACTGGCTGAGCTTCGCCGCGCTCTGCGGCTTTTGCGCGACGCTCGGGCTGTACCGTCGCCGCGCGGGCGGCAATGCGTCGGCGGCATCGTCGGCCTGAGAGCGATTACAGCGGCGCGTTTCCGTCACCCCGGCTTCGCGCCGGGCTTGCGCTTTTTCAGCGGCGACAAGAGGGGCGATGCGGTCCAGCTTGCGCAGCAGCGCAGGCCACGCCGTCGTGCCGCAGGAGCGGCGGGTCTGTGGTTGACAGGCTCGTGTGTCCGGCGTGCAGATCATGGGCTGAAGGCCTATTCGACTGACCGACGAGTGGGCTTTTCGGCAAGGGGAGCGGATTCAACCGGCAACGGACCGCCGGGGAGGTATCCAACGGCGTTCGATTCGGCCATTACGAGTCATGCACGACCGGCACCCGCATTGGCGCTTGAGTACCGGAGTGACGCCTGCGGCGATACGCTCGAAACTTGTTCCGCGATTTGCCGCGCCCGGTTGCTTTCTTCACTGTGCTCGCAATGCGGCAAAATGAGTGTCCTGTTGCCGGGCGGCCCCGATGAGTGGCGCACTGGAAGGCGTGCCCCCCGTTCACGGTGCCTTTGCTCCGGTCGACCGGTGGCGCGAGGCGGTGTGTTGCACCGTCCGGATTCGCGGCACCTGCCCGGGTGCGGCCCGTGCGATGATGTGCCATGACTGACATGAGAGATGGAATGACGACTACCTTCGACGAAGCGACAACGGCGGCAATCGCCGCGTTTGCGCAATTGGATTTCTACACGGCTGTGCAAGCGATGCGCGCCGAGGCCGATTACGACCGCGAACTGGACCAGTGGATCTCGCGCTATATCGACGAGCACGGCGGCGGCGCGGACGATGCCGCATACGACGCCCTGCACGCGCAGGCGCAGGCAACCCCGGAATATGCGCAGTTCGTCGATGCGGTTCGCCGGGAAATCCTGGAATACTTCGGCGTGACCGACGATCAACTGGACTGGATGGTCGTGCTGCGCAATGACGACAGCGACGAGCTTTGGGCGGAAGTCAACCGGCAGCGCAGCGCGCTGGGAACCGGTGAAGTGCGCGGAGATCTCTGATCGTTGCCATCGAACGGGTCGATTCAATCGAAGACACCAACTCGGCTGGAGTCGCGAGAAAAGGCGGTATATATCAGGAAAAAATCGCACGGCGAGGATGATCGTTCGCTATGCTGCCTGCGACAACGCACCTACTCCAGCCGATATACATGAGCACGACTGCGCGGACCATTCTCAAAGCCATTCTGAGCATCCCCATTGCCTTTGGGCTCGCCTATCCCCTTATCTATCCCGCTGAAGGCGGAGGCGTTCTCGGCGAAATGGAGATGCTTGGGCCGATCGGTGGCATCGTCGTCGTCGCGGTTTTCCTGGCGCTGGTCTATGCCTACGCGAGCGACCTCAGGACCACCCTGAAATCGGTCAACCGAGGATCGCGTGCGGCCGAACCCAACAGCGTCTGGCTCATGTTCCTCTTGCCATACAACTTCATCGAGGACTTCTTCATTATTTCCAACGTCGCGAAGTCCCTGGAAGCGGAGTCTCGTATCAATCCGGCTCTGTCGGGTTTGCGCTCGTTCGGCCGGATCAGCGGCATCGGGTGGTGTCTTGCCCAGGTTCTTTCGCTGATACCCAATACCATTGGCTCCATCGCGGGCGGCGTTGCGGTTTTGCTCTGGGTTTGGCACTGGGTGTTCGTGCGCCGAGCGAACAGGATGCTCGCCGGCAGTCAGGTCTCCGTGGCTGCTCTACCCGGACGGACAGAATCGTAGCCCTCGTTGGAAGCCGGGTCGCGTACCGCACCGCCTTCGGCGTATATGACGGGCGGGAGTTGTGGTGCACGGCGGGGAGTTACGAAGCAAACCCGCTCCCGAGAACAAGAGTCATGCATCTTTCAAACTTGCGCGAAATCGCAAGATGTCCGACAGGCCACAGCTCGTATACGTCGTGGCGCTGCCCCTGGTTACTTACGTCGTGTTGACCACAGTCTGGCTGAGGCGCGCGCCTTCAAGGTCGGAGTCTGCCGGATCAAAACCTGTCAACGTCGATCACTGCCTGCGCAAACGCTCGCGGCGCCTCCTGCGAGTTGCTGTCCTAATGACCGAGTGTGGCCATCATTCCAGACGAATAGCGTTCGCCAGCTGCAGCGCCGAACGGAGCGGCCGCATCCAGGGCGTTCATCTCGTCCTGGGTCAGCGTGATATCGATGGCGGCGACGTTCTCTTCGAGATACCTGATGCGTCGCGTTCCCGGAATGGGCACCGTTCCGGTACTCGTCACCCATGCAAGGGCGAGCTGAGACGGCATGACGCCCTTTGCTTCAGCGATCTCGGTGATGCGGTCGACCAACAGTAGATTGGACTGGAGGTTCTCTCCCAGGAAGCGCGGATCGAACCGGCGGAAGTCGGTCGGATGCAGGTTATCCAGATGCTTCAGCGCACCGGTCAAGAAGCCCCGGCCGAGCGGCGAGTAGGAGACAAAACCGATTCCCAGCTCTCGGACGGTCGCCAGCACATCGTTGTGCTCGACGCCACGCTCGAACAGGGAATATTCCATTTGGACGGCCGTGAGCGGATGAACCGCGTGGGCTTTCCGGATCGTCTTTGCCGATGCCTCGGATAGGCCGAGGTAGCGGATCTTGCCTTCGTGCACGAGGTCGGCGAGCGCGCCGATCGTCACTTCGATCGGCGTTGCTGGATCGATGCGATGCAGGTAGACGAGGTCGATGACGTCGGTCCTCAAGCGTCGCAGCGATCCTTCGACCGACTTTCGGATATGCGACGGATCGCCCGTGACCAAGGGCTTCTCACCTTCCATGGCGAGCTTGCCGTGCTCGGTGTAGCGAAATCCTGCCTTGGTCGACAGGATGACCTTGTCGCGCTTGCCTATGAAGGCCTTGCCGAGAAGCTCCTCGTTCATGAATGGGCCGTAGACCTCCGCCGTATCAAAGAACGTCACACCGAGGTCGAGGGCGCGCATGAGGGTTGCAAGGCTTTCCTGCTCGTCGCTGGGCCCGTAGGTAGTGCTCATTCCCATGCACCCAAGGCCTTGCGCGCTGACCGCCATGCCTTGGCTACCGAGTGATACCGTTCGCATGTTTTTTCTCCTGGCTACGTTGCCATAGTGGTTGGTGATAAGGCGCGACTGGTTGTCCCGAGTCGCATCGAATTTGCTCAATCCAGCGTCACACCCGTCAGTTGTTCGCTGAGCTGCCACAAACGGCCGGCGGAGACGGGGTCGATGGCACGGGGCCTGACGCCGTGCATTTCAGGGCTCCCGTCGCTGGGAAGCGCGATGGCGATGTCGCAATCGGCGCAGTAGACGCCGCCCATGCCGGCTAGTTGAGGGCTCGTCGCGCACCACACGGAGGTGGCCGCCCCCTGTTCGGGCGTCTTCTTGTTGTTTTCCGGATCAATGACCGGCTTGCCCTCGGCATCGAAGATCCGGCTCGCTTCGATCTCGGAGGGCAGCATGTGGCGCGCTAGCGGGGTGGCAATGCCACCGGGATGGACGGCGAATGCGCGCACGTTCCAGTGCCGGCCGATTGAATCCAGCGCGACGGCGAACAAGGCGTTCGCGGTTTTGGCCTGGCCGTAGGCTATCCATCGGTCGTACTCACGACGCTCGAAATGAGGGTCGCGAAAATCGATGCCGGCGCGGCGATGTCCGTAGGAGCTGAGCGCTACGACGCGAGCCCCCTCCGCGCGCACGAGTGCGGGCCATAGCCGGCAGGTGAGTTGGAAATGGCCGAGGTGGTTGGCCGCGAACTGCATTTCGTAGCCGCGCGCATCGCGTGTCAGCGGTGCGGCCATGACTCCAGCGTTGTTGACAAGAATGTCCAGCTTGTCCGTCAGCGACAGTACGCGACTGGCGAATCGGTCTATCGCTGCAGGCTCCAGCAGGTCCATCGCTTCCACGATGACGTCAGGCATGGTCGCGAGGGCTGCTTTGGCCTGGGCTGTATCGCGGGCCGGCACGATGACCCTGGCGCCTGCGGAACGAAATGCACGGACGGTCTCGATTCCGATACCTGAAGCGCCGCCGGTTACCACGACGGTCTTGCCCGTAAGATTGATGCCACGGATCACCTCGTCGGCGGTCGAGGCGGGGCCGAAGCCTGAACCGATTGGTTTTTGAGGCGTGTGCGTCATACGGTTTCCTCGTTCAATTCTGCGTTTGGGACGCTCCATTGAATCGCAGCGACCGTTCGCGGCGGTAGCGCAATGCCGCCAATCTCTTGCACAATCCTGTCAATTGGTGTTTCCGGAGCGGGTGCAATGCCCTGAGGTGTTTGGAGGCAGGCTTGGACCACTTGTACGAACTTCGCGCGCTGGTCGAGCGCCATGGCGGGGAAGGCCCGACTGAAACCGCCGTTGGCGGGCTGACGCTTTATGTCGAGACGGATCTTTCGGTAGTCACCTACGTGGTCCACCGGCCGGTTTTGGCCCTAATCCTCGGTGGGGCAAAGCGGACGGTGCTCGGAGGCCGGCTATTCGACATCGTGCCGGGCGACTACGTAGCCGTGTCCGTGGACCTGCCAGCGACAGGGCAGGTCACCCTGGCGCCATACTCCGCCGTCACGCTGGACCTGGACTTGGGCATGCTCGCGAGCTTGATCGCCGAGCCAATGGCGCCACAGGGCGGCGCCGCCGGCGTGGAGGTGAACCAGGCTGGGCCCGATTTGCTTGATGCGATGTGGAGATTGGTCAGGTTGCTCGACCGGCCGGAGGACATTGCAGTCCTCGCGCCCATGATCCGGCGCGAGGTGTTCTGGCGGATTCTGCAAAGCCCGTGTGGCCCCATGGTCCGCCAGATTGCCATGGCGGACAGCCGCCTCTCGCAGGTGAGCCGTGCCATCACATGGCTGCGCACCAATTTTTCGGAGTCGGTGCGGGTCGAACGCCTGGCCGCGTTGGCAGGAATGAGCCCGGTATCTTTCCACCGCCATTTCAAGGCGGCAACCGCCATGAGCCCGCTTCAATATCAAAAGCAAATCCGCCTCCAGACCGCTCGCGCCCGGCTTTTAGCGCAACAAGGAGATGTCGCAGGCGTCGGCTTTAGCGTGGGCTACGAAAGCCCGAGTCAATTCAGCCGTGAATATGCACGCCAATTCGGAGTGTCTCCCGCGCGTGACATGGCCCGTTTCCACGGGGCAGGAGCGCGCGCCCATTGCGTTGCAGACTAGCGATGCCGTTTCTCTCGTTCGACTTTCCCCCACGGGGCGTGCGGCCCGCAACGGACACCCGTCAATAATCAAATTTGCAACGTATGGAATGCCAGAGCACGGAACGATCGCGCTCCCGCAGCCTGAATGCCCGACGATGGCGGACGCTTGTCCGGGAGGCGCCTTCAACGCATCGCCGGCGTGGCGCCTGCCCGATTTCCGTCATCCCGATCCCACGGCGGCACTCCACCGAACGCATCGACCAGGAAATCGATCATGACGCGCACTCTGGCGCTCAAGTGTCGGCGGCTCGGGTAGACAGCAAGTATGTCGATCTCGGGTAGACGATACTCAGGCAACACGTGAACGAGTTTGCCTGCACGCAGATCGTCGTTGATCAGGAACGTGGGTTGCCAGATCAGCCCTTGCCCGGCGAGCGCTGCCGAGCGCGCCGTATCGCCGTTATTGGTATGCATATGGCAGTCGACCCTCACAGGATGGGTCTTGCCGTTTCCATCGATCAGTTCCCATTCGTCGCCGGTGGCCGCATATGTGTACCCGATGCAGCGATGCTCGACCAGGTCCGTCAGCGCGGTCGGATGTCCGAAGCGGGCCAGATAGGCCGGCGACGCACACAGAATGTTTTGCGATGTCGCCAGCTTGCGTGCCGCGTGGCTAGTCGAGCCGGCGCGCGAGATGCGAATGGCGAGATCGTAGCCCTCGTCGACGATATCGACGACGCGGTCGATCAGCCCGATGTCGAGTTCGATTCGCGGATATTTCTGCATGAACCCGGGCCATAGCGGCGCCAGATACAGAATGCCGAAGCTCACCGGCGCATTGATGCGCAGTCGTCCACGGGGTTCGACCGACGCGGATGACACAAGCCCCTCCGTCTCCGCAACCTCGTCGAGGATGGACTTGCAGCGGGCGTAGAGGGTCTCGCCGCCCTCCGTCAGGGACAGCGTGCGTGACGTGCGATTCAGGAGGCGCGTGCCGAGGTGCGCTTCCAGTTCATGCACGTACCGCGTGACGTTGGCCGGCGACGTGCCGAGCGCTTCCGCCGCGCGCGCGAAGCCGCCACGGCTCACCACCGTCACGAAAACCTCGAAGGCGCGAAGGCGATCCATACCAATCCTCGATCATTCACAAAAACTTAATGATAGGACCATTTTTTATGCCTTTCTGCAATCAAGACTGAAGCCTATATTGCTCTCACGGGCCAACGCATCGGGCGCTGGCCGACGCAGCGGATCAGGAGATTGGAAATGCAACGTTTGACAGGAAAAGTCGCCATCGTGACGGGTGCCAGCGCAGGTATTGGCCGTGCCACTGCAAAGCTGTTCGCGAAGGAAGGCGCCAAGGTGGTCATTGCGGCGCGGCGCGCCGCGGAACTCGAGACGCTCGCGGCGGAGATCGCCAGCGAAGGCGGCGAAGCCGCGTATCTGGCCGGCGACGTACAGTCGGAGGACTTCGCGAAAGCGCTGGTCGCGCTTGCAGTGAGCCGCTTCGGCCGTCTGGACATCGCCTACAACAACGCAGGTACGCTCGGCGAGATGGGCCCGACCACCGGTATTTCCGAAGCAGGCTGGAACGCCGCGCTGGCGACCAATCTGACCAGTGCCTTCCTGGGCGCGAAGCACCAGATTCCCGAAATGCTGAAGCAAGGCGGCGGATCGATCATCTTCACGTCGACCTTCGTCGGTTACTCGTTCGCGTTTCCCGGCACGGCGGCCTACGCGGCGAGCAAGGCCGGGCTGATCGGCTTGACGCAGGCACTCGCCGCGGAGTACGGCGCGCAAGGCGTGCGGGTCAACGCGGTGTTGCCGGGTGCCGTGGACACGGAGATGTATCGCGGCATGAACGACACCCACGAATCGCAGGCGTTCGTGACCGGGCTGCATGCGCTCAAGCGCGTGGCAAAGCCGGAAGAACTGGCGCGTTCAGTGCTTTATCTCGCATCGGACGATTCGTCCTTTGTCACCGGCACTGCCTCGCTGGTCGATGGCGGCGCATCGATTACGCGTACGTAAACCCGTTGGCGACATCCGGTCGTTCGAGACTCGATGTCGTCACGTCTACTTTGTCCACGGAAAAAGGAATCACTCATGAACCTGAATCTGACAGGCAAACTCGCACTGGTGAGCGGCAGCACAGCCGGCATTGGCCTCGCTATCGCCAGCACGCTGGCCCAGGAAGGCGCTCGTGTGATCGTGAACGGACGCTCCCAGTCATCTGTCGATGACGTAGTCGCGCAACTGAAAGCGGATACCGGCGGCGATGTGGCTGGATTTGCGGGCGACCTGAGTACGGCCGAAGCGGCCGACGAACTGGCGCAACGCTATCCGGGTGTGGAAATCCTGATCAATAACCTCGGCATCTTCGAGCCGAAGCCATTCGAAGAGATTCCTGACGCGGACTGGAAGCGTTTCTTCGACGTCAACGTCCTGAGTGGCGTACGCCTCGCCCGGCTGTTCCTGCCGGCGATGAAGCAGGCCGACTGGGGGCGCATCATTTTCATTTCGAGCGAAAGCGGGGTGCAGATTCCGGCTGAAATGATCCACTACGGGGTGACGAAGACCGCGCAGATCGCGGTTGCGCGCGGGCTGGCCGAAGCCGTTGCCGGCACGGGTATCACGGTCAACAGCATCCTGCCGGGGCCGACGAAATCGCGCGGCGTGGGCGAATTCGTCGAGACGCTCGCGAAGGCCGACGGCAAATCGTTTGAAGCGTTCGAAAAGGAATTCTTCGAGAAGGTCCGTCCCACATCGCTCATCAAGCGATTCGGTTCGCCGCAGGAAGTGGCGTCCCTCGTGGCTTATATCGCCAGCCCGCTTTCGTCGGCGACGACCGGCGCTGCGTTGCGAGCCGACGGGGGCGTGATAAAGAGCGCCTTCTAGCTGCGTGGCCGGACTTGCGCCGGCCTGTCCGAATCTTGCTCGCTCGATGTTCCGATGCGATCGGTTGTCGCGCTCGATTCATGACGAGTGCGACGTCCGGTTTCGGGCGTTGCGAGCGTGTCCTCCGGGTCGATTGCTGCCCAAGAACGAATTCCCCATTCAACGTGCCGGTGCGTGCCGAATCGATCGTCACATTTCAAAGAATGCGTTGCGCGTGAATTCGGTGCGTCAAAAAATCGACCTTTCCGTATAAGTCGTCAACCACTCCAGCGCCAACGTCCCGGCCAGCGAGTTCCCGTTCGCATCGAGCCCCGGCGCCCACACGCACACGGCCATCTCCCCCGGCAGCACCGCGACGATCCCGCCGCCGACACCGCTCTTGGCAGGCAAGCCGACGCGATATACGAAGTCGCCCGCCGCGTCATAGGTGCCGCAGGTCAGCATCAGCGCCGACAGCCGCTTTGCCGAACTCGCGTCGACGACCCGCTCGCCGGTAACCGGCGCGACGCCCCCGTTCGCAAGAAACAGCGCGGCCTGCGCCAGCTCGACGCAGTTCATCGTGATCGCGCACTGGCGGCAATACGCGTCGATCACCGTATCGGGCGGCATCTGCATGTTGCCGAAGCTCGCCATGAAATGCGCCATCGCGCGGTTGCGTTCCGCGTGCTGCAGCTCCGACAGCGCGACACGCGAATCGTAGTCGAGGTCGGTCGCGCCGATCAGCCGCCGCACGAACTCGACGAGCGCCGTCTCGGCCCTGACGAAGCGGCGGCACAGCACGTCGGTGACGACCAGCGCGCCGGCGTTGATGAACGGGTTGCGCGGCTTGCCGCGCTCGCTCTCGAGCTGAACGAGCGAATTGAACGCGGTGCCGGACGGCTCGCGGCCGACCCGTTCCCACAGCGCGTCGCCCAGCAACTGGAACGCGAGCGTGCACGCGAACAGCTTCGAGATGCTCTGGATCGAGAAGCGCTCCCGCGCGTCGCCGACCGTGTAAACGTTTCCGTCGAGCGTCACGACGGCCATCCCGAACTTGTCGGCGGGCACTTTCGCGAGCTCGGGAATGTAGTCGGCGACGCGTCCCTGGCCGATCCAGGGGGCGAGTTCGGTATGGATGCGTTCGAGGATCGGCTGATAGTTCATCGCGTGCGAGGCAGGGCGGGCGGCCCGGTTTCCAAAGAGCCCGTATGGAACCGTTTCGGCGCCGGTTCGTCAAGCGCGGCAGCAATCGCGCCCTTATTTATCGGATCGGGCAAACAGGCGAGCGGTGGGCGCAGTATCATGCGGTACGTTTCGACCGATGGCCGGCAACCGGCGCAAGCCTGCCGCCGCCGCGGTCTCCCCGTACGATCCGACCGTTGCCCATGCCCTTTCGCATCCTGCTCGTCGAAGACGACACCCGCCTGTCCACGCTGATCGCCGGCTACCTGCGCAAGAACGACTATGAAGTCGACACTGTGCTGCATGGTGACGCCGCCGTGCCGGCGATCCTGTCCACGCGCCCGGATCTCGTCATTCTCGACGTGAACCTGCCGGGCAAGGACGGGTTCGAGATCTGCCGCGAGGCACGCAAGCAGTACGACGGCGTGATCATCATGGTGACGGCGCGCGACGAGCCGTTCGACGAACTGCTCGGCCTCGAATTCGGCGCCGACGACTACGTGCACAAGCCGGTCGAGCCGCGCATCCTGCTCGCGCGGATCAAGGCGCAGCTGCGCCGCGTCCCCGCGCGCGCGGCCGAGGGCGCCGCGCCGCAGCCGGAGCGCTACACGTTCGGCCAGTTCTCGATCGACCGCACCGACCGCTCGGTCGTGCTGCCCGGCGGCGGCTCGCCCGACCTCACGTCGGCCGAGTTCGACCTGCTGTGGGTGCTGGTGTGCCGTGCGGGGGAGGTCGTCAGCCGCGACGACCTGATGCTGCAGCTGCGCGGGGTCGAATTCGACGGCCTCGACCGCACGATCGACGGGCGCATCTCGAAGCTGCGCCGCAAGCTGCACGACGATGCAGGCAACCCGCAGCGGATCAAGACGATCCGCAGCAAGGGTTACCAGTTCAGCAAGCATGCGTGGGAATGACGCCAACCCGGCGCGAGCCCGTCGGCCGCTGCCTCCCCGCATCGCACGATAGCCGGAAGCCGCGATGATCCGACGCACCCGTTCGCACCCCGACGCAGCGCCGCTTTCCGCGCTGCGCTATGTCAAATGGCGCTGGCTGCATTTCCGCCGCGCGTGGACCGACACGCGCGCCGACCGCATTCCGAGCTGGTCGCGCCTGTACGTGCGCACCTACCTGCACCTACTCGGCCTCGTGCTGCTGACCGCGCTGGTGCCGGCGCTCGCGCTGTGCGTGGTGTTGTCGCCGGAAGTCGTGTGGCATGCGTTCGACGCGCTGCCGGGCGATATCTGGATCGTGCTCGCGTTCGTGTTCACCGCGCCCGCGCTCGCCGCGTATCGGTGGATGCGGCCGGTCTGGTCGGATCTCGTGATGGTGCGCGAGCGCGCGATCGATTTCACCGGCGGGCGCTTCAACACGCGCGCACGGGAGTCGCACAGCGTGATCATCGGCCCGCTCGCGCGCACGCTGAATGCGCTCGCGATGCGCATGGAGCGGCTGATCGCCGCGCAGCGCGACCTGACGAACGGGATCTCGCACGAGCTGCGCACGCCGCTCGCGCGCGTGCGCTTCGCGCTCGAGATGCTGCGCGAACCGGGCTCGGCCGCCGAATACCACGGTGCGCTGGAGAGCATCGCGCAGGACGTGACGGAACTCGAGGAACTGATCGACATGAGCCTCACGTACGCGCGGCTCGAATACAGCTCGCTGCAGTCGAGCCTCGAGCTGACCGCGCCGGTCGCGTGGTTCGAGCACCAGGTCAGCGACGCGCAGCTGCTGTATCCGGAGCGCGCGATCGAGTCGCGCATCGCGATCGCGTCGGACCTGCGCGTGAAGATGGACCGGCGGCTGATGTCGTACGCGATGCGCAACCTGCTGCGCAATGCGAGCAAATACGCGGCGTCGCGGATCGTCGTCGGGATCGCGATCGAACACGGCAACATCGCGATCTATGTCGAGGACGACGGGCCGGGCGTGCCGGAGAGCGAACGCGAGCGGATCTTCGACGCGTTCGTGCGGCTTGACCGCCGCACCGGCGGCTACGGGCTAGGCCTCGCGATCACGCGGCAGGTGCTCCACGCGCACAACGGCCGGATCGCGGTCGTCGATCCGGCCGAACTCGGCGGCGCGCGCTTCGAGATCAGCTGGCCGATCTAGCCGGCGTCCGGCCGCGCAAGGCGCGGGCGGTGACGCGGCGGATGCCCGCCGCCGCCATCCGCGCGCCCCCATCAGTATGTGCGGCCGAGCTGCAGGTAGATGTTGCGCCGGCCGCCCGGCGCGAGCGCGATACCCATGTACAGCGGACCGAATGAGGTCGACAGGCTCGTGAAGAACGTATAGCTCTGCTTGAGCGTGCCGCCGCCGACGTTCACGCCGCTCGACCACACGTTGCCGAGTTCCGCGCTGGCGCCGACCGACAGCGCCTTGATCGGGGACGCGTTGAACGTCATCAGCTGGTTCATGTAGGTCACGTTGCCGTACGCGAGTTCGTTGCCCGTCAGCTGGTCGGCCGCATACGCGGCCAGATGCTGGAACCCGCCGAGCGTGAAGTTGAACGCGTTGATCAGGTTGGTGCCGCCGATGCTCTTGCCGCCCTCGATCGTTGCACTGACACTGTGCCGGCCGAACTGCTGCGCGATCATCGCCTTGGCGTAGAGCTCGGTGTAAGGCGTGTTGGATGTATCGGCGAGGTCCTCCGCGGACTGGCTGTTGTGCGACCACAGCGACCGTTCGACACGGAATTCGCCGTAGTAGCCGCGGCGCGGGAACATCGGATCGTCGAGCTGATCGATGACGAGCCGCGCACGCGCGGTCAGCGCCTGCGACGTGAAGCTCGGCCAGATCAGCGTCGAGCTGCCGTCATCGAACGGGAACGGCAGGTTGTAGTTCGGCGAGCCGTGCCCGGTCGCATAGCCGATACCCATCCGGAAGTCGCCGAGCCGCGCGATCGGCAGGCCGAAGTCGAGCCCGGTGCGCGCCGTCTGCATCAAGTACTGGTTCAGCTTCACCTCGCCGCTGTTGTCGTACAGGTTCACGTAGCGACGCTGATATTCCGCATAGGGCGAAATGTACAAGCCGTATGCGGCCGGCAACGGCTGGCGCAGTTCGACGCGCGCCGACTGCAGGTCGCTGCCGATCGTCGTGTCCGCGCGGAACTCGAGGCCCGATTCGGTGAGCCACGGCCGCCGGTAGCCGACGTGCAGGCGGAAGCCGCCTTCGTCGGTCGAGCTGCTCGACATCCCGACGCCGAACAGCAGGAAATTCGGCCCCCAGTATTTCTCCCGCGCATCGATCTCGAGCACGTTCTCGTCGCCGTGGCTCACGATCTGCTGCGTCACGCTTTCGAAATTGCCGCCGGTCGTCAGCCCGAGCAGGTCCTGGCTGACGGTCGCCGGATCGTAGGTGTCGCCCGGTTTCACGTGCAGCGCGTCGGCGACGACACGCTTGGGCACGCCGCCGGTCGTCTTGATCTCGACCCGCGTGATGCGGATCGGCGGCGGCAGCGGCTGCGCATGCGCGGACCGGTACGCCGCGTACTGTTCCGGCGTGAGCGCGAGGTGCCTGAGCCGCGGCAGCGCCGCGGTCGCGGCGGCCGCGCCGGCGGCGATCGCCTGCTTCGCGTTCTGGAAATCGGTGAACGCGAGCGCGCCGAGGTCGGGCGTGAGCAGCACGTCCTGCGCGGCGAGCTGCTTGCGCTGCGACGTCACGTTCTGGCGGATCAGGATGCCGACCATCTGCTGCATCACGTCGGCCGGCGACGCGAGCGCGTCGAGCGGACGCAGCTGCGAGCCGATGTCGACGGCGATCACGACCTTCGCACCCATCTGCCGCGCGGTGTCGACCGGCAGGTTGCTGACGAGCCCGCCGTCGACGAGCGCGCGACCGTTGATCTCGGCCGGCGCGAACAGGCCGGGCATCGCCATGCTCGCGCGGATCGCGAGCGGCAGCGAGCCGCGGTCCAGCACGACCATCTGGCCCGTCTGCAGGTCGGTCGCGACCGCGCGATACGGGATCGGCAGCTGGTCGAACGGCTGGTTGGTCGGCACGGCGGCGGTCCAGTTCGCGAGCAGCGCCTGCAGCCGGTTGCCCTGCACGAGGCCGACCGGCGCCTTCACGCCTTTCTTGCCGAAGCCCAGCGTCAGGCTGTTGATGTACAGGCGCTCGTCCTCGCGGCTGGTTTGCGGCAGGTCGGCGCGGTCGGTCACGTCGAACGCGATGTCGGCCAGGTTCACCTCCGACAGCTGCTTCTGCATCTCGTCGGCGGCCATCCCGCTCGCATACAGCCCGCCGACCACGGCGCCCATGCTCGTGCCGGCAATGCAGTCGATCGGGATGCGGTTTTCCTCGAGCACCTTCAGCACGCCCAGGTGCGCGTAACCGCGCGCGCCGCCGCCGGACAGCACGAGGCCGACCGGCGGCCGGCCGGCCGGGCCGCCGTCGGCGTTGCAGGTCGAGGCGGGCGTGGCGGCGGGGGCGGCCGCCGTGGCAGGGGCGGCCGGTGCGGCGGCAGTGGCCGCCGTCGCGGTGCGCGCGGCGGTGTCGGCGGCCGGCAAGGGCTGCGCGGCAACGGTGCAGCACCACAGCGCAACGAGCGTGGCGCCGAGCCGGCGCACCCCGAGCCAGCGGAGAGAGGCGGTCGCTGTCATGGTGGAATACCTGGCGTGATCGGGCGTCGGGCGCCTGCCGGGAGCAGGCAAGACCGAGAGATTACCGTGTTTTACAAGCGCAACGCGAGCGGCCGATGCGTAGCCGCGGGCCTGCCGAAACGCGGTTTCGGCAATTTCGTCGCGAAATAATCATTGGAATTGCTTAAAGTATCGGCACGATTTGCCGCTAAGACTTCAATGGGGCGGCGAAGGTGCGCCGCGGGGATGCGGCCTGGCCGCTTCGGCCGTTTGTTCAAGAAAAGGGTAACCATGTCGACACCGCTGTTCGGAAAGTTGTTTGCGCAACCCGTTGCGATCGACCCTGGAACGGCGAGTACGCGGATTTATACGCACGAGCGCGGCGTGGTGCTGGACCAGCCGTCGGTCGTCTGCTTTCGCAAGGGCGGCGCGTCCGATGCGCGACCGACGCTCGAGGCGGTCGGCGAACTCGCGAAGGCGCTGCTCGGCCGCGAGCCGGGGCATCTCGAGGCCGTGCGGCCCATGCGGCACGGCGTGATCGCCGATGCGCACGCCGCCGAACAGATGTTTCGCCGCTTCATCGACATGTCGCGCACGCGCTCGCGCTTCAGCCGCCGCGTCGAGGTCACGCTGTGCGTGCCGTCGGATGCGACGGCGGTCGAGCGCCGCGCGATGCGCGAGGCGGCGTTCGCGGCCGGTGTATCGGACGTCGAACTGATCGAGGAAGCGCTCGCCGCCGCGCTCGGCGCGGGCCTGCCGGTGACCGAGCCGGTCGGCTCGATGGTCGTCGACATCGGCGCCGGGACGACCGAAGTCGCGGTGATCGCGCTCGGCGGCGTCGTCTATCGCGAGGCGATCCGGGTCGGCGGCAACCAGTTCGACGCGGCGATCGTCAATCACGTGCGCAACCTGTACGGCGTGCTGCTCGGCGAGCAGACTGCCGAGCGCGTGAAGGAGACGATCGGCTCGGCCACCAGCGCCGTGCCGCGCGCGTCGACGCGCGCGATCGGGCGCAGCGTCAAGGACGGCCTGCCGCGTTCGATCGAGCTGTCCAACCACGATGTGGCGGACGCGCTGGCCGCGCCGCTCAAGCAGGTGATCGGCGCGGTGAAGTCGGTGCTGGAAAACGCGCCGGCCGAACTCGTGACCGACATCGCGCATCGCGGCGTGGTGCTGACGGGCGGCGGCGCGCTGCTCGCGGATCTCGAACGCCTGCTGCGCGACGAGACCGGGCTGAGCGCGCGGATTGCCGACGAGCCGGCCACCTGCGCGGTGCGCGGCGCCGGGGAGGCGATGGGGCGGCTCGCGATGTGTCCGGTGGATTGACGCGGGCCGGGCAGGCCCGTCGACGTTCGTTGAACATCCTTCGAACCCCGAAGCTCCGGCATGCCGAACATCGTCCGGCTGCTCCGGACACGCTCGACACGCCGTGTCGACCGCAGTGCCTGGCCATGCGCGAGCCGGCCGTGGCAGCATGCCGGGCCGCGTGCCGTGCAAGCCGGCGGCACGCTTCTCCTGAAGTCCGACACCTTTGAATCCGCGTTTCAAGTGGGGCCGCGTGGCCGGGGGGCGATTGACCTTGCGGCTTTCATTTTTCATTTCAAGGCGGCGGGATCATGTGCGCCGAATTCGAAGGCACTCTGCAAGTGTGTTGAGAATCCATGCTTTCAATTCTTTAAATAAAATGGGTTCGGATTATTTGCGCCGACTGCCGCCGTCATCATTTAAATTGAGTCGCGAAAATCCGGCCGGCGATTAGTATGAATTATCAGTGTTTTTACTGATCTCGTGGTACAGGTAACTTTTCCTGGCATGACGGAATGACCGAAAGACCCTTTTAATCCGGTCGTTTCACGCAATCTAACGAGTAAAAAATACGTATTCCATCGACCTCGGTCCGATAACCAAACATCGACTGGAAAACCCTGTTTATTTGATATAGCCTTGTCTGACAAAAAGCAGGGCGGTAATCAAATCAACCAGAAAGTCGCTGCATAAGAACAAGGGGCCACGATCATGTCGTCCGGTTGAGTTTGCACTCGCAAACGAGAATCGATTAACCCGCAGTTCATCCACGAATAGACCGACGTCGTTCCGCGACCGCCGGAGGGCACGCTTGCGTCCCGGATTTTCCGCCGCCGCCGGATCGATTCACCGGCCATGCCGAGCACGAGGGGAAGCATGAACATTGCGCATTCGAAGAAGAGCGGAGAGCCGTTTCCGAAATTCCTGTTGCCGACGGGCGTCTTCCTGGCCTTGTCCGGCGCGGGCATCGTCCCCGCGTACGCGACCTGCAGCACGGCAGGCACCACGGTGACCTGCACGGGCGTCGCGAATCCGCTGGCGCCGAGCTATGCAAACAGCGCCAACAACCTGAACGTCACTGTCAACCCGGGCGCGAGCGTCGGCGTGCTGCTGGGCGTCGGCGGCACCGCGATGTCGCTGACCGGCAACAACAACACGCTGACCAACAACGGCACGATCGACCCGTCCGCGCTCGGCTCGGGGCTCGGCGTGCTGTCGAGCGGCGCGGTGCTCGGCAATGCGTCGGCGAGCAATACCACCGTCACCAACAACGGCACGATGCTCGGCTCGACCGGGGTCGCGATCAGCGGCGTGACCGGCATGGCGCTGTCGGTCCAGAACGGCACCGGCGGCACGTCGACCATCAACAACACGGGCACGATCGGTTCGAACCCGCTGGTCGGCGCGACGCTGTCCGGCGCGGATGCGCCGGTGGTCGCCGCATACGGCGGCGGCACGGTCAACATGACGAACAGCGGCACGATCAACGGCCGCGTGTCGCTCGCCACGAACGGCACGCCCGGGGGCGGCAACACGTTCACCAACTCGGGCACAATCAACGGCAGCGTGTCGATGGGCGCGAACAGCACCAACACGTTCAACGCGGTGACGGGCTCGTCGGTCAACGCGGCGGGCGGCACCGGCGGCGCGTTCAACATCACGGTCGGCCCGAACACGCTCAACGTGGCGGCGACGGGGATCGTCGACGGCGGCGCGGGCGGCAACAACACGCTGAACCTCCAGCAGGGCACCTCCGCGAACGGCACGATCGCGATCAACAACTACGTCAACTTCAATCACCTCGACGTCGCGAGCGGCAACTGGACGATCAACGGCGCGTCGACCGTGCAGGACGCGACGCTGTCGAGCGGCGGCGTCGCGATCATCAACGACAACGCGTCGCTCGGCACCGGCACGATCACGGCCAACGGCGGCGCGCTGCAGGCGGGCACGGCCGGGCTCAACGTGTCGAACAACGTGACGCTCGGCACCGGCCTGACGGTGCAGGGCGCGACCGGGCTCACGCTGTCGGGCACGGTGTCGGGCAGCGGCGCGCTGACGAAGAACGACGGCGGCACGCTGGCGCTGTCGGGTGCCAATACCTATACGGGCGGCACGAACCTGAACGGCGGCAACCTCTTGGTCGGCAACAACGGGGCGCTCGGCACCGGCGCGGTGAACGTCAACGCGTCGGCGTTGCTCGACACGAGCGCGAACGTCACGCTCGACAATGCGATCAATCTCAACAACAGCGCGACGCTGACGCTCGGTGGCAGCAACAGCCTCGGGCTGTCCGGCACGATCAGCGGAAACGGCGGCCTCGTGAAGAACGGCGCCGCGACGGCCACGCTGACGGCCGCGAACACCTACACGGGCGACACGACGATCAACAGCGGCACGCTCGCACTGAGCGGCGCCGGCAGCCTTGCGGCGACCGGCACGGTGAACCTGACCGGCGCGGGCGCGACGTTCGACCTGAGCGGCGCGTCGGGCGCGCAGACGATCGGTGCGCTGGCGGGAGCGGCCGGCACGAACGTGGACCTCGGCAGCAATTCGCTGACGCTCAACGGCACCATCAACGCGACCTACGCGGGCACGATCGGCGGCTCGGGCAGCGTGACGCTGTCCGGCCCCGGGACGCAATCGCTGACCGGCACGAACGTCTACTCCGGCGGCACGAACCTGAACGGCGGCAACCTCGTCGTCGGCAGCAACACGGCGCTGGGCTCCGGCGCGGTGAACGTCAACGGCTCGTCGACGCTCGATGCGACCACCAACGTGTCGCTCGCGAACGGCATCAACGTCGCCACCGGCACGACGCTGACGGTGGGCGGCAGCACCGATCTCGGGCTCGGCGGCACGATCGCCGGCGGCGGCGGGCTCGTGAAGAACGGCGCGGCGGCGCTGACGCTGAGCGGCGCGAACAATTACACGGGCGGCACGACGCTGAACGCCGGCACCCTCGTGCTCGGCAACGCCGCGGCGCTCGGCACCGGCACGCTGACCGTCGGCGGTGCCGCGACGCTCGATGCGAATACGAGCCTGTCGGTCGCCAATGCGATCGATCTCGGCACGAGTGCGGCGCTCACGCTTGGCGGCAGCAACGCGCTCGGGCTGGGCGGCGTGATTTCCGGCGCCGGCGCGCTCGTGAAGAACGGCGCGGAGACGGTGACGCTGACGGGCGCGAACACCTATACGGGCGGCACGACGATCAATGCCGGCACGCTGGCGATCGGCGCGGGCGGCAGCCTGGCGGCGACCGGCACGATGAATCTCGCGAACGCGGGCGCGGCGCTCGACCTGAGCAATGCGTCGGGTGCGCAAACGCTCGGCGCGCTGTCGGGCGTCGCGGGCACGAACGTGAATCTCGGCGCGAACGCGCTGACGCTGGGCGGAACCGCGAGCGGCACGTTCAGCGGCGTAATCGGCGGCACCGGCAGCCTGACGCTGGATGGCACCGGCACGCAGACGCTGAACGGCGCGAGCACCTATTCGGGCGGCACGAATCTCAACAGTGGCGGACTGGTGCTCGGCAATGCCGCGGCGCTGGGTACCGGCACGCTGACCGTCGGCGGTGCGGCGACGCTCGATACGAATACGAGCCTGTCGATCGCCAACGCTATCGATCTCGGCACGGGTGCGGCGCTCACGCTCGGCGGCAGTAACGCGCTCGGATTGGGCGGCGCGATTACCGGTACGGGCGCGCTCGTGAAGAACGGCGCGGCGACGACCACGCTGACGGGCGCGAACACCTACACCGGCGGCACGACGATCAACGCGGGCACGCTCGCGATCGGCGCGGGCGGCAGCCTGGCGGCGACCGGCGCGATGAATCTCGCGAACGCGGGCGCGACGCTCGACCTGAGCAATGCGTCGGGTGCGCAAACGCTCGGCGCGCTGTCGGGCGTGGCCGGCACGAACGTGAATCTCGGCGCGAACGCGCTGACGCTCGGCGGAACCGCCAGCGGCACGTACAGCGGCGCGATCGGCGGCACCGGCAGCCTGACGCTGGCCGGCACCGGTACGCAGACGCTGAACGGCGCGAGCACTTATTCGGGCGGCACGAACCTCAATAGTGGCGGACTGGTGCTCGGCAACGCCGCGGCACTCGGCACCGGCGCGCTGAATGTCGGCGGTTCGGCGACACTCGATACGAACACGAACCTGACGGTGGCGAATGCAATCGGTCTCGGCGCGGGCTCGACGCTCACGCTCGGCGGCAGCAACGCGCTCGGATTGGGCGGCGCGATTACCGGTACGGGCGCGCTCGTGAAGAACGGTGCGGCGACGACCACGCTGACGGGCGCGAACACCTACACCGGCGGCACGACGATCAACGCGGGCACGCTCGCGATCGGCGCAGGCGGCAGCCTCGCATCGACCGGCACGATGAATCTCGCGAACGCGGGCGCGACGCTCGACCTGAGCGGCGCGTCGGGTGCGCAGACGCTCGGTGCGCTGTCGGGCGTGGCCGGCACGAACGTGAGCCTCGGCGGCAACGCGCTGACGCTGGGCGGAACCGCCAGCGGCACGTTCAGCGGCGTGATCGGCGGCACCGGCGGGCTGACGCTCGCGGGTACCGGCACGCAGACGCTGTCCGGCGCGAACACGTATACGGGCGGCACGACGATCAACGGCGGCAGCACGCTGGCGCTGGGCGCAGGCGGCAGCCTCGCGGCGAGCGGCACGGTGAATCTCGCCGGCGCGGGCGCGACATTCGACCTGGGCGGCGCGTCCGGTGCGCAGACGATCGGCGCGCTGACCGGCGCGGCCGGCACGAACGTGAATCTCGGCGCGACTGCGCTGACGCTGAGCGGCAACGGCAGCAATACCTTCGGCGGCGCGATCGGCGGCACCGGCAGCCTGACGCTGGCCGGCACCAGTACGCAGACGCTGACGGGCGCGAACACGTACACCGGCGGCACGACGATCAACGCCGGCAGCACGCTCGCGCTCGGTTCGGGCGGCAGCCTTGCGTCGAGCGGCGCGGTGAACCTGGCCGGCACGGGCGCGACGTTCGACCTGAGCGGCGCAACGGGTGCGCAGACGATCGGCACGCTGACCGGCGCGGCGGGTACGAGCGTGAACCTCGGCGGCAACGCGCTGACACTGAACGGCAGCACCGCCGGCACATTCGGCGGGACGATCGGCGGCAGCGGCGGCGTGACGGTCGCGGGCGTCGGCACGCAGACGCTGACGGGGGCGAACACATACACCGGCGGCACGACGATCAACGGGGGCAGCACGCTCGCGCTCGGCGCGGGCGGCAGCCTCGCCGCGGGCAGCACGGTGAACCTGGCCGGCACGGGCGCGACGTTCGACCTGAGCGGCGCAACGGGCGCGCAGACGCTCGGCACGCTGACCGGCACGGCCGGCACGAACGTGAACCTCGGCGCGAATGCGCTGATGCTGAACGGCAGCGGCAACGGCACGTTCGGCGGCGCGATTGGCGGCAGCGGCGGCGTGACGCTCGCGGGCACCGGCACGCAGACGCTGACGGGCGCGAATACGTACACCGGCGGCACGACGATCAACGCCGGCAGCACGCTCGCGCTCGGTTCGGGCGGCAGCCTTGCGTCGAGCGGCGCGGTGAACCTGGCTGGCACGGGCGCGACGTTCGACCTGAGCGGCGCAACGGGCGCGCAGACGATCGGCGCGCTGTCGGGCGCGGCGGGCAGCACCGTAAACCTCGGCGCGAACGCCCTCGCGCTGAGCGGCAGCGGCGCCAGCACGTTCGGCGGGACGATCGGCGGCAGCGGCGGCGTGACGCTCGCGGGCACCGGCACGCAGACGCTGACGGGCGCGAACACCTATACCGGCGGCACGACGATCAACGGCGGCAGCACGCTCGCGCTCGGCGCGGGCGGCAGCCTCGCGTCGACGGGCGCGGTGAACCTCGCCGGCGCGGGTGCGACGTTCGACGTGAGCGGCGCAGCGGGTGCGCAGACGATCGGCGCGCTGTCGGGCGCGGCCGGCAGCACCGTGAACCTCGGCGCGAATGCGCTGGCGCTGAGCGGCAGCGGCGCCAGCACGTTCGGCGGGACGATCGGCGGCACCGGCGGCCTGACGGTCGCGGGCACCGGCATTCAGACGCTGACCGGCAGCAACACCTATACGGGCGGCACGACGATCGCATCGGGCGGCACGCTGCAGCTCGGCAACGGCGGCACGTCGGGCAGCGTGGTCGGCAATGTCGTCGACAACGGCGCGCTGATCTTCAATCAGTCCGCGAACGTGACGCTCGCGAGCGTGCTGTCCGGCACCGGTTCGCTGACCCAGGCCGGCAGCGGGCAACTGACGCTGACCGGTACCAGTACGCTGAGCGGCCCGACCACCGTCGCGGCGGGTACGCTCGCGGTCGACGGTTCGCTCGGCCAGTCGACCGTGACCGTGCAGAACGGCGCGACGCTGACGGGCACCGGCACGGTTGGCGGCCTCGTCGTGCAGGGCGGCGCGTTCGCGGCCGCGTCGCAGCCGGGCGCGGCGCTGAACGTGGCCGGCAACGTCGCGTTCCAGCCGGGCTCGACGCTGCAGGTCGCGGTGACGCCGCAGCAGGCCGGCAGCATCGCGGCGGGCGGCACGGCCACGCTGAACGGCGGCACCGTGCAGGTGCTCGCGAACCAGGCCAGCTACCAGCCGACCACGAAGTACACGATCCTCAGCGCATCGTCGGGCGTGCAGGGCACGTTCAGCCAGGTGAATTCGAACTACGCGTTCCTGACGCCGACGCTCAGCTACGATCCGGACCACGTGTACCTGCAGCTCGTCGCGAACGGCACGGCGCTGCCCGATGTCGCGGCGACGCCGAACCAGCGCGCGGTCGCGACCGCGATCGGTGGGCTCGGCGCGGGCAACCCGCTGTACGACACGGTGCTGACGACCGATGCGGCCACCGCGCGGCGAGCCTACGGGATGCTCGACGGGGAACTGCAGGCGAGCCTGAAGAGCATGCTGCTGCTCGACAGCCGCTACGTGCGCGAAGCCGTGACCGATCGCGTGCGCCAGGGCCTCGCGCCCGGAGCGGGGCCGCTCGCCGCGCTGTCGTCGGGCGGTGCCGCGCTGTGCGGCGACAACACGGCCGGCGCGACCGATCCGACGCTGCCGCCGGAACGCCGGATCGGTTCGCGCGCAGGTTGCTACGGCGGCACGCCGTATCAGCCGGTGGTCTGGGGGCAGGCGTTCGGCGGCCGCAGCCGGCTCGCGGGCGACGGCAACGCGTCGACGATCAACCGCAGCATGACGGGCTTCATCGCCGGTGCCGACATGGCGCTCAACGACCAGTGGCGTGCCGGTCTCGCCGCGGGCGTCACGCACAGCTCGCTCGACAACGACCAGAGCGCGTCGGCGTCGGTCAACAGCTACTACGTGTCGCTGTACGGCGGCGCGCAGTACGGTGCGCTCGGCGTGCGCGGCGGCGCGTCGTACACGTGGTACCGCATCAACAGCGACCGTTATCCGGGCTTCGCGGGCTTCTCCGATCACGATTCGGCCGGCTACAACGCGCATTCCGAGCAGGTGTTCGGCGAAGTCGGCTATGCGCTGCCGGTCGGGCCGGTCGCGCTCGAACCGTTCGCGGGTCTTGCCTACGTGAACCTGCATACCGACGGCTATACGGAAACCGGCGGCGCGGCCGCGCTGCAGGCCGGCGGCCAGACGACCCACGTCGGTTTCTCGACGCTCGGCGTGCGCGCGGCCTCTCAACTCGGCATGCTCGCGAGCGGCACGTTCACCGCGCGCGGGACGGTCGGCTGGCGGCATGCGTTCGGCAACGTGCGGCCGTCGTCGGCGTTCACGTTCGCGAACGGCGGCACGTCGTTCCAGGTGTCGGGCGTGCCGATCGCGCGCGACAGCGCGGTGCTCGAAGCGGGCATCGACGCGACCATCACGAAGCGCCTGACGCTCGGTCTCACGTTCAGCGGCCAGTACGGCAGCGGCGTGCGCGACAACGCGGTGCTCGGCAACATCCTGTGGAAGTTCTGACCGGCGCCTGAGGTGCCTGTGCGCGATCCCGATGCGACGGCAATGCCCGCATCGGGGTCGCGTCTTTTTCGGCGCTGCGCGCGTCCCCCGTTCTGGCCTATCCTGTGCGAAACACGCGACGCGCGCCGCGCGTTGCGCCTCGACACAGGAGCATCGATGCCGAATCACGCCGAAGCCACCACGACGCAGGCGCCGCAAGTCGCGCCCGTCCCCCCGACCCAGGCGACAGGCCCCGCATTCATCGCGCCCGAAGCCGATCCGCAGGCGCTCGCACGCAACAACCAGTACGTGCTGAAATCCGGCGACGCGTTCGTCGTCAGCGACGCGCTCGGCGACGTCGGCGGCCATGACGACGGCCTGTTCGTCGACGACATGCGCGTGCTGTCGACCTGGCGCCTGACGTTCGGCGGCCGCGCGCCGTCGCTGCTGTCGGGCGCGACGAGCGCGGACAACGCGTCGTTCACCGCGCACCTGACGAACCGCCCGCTGCCGCCGCTCGGCGGTCGCGAGACGCCCGAGGGCGTGATCCACATCGAACGGATGCGCGTGCTCGCGGGCGACGTGCTTTACGAAGCGCTGACGCTGACCAACTATGGCGCGAGCGAGGCCGAGGTGCCGCTGTCGCTGTCGTTCGCGGCGGATTTCAAGGACATGTTCGAAGTGCGCGGCACGCAGCGCCCGAAGCGCGGCACGGTGGTTGCGCCGCGCGTCGACGGCGGTGCGGTGCGGCTTCGCTACGATGGCCTCGACAAGGTCGAACGCAACGTGACCGTGCATTTCTCGCCGGCGCCCGACGCGTTGTCGGTCGATCGTGCCGATTACACGCTGACGATCGCCGCGCAGGCGTGCGTGTCGATCTACCTGACCGTCGACGCGACGCTCGGCCGCGCGCACGACGGTGAAGGCCCGGGATGCGGGCGCGTCGCGCTGCGCACCGCGCTCGTCGGCGTGCATCGCGAGATGCGCTCGCGCCGCGAGTCGATGGCGCGCGTGCACACCGGCAATCCGCTGTTCGATGCGTGGCTCGACCGCTCGCTCGCGGATCTCGGGCTGCTCACGACGCAGCTCGATACCGGGCCGTATCCGTATGCGGGCATTCCGTGGTTCTCGACGCCGTTCGGCCGCGACGCGGTGATCACGTCGCTGCAGATGCTGTGGCTGCAGCCGTCGCTCGCGCGCGGCGTGCTGCGCTTTCTCGCGGAGCACCAGGCGCGCGAGACGTCCGCGTTTCGCGATGCGGAGCCCGGCAAGATCATGCACGAATTCCGCCGCAGCGAAATGGCCGCGACGGGGGAGGTGCCGTTCGCGCTCTATTACGGCGGCGTCGACACGACCCCGCTGTTCATCGTGCTCGCGGGCGCGTACGTCGAACACACCGGCGACGATGCGCTGATCGACGAGCTGTGGCCCGCGCTCGAGCGCGCCGCGCAGTGGGTGATCGACAAGTGCGACCGCAATCCGTACGGGCTGCTCGATTACCAGCGCACGTCGGAGCGCGGTCTCGCGAACCAGGGCTGGAAGGACAGCCACGATTCGGTGTTCCACGCGGACGGCCGTTTTCCCGACGGCCCGATCGCGCTCGTCGAAGTGCAGGCGTATGCGTGCGCGGCGCTCGATGCGATGTCGATGTGCTCGCACCGGCGCGGCCACGCGGCCGACGCGACACGCTATGCGCTGCGCGCGAAGGCGCTGCGCGACCAGGTCGAGACGCTGTTCTGGATGCCGGAAGGCCAGTTCTACGGGATCGCGCTCGACGGTCACGGCGACCTGTGCCGCGTGCTGGCGTCGAACGCGGGCCATCTGCTCGCGTTCGGCCTGCCCGACGCCGAGCGCGGCGCGGCGGTCGCCGGCGTGCTCGGCTCGACGCTGTTCCAGACGGGCTGGGGCGTGCGCACGCTCGCGGCCGGCCAGCCGCGCTTCAACCCGATGGCCTATCACAACGGCTCGGTGTGGCCGCACGACAATGCGCTGATCGCGCGCGGGCTCGCGCGCTATGGCGACAAGACGGCCGCGGTGAACCTGCTGCGCGCGCTGTTCGAAGCCGCGGTCAGCTTCGAGATGCGGCTGCCGGAGCTGTTTTGCGGGTTCCCGCGCCGGCGCGGCGAGCCGCCGACCGCCTATCCGGTCGCGTGCCTGCCGCAGGCGTGGGCGGCCGGTGCGCCGTTCATGATGCTGCAGGCGTGTCTCGGCGTGAGCGTTGACGCGGCGCGCCACGAGGTGCGGGTCGAGCGCCCGGCGCTGCCCGAAGGTGTCGACTGGCTGCGCATCGACGAACTGCGCGTCGGCGACGAAACGGTATCGCTGACGTTCCGGCGCGTCGACGGCCAGGTGATCGCGTCGGCGGAGCAGCCGGGGCGGGTGAAGGTGGTCGCGGTGCTGTAGCGCATGCGGCTGCACGGACGTTGCGCGATGTCGTGCCACGTCCGCACGCAGCGGCATAGAATCGTGACATGACCCTTGAACGATGGCGGAGGCACCTACGATGACGACCGACAACCGGCCCGACGACGGCGAGCAGAAGAAGCTCGAGAACCTGGAAGCGGCGGTCGACCACCTGCACAAGTCGATCGAGTCGCAGAGCATCGCGGCTGGCGCGGCGAAGGGCATCCTGTTCAGCCTGATCGAAACGCTCGGCGCGCTGATCGGCGATCCCGACCTGCCCGAACATGCGCGCTCCGGGTACGAGGCGCTGCGCGACAAGGCGAGCGAATTGCGCCGCGGGCTCGACCGGCATTGACGAAGCGGCAGCCGGCGTCGGCCGCCTGGCCCGCGCCGGCGCTGCCCAATCCTGCACGGCGCGCACAAAATCCCGTGCGCTCAATGAGTTAGCCGGCCGGTGCGCAGGATATCCACAAGCTTGCCAACACAATCTGTGGAGAACCGGCCGGCCCCCGACCGGCCGCGCAAGCGGCGCCGCGAGGCCGCACACGATGACGCGTCATTGACCTGTCTGGCCCGATCTACTGAATCCCCTTTTGTATCAGGATGTTACGCGTCACATTGGTGGAATATCCACAGGCTTGCCAACAAAATCTGTGGATAAGTCTGACGTGATTGCTTCCTGATGGTTGACGATCCGGCGCGCGGCGGCCGCGGCGTCGAAGCCTTTGCACACGGGCTGCCCGCTGCGTGCGTCGGCGCGATAATTCGTGCGCGATCAACGGGTTAGGCCTCGGGTACCCAGGATATCCACATCCTTGCCAACACAATCTGTGGACAAGCCGGGCCGCATCATTCGACCGGCGCGGTGTCGGCCGCCTCCGCGACGATCCAGTCGCGAAACAGCGTCATCGCCGGCGAGAGCGGCTTCGACTTCAGCGACGTGAGCCAGTAGCCGCCCGCGCGCACATCGATGTCGAACGGCCGCGCGAGCAGGCCGAGCTGCAGTTCGCGCGCGAACATGCAGGCTGGCGCGAGCGCGATGCCGGCGCCCTGCATCGCGGCCTCGACCATCAGCCGCGACGAATCGAACACGGGCCCGTTCACCGCCCACGGTTCGAGCGGCGCGGCATCGAACCAGCCGAGCCATTCGTCGGTGCGGTACGAGCGCAGCAGCGTTTCGTTCGCGAGATCGGCCGGCCGCGCGAGGCGCCGCGCGATCTCCGGCGCGCACAGCGCGGTGAGCGGGGCGTCGAGCAGCCGCTCGTTGCGCGTCGCCGGCCAGTTGCCTTCCCCGAAGCGGATCGCGAAATCGAGACCCTCGGCCGCGAGGTCGACGACGTTGTTGTGGGTCCGCAGCCGCAGCTCGACGAACGGGTGCGTGTCGCCGAAGCGCTTCAGCCGTGGCATTAGCCAGCCTATGGCAAAGGTGCCGACCGCGCCGAGCGTCAGCACTTCGTGGAAGCGCCCGCCGTCGAACTGCTTGAGCACGGTTTCGATCCGGCTGAATGCGTCGCTGAGCACCGGCAACAGCGCGCGCCCTTCGTCGGTGAGCCCGAGGCCGCGCGGCAAGCGGGTGAACAGCGCACAGCCGAGCCGCTCCTCGAGCGAGCGCACCTGCTGGCTCACGGCCGCCTGGGTCACGCTCAGCTCGAGGCCGGCGCGCGTGAAGTTCAGGTGGCGCGCCGACGATTCGAACGCGCGCAACGCATTGAGCGGAAGATGAGGGCGGAGCTTCGTCATAAGAATTTCTTTTGTCAGCGCTCAATTATCGTTGCTTGTCAGGCAACCGTAAAGTCACGATAGTGCTGTCTCGCCGGCCGGCCATTCTGCCTCCACTCCACCACGAGAGACACTCCATGACCTACTCATCGCAACGTCGAACCCTGCTGCTGGCCGCCGCGACGGCGCCGCTCGTCCTGACCGTCAGCGCGTGCGCGTCGCCGCCGGCTGCCGCGCAGGACGTTTCGTCCGCGACGTCGTTTGCCGCGCTCGAGCGCGCGGCGGGCGGCCGTCTCGGCGTGTGCGCGATCGATACCGCGGGCGGCCGGCGCGCGCAGCATCGCGCGGACGAGCGCTTCCCGTTCTGCAGCACGTTCAAGGCGATGCTGAGTGCGGCGGTGCTCGCGCAGAGCGTCGAGCGCCCGGGGCTGCTGCAGCAGCGCGTGGCCGTTGCGCAGTCCGATCTCGTGAACTACTCGCCGGTGTCGGGCAAGCATGTCGGCACCGGGATGACCGTCGCCGAGTTGTGCGAGGCGGCGATCCAGTACAGCGACAACTCGGCCGCGAACCTGGCGATGAAGCTGATCGGCGGGCCGGCGGCGGTGACCGCGTTTGCACGTTCGATCGGCGACGACACGTTCCGGCTCGATCGCTGGGAGACCGAACTGAACACCGCGTTGCCGGGCGACCCGCGCGACACCACGACGCCGGCCGCGATGGCCGCGAGCCTGCGCGTGCTCACGCTCGGCGACGCGCTGCCGCCCGCGCAGCGTGCGCAGCTCGTCGCCTGGCTGCGCGGCAACAAGGTCGGCGACAAGCGGATTCGCGCGGGCGTGCCGGCCGGGTGGCAGGTGGCCGACAAGACCGGCACCGGCGACTACGGGACGACGAACGACGCGGGCGTGATCTGGCCGCCGTCGCGCGCACCGATCGTGCTCGCCGTGTATTACACGCAGGCGCGTGCCGATGCGAAGGCGAAGGACGACGTGATCGCGGCCGCCGCGCGCATCGCGGTCGCGACGTTCGCGTGAGCGGGCGGCGCGGCGCGCGTTCATCGATGAATGCACGGAACGACGAAGCGATGTGTCGATGAATGCACGCGGTGCCGCAGTCGTGACCGGCATGTCGAAACGTTGTGCGATCAACGACTTAGATGACGCATGCTCAGGATATCCACATCCTTGCCAACAAAAATTGTGGACAAGCCCGCGCGCGGCCGCGTTCATCGCGCAGCGGGCGCGGCGCCGGCGTGCGTGAGGCTTGCCTGCCCGGTTCGAAGCGGCACGGACAAAACCTTTCGGATCAAGCGCTTGTGCGTGGTATGCGCAGGCTATCCACACGCTTGCCAACACAATCTGTGGACAAGCGGCATGGCGCGCGCGACATGCGGTCCGTCGCGTCGTGCGACGATGCGTGAACGGCACATCGCGTGGCCGCGTGCCCGATTCGAAGCGGCGCGGACAAAGTCTTACGGATCAAGCGCTTGATCGCGGTATGCGCAGGCTATCCACATGCTTGCCAACACAATCTGTGGACAAGCCCGCCCGATGTTCAGCCATGCCGATCGTCGACCGAGGGCCAGCGCGCGAACGCGAACACCCACAACATGATGAAGTTCAGGACCGGGACGAACATCGTCAGGATCCACCAGCCTGAATGCCCGGTACGCCGAACGATGCGGACATACGGATAGACGACGATCGCGACGAGCACGAGCGAGACGATCAACTGCCCTGCGGTGAAGTGTTCCATGGTCTTCCTCGGAATGATGTGTCGTTGTCCGATGCGGGCGCAACGGCCGGCACCGTGGTGCCGCTGCGTGAAGTCTCGCGATGCGTGGCGCGTGCGGCTCGTGTGATCGTGACGCGTGGCAGGTGCGGGCGTCAAGCGGCGGGCAGGGTGCCGCTGTTGCGCCGGATCGTCTGTCTGCGCGCGCGGGCGAACCGCGTGCTGCCGCAACGGTGACGTGGCGCATGAATCATTGGCCGATCAACGGGTTAGCCGATGCGTGCGCAGGATATCCACAAGCTTGCCAACAAAATCTGTGGGTAAGTGCTGCGACGATCGCATCGCACATCATTGGGGCATCGACGTGGCATCGTGATGCGAAGTGCGGCGAACCGGCGCGTGTGACGGCCCGGCGCGCGCCGCGTCTGCATCACGCGTGCCAAAGTCCGTCGGATCAACGGCTTAGCGTTGCGGTGCGCAGGATATCCACAAGCTTGCCAACATTTTCTGTGGAGAAGTCCGCGTGGCGATCGCGCGGCGCGGCACATCGTGCAAACCGCCTCGTCTGCCGGATCCACCGTGAAGATGTTGAGGAGCACGACGGGTTGCGCGTCGACGCCGAACTGTTGCCGGATCGGGAAGTTCGGGTCCATCGATTTGAAATGTGGCATTGGGCGCCCCTGCAAGTAGTGCGGCGACGACTCGGAGGGAAGGGATCGGTACGCGATGTCGCGTCGAGGCGAGCGCCTGCTCGGCGCGGGTTGGCGCATTCGCTGCGCACGAGCGCCAAACCCTTTCGGATCAATGGTTTGCTGCCGTTAGCGGCCGGTTGTCCACAAGCTTGCCAACACAATCTGTGGAAAAGCGGCCCGTCGGGCGTGTGTCAGGCCGGCGCCGGAAAGCGCACCGTCACGGTCAGCCCGCGCCCGCCTTGCGTCGTGCCCAGCGCGACGGTTGCGCGATGCTGTTCGGCGATCCGCTTGACGATCGACAGCCCGAGCCCGCTGCCCGACGACGTGACCGCCTGCGCGCCTTCGCCGCGATAGAAGCGCTCCCACACGTCCGTGCGCTCGGCTTCCGGAATGCCGGGGCCGTCGTCGGCGACTTCGAGCACGGGCGTCGCGCCGTCGAGACGCGCGGACACGTCGACGCGCGCGCCGACGCCCGCGTAGCGGATCGCGTTGTCGACGAGGTTGTTCAGCAGCACGCGCAACGTGTCGATGTTGCCGGCGGCCATCACCGGCGACGACACGATCGCGCCGAGGTCGATGCGGTGCGCATCCGCGACGCGCGTGCGATCGGCGACCACCGAGCGGCACAGCGCGGCGAGATCGACGGGCGCGGAGGCCGCGGCGGACGCCTGCGCGTCGGGTTCGAGGCGCGCGAGCGTCAGCAATTGTTCGGCGAGGTGGCCGAGGCGTGTCGTGCCCGCATGGATCTGCGCGAGGATCTGCTCGCGTTCGTCGGCCGTCGACGCGCGCCGCAGCAATTGCGACTGGATCGACAGCCCCATGATCGGCGTGCGCAACTCGTGTGCGGCATCGGCGATGAAGTGCCGCTGCAGCGTGAACGAGCGGTCGAGCCGCGCGAGCAGGTCGTTGATCGCTTCGGCGAGCGGGCGGACTTCGTTCGGCATCGACGCGACGTCGACCGGCTCGAGATTGTTCGCATTCCTGCGCTTCAGGCCGGCCGCGATCGTGCGCAGCGGCCGCAGCCCCGCGCCGATGCCGAACCACAGCCCGATCGCGAGCACCGGCAGCATCGAGAACACCGGCCACAGCAGGTGCACCGCGATGCCCGCGATCGCTTCCCAGCGTGCGTGGCGCGCCTGCGCGAGCCGGATCGTCGTGCCGCCGCGTTCGGTCACGTAGGTGCGCCACGGCTGGCCGCCGACGTCGACGCTGCCGATGCCTGTCTGCGCGGGCGGCGGCAGCGCGGACTTGCGATCGGTCGAATACACCAGCGTGCCGTTGCGCCAGACCTGCAGCAGCACGGCGTCGGGGTCACCGGCCTCGAATTCGTGCTTGCCGTCGCGATGGTTGCTGAACGACAGTTCGCCGTTCGGGCCGACGACGATCTGCTTCGACATGCTGCGCATCTGGTCGTCGAGGAGATCGTCGAGCTCGCGCAGTGCGCCCCAGTAGGTGCCCGCGCTTGCGACCAGCCCGATCACGCACGCGGCCGGCAGCAGCCACGTCAACAGGCGCCGCCGCAGCGATGCGCTGCGCCAGCGCACGATCGCGTGTTGCAGACGCATCATGCGGCGTCACCGATCCGGTAGCCGACGCCGCGCACCGTGCGGATCATGTCGTGGCCGAGCTTCTTGCGCAGGTTGTGGATGTGCACCTGCACCGCGTTGCTCTCGATTTCCTCGCCCCAGCTGTACAACCGTTCCTCGAACTGTTCGCGCGAGATCACGGCGCCGGGGTCGCGCATCAGTTCGTGCAGCAGCACGAACTCCTTCGGCGACAGCGTGACTTCTTCGTCGTTGAGCCAGACCAGGTGCTTGACCGGATCGAGCCGCAGCGGGCCGATCGCGAGCGTCGTCTGCGCGCGCCCCGCGTGGCGGCGGTTGACCGCGCGAATGCGGGCGAGCAGTTCCTCGAGCACGAACGGCTTGACGAGGTAGTCGTCGGCACCGCTGTCGAGGCCGGCGATGCGGTCCGGCACGCCGTCGCGCGCGGTGATGATGATCGCGGGCAGGGTTTCGTCGCGGCGGCGCAGCGACGCGAGCACCGACAGGCCGTCGCGGTTCGGCAGCCCGAGGTCGAGCAGCAGCAGGCCGTAGCCGGTCGAGCGCAGCGCGAGCGTCGCGGCGTCGCCGTCCTTGACCCAGTCGACCGCGAAGCCTTCCTGTTTGAGGCCCTGTTCGAGCCCGCTGCCGATCAGCGGATCGTCCTCGACGAGCAGTACGCGCATGGATTCGTGTCTGTTGGCGGGCGCGGGCGCCCGGGGTTCCCATGATAAGCGCAGGTGTCTTAGGCGGAGCTTAAACACGGGCGCCTGCGTGCGTTCGCGCACTGGAACGTTGCGACGGCATGCCGCGGCGCACGGTCTTCAGCTTTGCTTAATCTTACGGTCCGTAATCTGGGGCCGTCGCGTTCAACGGAGCGCGGCGCACTCGAAAAAATGGAGGAACGAGATCATGAAACACCTGACGAGAATTTTGGCGGTCGCGCTTGCCGTGCTGCCCGCCGCCGTCTACGCGCAATACACGGGGCCGTCCGCGCTGACCACGACGACCGTGAAGGAACTGCTCGCGAACGGCAAGGACGACCAGCACGTGCAGTTGCAGGGGCGCATCGTCAAGCATGCCGGCGGCGAGGATTACGAGTTCGCCGATGCGACGGGCACGATCCGCGTCGAGATCGACCGCAAGCTGTGGGCGGCCGGCCAGCCCGTCAGCGACAAGAACGAAGTGAAGCTGACCGGCGAGTTCGAGCGCAAGTGGTCGGGCAAGGTGAAGGTCGACGCCGATCACGTGGAAGTGCTGCGCTGACCGGTGCACCGGTGCATACGGGGCCGGTGATACCATGGACGACCGGTTCCCGTTCTCACCAAGATGGCTGCCAATTTCGATGAACTCGCGTCCCGGATCCGGGCGCAATTTTCCGAACTGAGCCCGCAATTCCAGGCGGGCGCTGCATTTCTGCTCGATCATCCCGACGAGGTCGCCACCTCGTCGATGCGCAAGGTCGCGCAGCGCGCGCAGGTTCAACCCGCATCGCTCGTGCGGCTCGCACAGCAATTCGGTTTTCCCGGCTGGAACGAGCTGCGCGACCTGTGCGTCGCACGCGTGCGCACGCGTCCCGAGCCGCTCACGCAGCGTGCGCGTTCGCTCGTGCGGCCCGACGCGAAGGCGTCGCTCGCGCACGACCTGCTCGCCGCACAGCAGCACAATCTTGCCGCCACCGCCGCACAAAACGGGCACGCGCTCGCGGACGCCGCGAAGCTGATCCGCAAGGCGTCGCACGTGCATGTCGCGGGGTTCCGGTCGTGCTATCCGGTGGCGTTCGGTTTCGTGTACGGCTACCGGCTGTTCCGGCCGACCGTGTCGTTGCTCAACGGTGTCGCCGGCTCGCTCGAGATGGAATTGCGCACGATCGCGAAGCAGAGCGTGACCGTGATCATCAGTTTCGCGCCGTATTCGGCGGAAGCGACGCGCGTCGCGCAGGCAGCGAAAGCGCAGGGCAGCAGGATCGTCGCGATCACCGACAGCGCGGTGTCGCCGATCGCGCTGCATGCGGACGCGCAGCTGATCTTCACGCACGACAGCCCGTCGTTCTTTCCGTCGCTGGTCGCCGCGCATGCGATGGCCGAGGCGCTGGTCGCGCAGTTGCTGGCGCTCGAAGGCAGCGATGCGATCACGGCGCTCGAGCGCACGGAAGCGGAACTGCATGCGAAGGGCGCGTATGTCGTGTAGCCGCACGCGCGGCTCCGCCTGTCTTCCGCTCCCGTTTTCTCCTTGATCCGACCTAACCGATGACGTTCACCTACGACGTGACCGACGCCGGCGACGCGACCGGCCGCACACTGCGCCGCGCCGGGCCCTGACATCCGCATCGATATTTCATCGCGACCTGAACCGTCGCGGTACCGCGCGCGCGTATGCTGACGTCTCCATTCCGAGGAGACGTCAATGTCCGATTCCAACGTGCAGTTCCGCCAGGCCGAAACCTTCCGCGCGCTGCACGCGCGCCCCGGCGCCTTCATCATCCCGAACCCGTGGGATGCCGGGTCTGCCCGGCTGCTCGCGATGGCCGGCTTCGAAGCGCTCGCCACCACGAGCGCCGGTTTCGCGTTTTCGAGAGGGCGGCCCGACAACGCGATCGGCCGTGACGAAATGCTCGCCCACATCGCCGAGATCGTCGCGGCGGGCGGCCTGCCGGTCAGCGCCGATCTCGAGAACGGCTTCGGCGACGCGCCCGACACGGTCGCCGAGACGATCCGCCTGGCGGCCGGCGCCGGCGCGGTGGGCGGCTCGATCGAGGACGCGACCGGCCGCGCCGACGCACCGATCTATCCGTACGACGCGGCGGTCGAGCGCATCGCGGCGGCGGTCGACGCGGCGCGCGCGTTGCCGTTTCCGTTCACGCTGACCGCGCGTTGCGAAAACTACCTGCACGGCCGCCACGACCTCGCCGACACGATCGCGCGGCTGGTCGCGTACCGTGACGCGGGCGCCGACGTGCTGTACGCACCGGGCGTGACCGATCCCGACGAGATCGCGGCGCTCACGCGCGCGGTCGGCGCGCCGGTCAACGTCGTGATGGGGCTGCAGGGCGGGTTGCTGAGCCTCGAGACACTCGCGGCGCTCGGCGTGAAGCGCGTCAGCGTCGGCGGCGCGCTGGCGCGGGCCGCATTCGGCGCGTTCCTGCGCGCCGCGACGGAAATGGCGCGCGACGGCACGTTCACGTTCACGCAGGCGGCGGTGCCGGGCCGCGACCTCAATCGCTGGTTTTCGGCGCCGGACAATTCGCCCGTTCAGTTCGAACAATAAGGGCCGGTGAAACGTGGGAACGTTTCCAACCGAAAGCTGATTGACGGTAATCAATCGAAACTGCTGCCGATTTGAAGTTCGATGACGGCGCGAAAACCATCGATTATTCTCCGTATTCCGGCGGTGCGACCGGAACCGGCACGCAAGCCGCGCCGGTTCTGGCGTCAGCCGCCCGCCACGCGAACCGGTGCCGCATATTGTTGCGATTTTCCGCTCGCTGTTTTTTTCGTATTCGGGAGTTGCCGGTTATTTATCGGATTGGTAATCTCCCGCATATCCGAATGACCTGCCAGCGGGCCGCCGGAAAATGAATATATAAAAAATCGAGAGAGCGATGACAATCCGAGAAAATCACCGCAGTGGCGTTCGCGTCGGCGATGTCGTGACGCTGAAAACCGGCGGGCCGCGCATGACCGTCACCTACGCGGGGCCGGTCGTGTTCGACGATGCCGACTGGCTGATCTGCCAGTGGTTCGACGACAGCGGCCACTTCCGGCAGGAAATGTTTCATCACGAAACGGTGGTGCCCGAACCGCGCGCGATTTCCGCCGGGCGCGTCCGCGTGCGCATGCAGGGGCACCGCTACCGGTCGGCAGCCTGACGACGCCGCGCCCGTCACGGCGCCGCGCCGCTTGCCGGCCGCAGCTTGCCGCATCGCAGTGGCCGGCCGTGCCGGCATGCCGACGACATCCACGACATTTCACGTCAACCCGAAACATGCGGCGGCCCGGCGCGCCGATACTGCACGCATGAACCCGACCCATCCGATTGCCGCGGTCACGCACCGCGATCCCTACCCGTATTACGCGACGCTCGTCGACGGGCCGCCGCTTGCGTTCGACGCCTCGCTCGGCCTGTGGGTCGCGAGCCGGGCGGCCAGCGTGACGGCCGTGCTCGGCCACCCGGCGTGCCGCGTCAGGCCGCTCGATGCGCCGGTACCGCCCGCGTTGCGCGGGTCGACGGCGGGTGCGCTGTTCGGCGAACTGGTGCGCATGAACGACGGCGCATTGCGGCACGACGTGCCGAAGCAGGCGCTGCGCGCGGCGTTCGCGCCGATCGATGCGAACGCGTTGCGCGAACGGGCCGCCCAACTCGCCGGCAGCCGGCTGCGCGCGCCGTATGACGCCGATGCATTGAACGCGTGGTGCCTGACGGTGCCTGTCTGCGCGGTCGCCGATCTGCTCGGCTTCGACAGCGCGCAACTCGACGATATCGCCGCGCTGGTCGTCGACTTCGTCGCCGCGCTGTCGCCGCTGTCGGACGACGCCGCGCTGGCCCGCGCGAGCGAAGCCGCGCGGCAACTGCTCGACCGCATGACGGAACGCGTCGCGCGCACGCATGCGCAGGACGGTTCACTCGTCGCCGCGGTTCAGCAGGCGGCCGGCGCCGCGGGCTGGCACGCGAGCGGCGCGCTGGTCGCGAATCTGGTCGGGTTGCTGTCGCAGACGTGCGAGGCGACGGCCGCGTGGCTCGGCAACGTGCTGGTCGCATGGGATGGCACGGACGGCGAACGCGCGATGCCGGATACGGCCGCCCTCGACGCATTCGTCGCCGAGGTCGGCCGATTCGATGCGCCGGTGCAGAACACGCGCCGCTTCGTCGCGTCGCGCACGACGATCGACGGCGTGACCGTCGATGCCGGTGCGGCCATCCTGGTCGTGCTTGCGGCGGCGAACCGCGATCCGGCCGTGCATCGCGAGCCGCACCGACTGCTGCCGGGCCGCGCGCCGGGGCCGAACTTCGGGTTCGGCACGGGGCCGCACGGCTGTCCGGGCGAGCGGATCGCGCGGGCGGTCACGGCGGGGGCGTTCGGGGCGTGGTTGCGCGCGGGCGGTGACGCGCCGCGCGACAGGCTGGTGTGGGACTACCGGGCCTCGACCAATGTCAGGATGCCGAAGTTCGGCGTGGCGAGGTAAGCGGAAAGGCGGGACTGCCTAGCGGCAACCTTGCTTCTCGGCCCATTGTTGCTGGGCGGCGACGCGGCGTTGCACGCGTTCGACGAGACCGGTCGAGAAGGTCCGCATGCTGATGCCGCGGCGCTTCGCGAGGATGGTTTGTGCGACGTCGGCCTGCGGGTTCGGCTGGCATGCCCAGTACAGCGTCATCAGCCAGCCGATGCCCGTCCACGCGAACAGCGCGTTGAACATCGCGATCGTCAGCTTGTCGTGCCGGCTGCGCCGATCGGCGACGATGGCCGGAAGAAAATAGAGCGCGATCGCTGCGACCGAACCGGCCACCTGAATCAGGACTGTGTGTTCCATGTTGCTGCTCCGTCCGAACTGCAATGAGGCTGATTGTCGCGCTTTTTCCATTCGTGTGCCGGCAATTGATTGTTGCGTTTTCAATAACGATCAGCGCATGGCGACGCCCTCAGGCTGCACTTCGTTGCTCAACGCGAAACCTTCGTCGAGCCAGCCCGTGACGCCGCCGATCATCAGCTTCACCGGGCGGCCGAGGCGCGCGAGCCGGATCGCCGCGCGCGCGGCGCCGTTGCAGTGCGGGCCCGCGCAGTAGACGACGAACAGCGTGCCGGCCGGATGGTCGGCGAGCTTGCCGGCGACGATCTTGCGGTGCGGCAGGTTGTGCGCGCCGGGCACGTGACCGGCGGCAAACTGCTCCGGACCCCGGACGTCGAGCAGCACGAAATCCGGCGCGCCGGACGCAAGTGCATCGTGGACGTCCCAGCAATCGGTCTCGAAGCGCAGCGATGCTTCGAAGTGCGCGAGGGCGGTGGCGCTGTCGGCGGCGGGGACGTCGGTGACGTATGACATGAAAGGCGCTCCTGAAGGACGGCGCGGAATGCGCCGGAATGAAGGGCAGTATCGCGGTTCGGCGGCCGTCGCGGCAGTGGCGTGATCGACAAGTTCCGGTAACATCGCGCCATGCACAATCATCTCGTCGTCGCGCTCGCCTACGATCGCCTCTGCACCTTCGAGTTCGGCTGCGTGGTCGAACTGTTCGCGCTCGAACGCCCGGAACTCGGCGTCGACTGGTATCGCTTCGCGGTCTGCGCGAGCGAGCCCGGGCCCGTGCGCGCGGCGGGCGGCATCACGGTCGCCGCGCCGTACCGGCTCGCGATGCTCGATCGCGCGGACACCATCGTGATTCCCGGCTGGCGCGATCCGGACGAGCTGCCGCCGGAGCCGCTGCTAAAGAAGCTGCGTGCCGCGCATCGCCGCGGCGCGCGGCTCTGTTCGATCTGCTCGGGCGTGTTCGTGCTCGCGGCGGCCGGCGTGCTCGACGGGCTCACCGTGACGACGCACTGGCGCTACGCCGAGCGCCTGCAGGCGCGCTATCCGGCGCTGCGCGTGAATCCCGATGCGCTGTACGTCGACGAAGGGCAGATCGTCACGTCGGCCGGCTCGGCGGCGGGGCTCGACATGCTGCTGCATCTCGTGCGCCGCGATCACGGCGGCGCGATCGCGAACCGCGTCGCGCAGCGCCTCGTGCTGCCGCCGCATCGCGACGGCGGCCAGGCGCAGTTCGTGCCGCGCCCGGTCGCGCCGGGCGGCAGCGACCGGCTCGCGAAGCTGATCGACTGGATGCGCGCGCACGCGGCCGAACCGCACACGCTCGCGTCGCTGGCCGCGCAGGCCGCGATGAGCACGCGCACGCTGCAGCGGCAGTTCGCGGATGCAACGGGGATGTCGCCGCTCGCATGGCTGATCCGCGAGCGCGTGAACGTCGCGAAGGACATGCTCGAAGCGCATCCCGGGCTGTCGCTCGCGCAGATTGCCGCGCGCGCGGGGTTCGGTTCCGAGGAATCGTTGCGCCGGCATTTCCGGCGCGTCGCGGCGACGAGCCCCGCCGCGTACCGGCGCGGGATGGATCGCGGTATGAGGTCCACGGACGCGTGAGTGGTGCGTCTTTCCGCGCAGCGGCGGCACCGGTCCGTCGTTTGCTTCTTGTCGACTTCGAGCACGCGTAAGATGGCGATCGCCGTGCGGCGACCGTAGATGCGGCGCCGCCATTCCCGCTCGCAACGACAACGACAAGGACAATCATCATGGGCCTGCTGGGCAAGCTGTTCGGAAAGAAAACGCGTGACGAAGCGGCAGCGCCTGCGCGTTCCGCGCACGACGCAGGCGGAGCGTCGGAAGCAACGGAAGGATCGGACGATACGCACGAACAAGGCGGCCCCGACATCGCGCCGGAACTCGCGCCCGCGCTGAGGGCATTCCAGGCCGGCCGGCACGAGGCCGCGATCGCGGCCGCCGCGCCGCACGCGGAGCGGCTGGCCGATGCGGCGCGCCTCTGCGCGCTTTCATACTCGGCGATGAAGCGTTACCCGGAAGCGTTTCCGTACTGGCTCGCGCTGTTCGACCATGAGCCGAGCGCGCACAACGCGGTGCAGCTCGCGACGACGTCGGTGATGTGCGACGAAGTGGAGCGCGGCGAAGCGTGGATGCAGAAGGCCGCCGAGGTCAATCACGACACGCACGAGCAGTCCGACGTCGCGGCGCGCGTGAACTTCATTTCGGCGCTGATGCAAGGCGGCCACCTGCGCGAGGCGCTGCCGCATCTCGCGTGGGTGCGCGACGTGTACGGCCACGTGCGGATCACCGATTCGACCTTCCTCTACATGCGCGGCATTCCGTTCTTTTCGTCGTTCCTCGAGAACAGTCTCGAGATCCTGAAGGCCACGCAGCCGGCCGACGCGATCGCGCCGTGGTACGGGGAACTGAAGGGCAAGCTCGACGAAGAAGGCGAAGCGCAGCTTGCCGCGTGGGTTAATCAGTTGCCGGCATGACCGGCCGGTTCATCGCGCGTCGCGACGCCTGCCGCGTCCTGCCGGCGCGGCGTCGCGGCGCGCATGCTCAGCGCGTGTTGGTATTGCCGGTATCGCGCGCGGTTTGCTTGATGCACGCGATCCGGTACACGCCGTCCTCGACTTCGACGCCATGCGTGTCGTGCGTGAAGCCGGGGAAGCGCAGGTCGTACTGCTCGAGCGCCTTCAGGTAGCCGAGCAGCGGGCCGTCGGCCGGCCCCGCGTTCTCGCCGGGCATCAGCAGCGGAATGCCGGGCGGATAGGGCACCACGCCCGTCGCGACGGTGCGGCCCGCCATCTCGGCGAGTTCCAGCATCTCGATGTCGTTGTGCACGAGATGCTCGTACGCCTCGGCCGGGCTGAAGTCGGGCTGCGGCAGCGTCGAGAAGCCGCGCGACATCATCTCGGTCGTCTTCAGGTCGCTCATCGCGCTGAACATCAGGTCGCACAGGTCGCGCAGGCCGAGCGTGCCGTAGCGGTCCGGATAGCGCCCGACGAGCTCCGGCAGCGCCTGCTCGAGCGGCGCGTTCGCATCGTAGTCGCGCTTGAAGTCGAGCAGCGTGTTGACGAGCGTGCCCCACTTGCCTTTCGTCACGCCGAGCGAGAACAGGAACAGGATCGTGAAGTCGGTCGTCTTCTCGACGACGATGCCGTGCCGGTCCAGGTACGCGGTGACGACCGACGCCGGAATGCCGACCGGCATCAGCCCGCCGTGCGGCGCGACGCCCGGCGTGACGATCGACACCTTGATCGGATCGAGCATGCAGTAATCGTCCTCGATCTCGCCGAAGCCGTGCCATGTGTCGCCCGGATGCAGCACCCAGCATGACGGATCGGTGGCGAGCAGCGTTTCGTCCGCTTCATGGAAGCGCACGCGCCGGCCCGTCTTGCGATCGACCACGGTGTCCGGCTGCCAGCCGTTGAAGAACCAGTCGTCGTTCTCCTCGCATTCCGCATGCAGCCGCGCGAGCATCCGGCGGAACGACACGGCCTCGCGGATCGCGTCGGTGGTCAGCGCCTCGCCGCCGGGGCCGTCCATCATCGCGGCGCTCACGTCGTTCGACGCGATGATCGCGTAGTTCGGCGACGTCGATGCATGCATCATGTACGCCTCGTTGAAGCGCGCGTGCTCGATCGGGTTGCGGCCGTTGCGGACATGGATGAACGACGCCTGCGACAGCGCGGCGAGCAGCTTGTGCGTCGACTGTGTCGCGAACACGGTCGGCTTGCTCGCGTCGTGCTGCGACGGATCGCCGTGCATCGCGTGGCGATCGCGGTAGATCGGGTTGAAGCGCGCGTAGCCGTACCATGCCTCGTCGAAATGCAACCGGTCGACGCTCTGGCCGAGCAGTTCCTCGACGCGCGTGACGTTGTAGCAGAGGCCGTCGTACGTCGAGTTCGTGATCAGCGCATGCACGGGCGTCGGGTCGATGCCGTCGCGGCCGCGCACGAGCGGGTTCGCGTCGATCGCGAGACGCACGGCGGCGGCCGTGAGCCGTTCCGGCATGATCGGCCCGATGATCCCGTAATGGTTGCGCGACGGTATCAGGTAGGTCGGAATCGCGCCGGACATCGTCATCGCATGTTCGGCCGACTTGTGGCAGTTGCGATCGCACAGCGCGACCTGGTTGCGCGTGACGCTCGCCATCAGGATCACGCGGTTCGACATCGACGAGCCGTTCGTCACGTGATACGTGCGGTGCGCGCCGAACACGCGCGCCGCGTAGCGTTCGCTTTCGCCGATCGGGCCCGAGTGGTCGAGCAGCGAGCCGAGTTCGCCGACCGAGATCGACAGGTCCGAGCGGAACAGCGCTTCGCCGAAGAATTCGAAGTACGCGCGGCCGACCGGCGATTTCAGGAACGCGGTGCCGCCCGTGTGGCCCGGCGTGTGCCACGAGTATTCGTACACGCGCGAGAACTGCGCGAGCGCGCGGAACATCGGCGGCAGCACGGTTTCGCGGTAGCGTTCGATCGCGGCGACGATCCGCCCGCCGATGAACGCGGTCGTGTCCTCCAGCATCCAGATGAAGTCGTCGGCCTTGCGCATCGCGTCGACGGGAATCGCCGCCGCGCTCGCGCGGCTCGCGAGCAGGAACACCGGCACCGTCGCATTGCGCGCGCGCATCGCGTCGAGCACGGCCTGCGCGGGCGCATGCACGGGATCGTTGCCGAGCTCCCAGTTGAGCAGCAGGCACTGGATCGCGGGATCGGCGTCGACCACCGCGCGTGCGTCTTCGGCTGAGGTCGCGATCACGACGTCGACGAGCCGCGTGCGCAATTCTTCGACGAGCGCGGTGGCCGCGCGTCCGGTGGCCGTGCGTTCGTCGATGTCGTGCTGCACGAGCAGCGCCTTCATGCCGAGGCGGCGGAACGCCGGTTGGGTCAAGGAAGCGGTCATGGGTCATTCCCCCGTTTGTTGAGTTGCCGGGATGCCTGCTGCGGCGGCCGGCGAGCGTGCGTGAAGGCGGGCGGCCTCGTGTCGGCCCACGGAGATCCAGAAGGCCGCGACGAGCGCGACGATGGTCACGCCGAGCGCGAGGTAGCGCACCCAGCGCGGCGAGCGGCCGCCCGGATGGACGTGGGTTTCCTCGATTTCGCGCTGGCGGTTGATCGACAGCTCGTAGAACACGATCGTCGCGATCACGAAGATCAGCGACCAGCGCGTCTGCTGGCCGTCGGAGCCGACCATCGCCCACAGCGCGTAGACGGCGCCGATCAGGCCGACGATCGTGTAGAAGGTGAACTGGTGCGACGGCATCTTGCCGTAGCCGAGCACCTTGATCGCGATGCACGAGTAGATGTACGGCAAGAGCGTCATGATCACCGCGATCGACGCGATCTTGCCGAACTGCTCGCTCGCGCTCGGCGACATCGTCGCGAGCACCTGCACCGACATGATGACCGCGACGATCGCGAGGCCGGCCGACGGCACGTTCTTCGAGTTGACGCGGGCGAACACGCCGGCGAACAGGCCGTCGTCGGCCGCGGCCTTCGCGGTCTGGCCGACCAGCAGCGTCCAGCCCGCGAGCGAGCCGAGGCAGCCGAGCGCCGCGCAGATCGCGACCGCGTTCGCGGCGGTGTCGCCGAGCGCGAGGCGCGCGGCATCCGCGAACGGCGCGCTCGACGCGAGCAGCGCCTTGTTCGGGATCATCCCCATGATCACGGTCGAGCTGAGCACGTAGCACACGGCCGCGAGCACGACGCCGCCGACGGTCGCGATCGGCACGTTGCGCGACGGGTTCTCGACGACGCCGGCCGACACCGACGCGCTCTCGACGCCGATGAACGCCCACAGCGTGAAGTTCAGCGTCGCGCCGATCGCGCTGAAGCTGCTCGCGCCCGACACGTTCCAGCCGGCGAAGTACACGTCCTTGCTGAACCAGAACCAGCCGAACACGGCCATCCCGAGGATCGGCACGAGCGCGAAGATCGTCGTGACCGACTGCACGCGGCCGACCACGTTCGGCCCGAGGATGTTCGCGTAGGTGAACAGCCAGATCACGAAGATCTGCGCGAGCGCGAACACGAGCGGGTCGTGCAGGACCGGGAAGAAGTGCGTGAGATAGCCGAGGCCGGCGACCGCGAGGCCGACGTTGCCGAGCACGTTCGCGAGCCAGTAGATCAGGTTGGTCTGGTAGCCGATGTACGGGCCGAAGGCCTTGCGCGCATACGCATACGGGCCGCCGGCGGCCGGGTCGATCGCCGCGAGCTTCGCGAACACCAGCGCGAGCGACACGGCGCCGACCACGGTGATCAGCCAGCCGAAAATCGCGATGCCGCCGGTGGCGGCGAGGTTCGCGGGCAGCATGAATACGCCGGAGCCCATCATGTTGCCCGCGACCATCAGCGTGGCGGGGATGACGCCGATTTTCGGCGCGGCGGTCGCGGCTGGCGCGGCGGCGGAACGGGAGGAGGACGAGCTGGCATCGGACATGCGAGGCTCCTTGAATGGTCGTGATGCGGTTGAGGTGGCGCGGCCCGGCGCCGGTCGACGATTCCGGAGTGGATCGTCGTTTTATTGAACGACAGCATCTTATCGCCTAATGAAGTTTAATAAGGGTAAGCGAGGCCATTTAATATCTTGAGTATTGATGTCGATCATTGAAAAGGGTGAAACGCTTTGGCGCGGCTGAAGGTGGCTGCATCGGGGCGGGTGGCCTGCCTGGCCCGTCCGGCCGGTGGTTCCGGGGCGAAGGCGAGATGCGGGGCAGGTTGAACGGATAATCGATTTTTGCCGAACCGGTTAATTCAATTTACGGGCTGAGTGAGTCGGCAAACCCTGATTGAATCAGTCGGTTATTATCGAGCGCTCGAAATGCGCCCGCCCGCGCCATTGATTACTTCTACCGAACGGTGATTCCGATGACGATGCTGCCTTCCCGCCTGCCGCTGATCCAGGCTCCGATGGTCGGTTCCCTGAGCCCGCTGACGATTGCGGTCTGCGAGGCGGGCGGGCTCGGCTCGCTCGCATGCGCGGCGCTCGGCCCGCAGCAGTTGCGCGACGAGATCGCGGCGATCCACGCACGCACGCCGGCGCCGTTCAACGTCAACTTCTTCTGTCATGCGCCGCCCGCGCCCGATGCCGAGGTCGACGCGCGCTGGCGCGCGGCGCTGGCCGGCTACTACGCGGAAGCCGGGCTCGATCCGGCCGGCGTGAAGGGCGGCCCCGGTCGCGCGCCGTTCGATGACGCGATGTGCGCGGTCGTCGAGGAATTGCGCCCGGCTGTCGTGAGCTTCCATTTCGGTTTGCCGGACGAAGCGCTGCTCGAACGGGTGCGGCGCACGGGCGCGTTGATCGTGTCGTCCGCGACGACCGTCGAGGAAGCGCGCTGGCTCGACGCGCGCGGCGTCGATGCGATCGTCGCGCAGGGCGCCGAGGCGGGCGGGCATCGCGGGATGTTCCTGACCGACGACATCCACGCGCAGCCGGGCCTGTTCGCGCTGCTGCCGCAGATCGTCGACGCGGTGCGCGCGCCGGTGATCGCCGCCGGCGCGATCGCCGATGGCCGCGGCATCGCGGCCGCGTTCGCGCTCGGCGCACGCGCGGTGCAGATCGGCACCGGCTACCTGCTGACGCCGCAGGCCGGCCGCTCGGCGCAGCATCGCGCGGCGCTGCGGGCCGCACGCGACGACGGTACGCGCGTGACCAACCTCTACACGGGCCGCCCCGGACGCGGCCTGCTGACGCGCTTCATGCGCGAGCAGGGGCCGATGAGCGCGCTTGCGCCCGCGTTCCCGCTCGCGACGGCGGCGGTCGATCCGCTGCGCGGCGCGTTCGAGCGGCAGGGGCGCGACGATTTCTCGCTGCTGTGGTCGGGCGAGGCCGCGGCGCTCGCGCGGGAAGAGGATGCCGGGGCGCTGACCCGGCGGCTGTGGGACGACGCGATCGCGTGCGCGGCGGGGTTGCGCGACGCATTCCCGCAGGCCGTTTGAGCGGGGGCGCGACGCGCTGCGGGAAACGGGCTCGAACGGGCCCTGAATACGGTCACGGAAAGCGCCCCGGGGCGGGGCCATCGGCGTATCATCCGGTTTTTCGTCAGCCCTATCCAGGCACCCCACCATGACCTCCGTCGACACTACCCCCGTCCTCGACCATGACAAGCTCGTTACCTTCGTCGAGCGCAAGTGGAACGATGAAATCCTCCACGCACTGACCGACTACATCGCGATTCCCGCGAAGAGCCCCGCCTTCGACCCCGACTGGGCGAAGCGCGGCTATCTCGAACGGGTCGTCACCGATGCCGCGCAGTGGGCCGAACGCCAGCCGGTGAAAGGCCTGAAGCTCGAGATCGTGCGCTTGCCCGGCCGCACGCCGGTGATCTTCTTCGAAACCCCCGCAACCCGCTCGGGCAGCACCGACACGATCCTGCTGTACGGCCACCTCGACAAGCAGCCCGAATTCGACGGCTGGCGCGCGGACCTCGGCCCGTGGACGCCGAAGTTCGAGAACGGCAAGCTGTACGGCCGCGGCGGCGCGGACGACGGCTACGCGATCTACGCGAGCCTCGCCGCGCTCGGCGCGCTCGACGAGCAGGGCGTCGAACGCCCGCGCTGCGTCGGCCTGATCGAGACCTGCGAGGAGTCGGGCAGCTACGACCTGCTGCCGTACGTCGATGCGCTGCGCGACCGGCTCGGCCAGGTATCGCTCGTCGTGTGCCTCGATTCGGGCGCCGGCAACTACGACCAGATGTGGCTCACGACGTCGCTGCGCGGGCTGGTGTCCGGCGACCTGCAGGTCGAGGTGCTCGAGGAGGGTGTTCACTCGGGCGTGTTCGGCGGCATCGCGCCGTCGAGCTTCCGCGTGATGCGCCAGCTGTTCGAGCGCCTGGAAGACGCGAAGAACGGCAACCTGCTGCCGGGCGTGTTCCATTGCGAGATTCCCGACAGCCGCGTGCGCGAAGCCGACGCGGCCGCCGCGATCCTCGGCGACGCCGTGTGGAAGGGGCTGCCGTGGGCATGCGGCGCGGACGGCAAGCCGGTGCTGCCGACCACCACCGATCCGCGCGAGGCGCTGCTGAATTCGACGTGGCGTCCGTCGCTGTCGGTGACGGGCGCGGCCGGCCTGCCGGCGCTCGCCGACGCGGGCAACGTGCTGCGTCCGCGCACCGCGTTCAAGCTGTCGCTGCGCCTGCCGCCGCTGGTCGATGCCGCTCAGGCCGTGCAGCAGCTGAAGGCACTGCTCGAACTCGATCCGCCGTACAACGCGAAGGTCACGTTCAAGCCGGATGCGGGCGCCGCGACCGGCTGGAGCGCGCCGGATCTCGCGCCGTGGCTCGCGTCGTCGCTCGACGCCGCGTCGCGCCGCCACTTCGGCGCGGACTGCGCGTACATGGGCCTCGGCGGCACGATCCCGCTGATGAACGTGCTGCAGGCCGGCTTCCCGTCCGCGCAGTTCATGGTGTGCGGCGTGCTCGGGCCGAAGTCGAATGCGCACGGCCCGAACGAGTTCCTGCATGTGCCGTACGCGAAGAAGCTGACCGCGGCGGTGGCGGACGTGATCGCGTCCGCGCGCTGAGCGTTCGCGTTGTCTGTCCCGACCCGACCGGATCCAACCCGACCTGACGGAGCCTTGCCGATGACCGCGCTGCCGACCCCCGATACCGACCCGCTGCGCATGCGTGCCGAACCGCTGCACGCGTTCGTCGCGGCACTCTGGGAGCGGGCCGGCAGCAGCGAGCGCGAGGCGCGGCTCGTCGCCGATCACCTGGTCGGCGCGAATCTGGCCGGTCACGATTCGCACGGGATCGGGATGATCCCGAACTACGTCGCGTCGTGGCGGGAAGGGCAGTTGCAGTTGAACGGGCACGCGTCGATCGTCCGCGACGGCGGCGCGGTGCTCACCATCGACGGCGGGCGCGGCTTCGGCCAGGTGATCGCATTCGAGGCGCTGGTCGAAGGGATCGAGCGGGCACGGCGCATGGGTATCTGTGCGATCGGGCTGCGCGACGTCCATCACCTCGGCCGCATCGGGCACTGGGCCGAGCAGTGCGCGCGCTCGGGGCTCGTGTCGTTCCATTTCGTCAACGTACCGGGCGACTTGCTCGTCGCGCCGCTGCACGGCACCGATGCGCGCTTCGGCACGAATCCGTTCTGCGCCGCGTATCCGCGCGCGGGGCGGCCGCCGCTGCTGCTCGATTTCGCGACGAGCGCGATCGCTTACGGCAAGACGCGGGTCGCGTACAACCAGGGCAAGCGCGTGCCGGCCGGGTCGCTGATCGATCATCGCGGCCAGCCGACCGACGATCCGGCCGTCATGCACGAGCAGCCGTTCGGCGCGCTGCTGCCGTTCGGGCTGCACAAGGGGTATGCGCTGGCCGCGATGTGCGAGATCTTCGGCGGCGCGCTGGTCGGCGGGCATACGACCTACGGCGACACGCTGCAGAAGACGAGCGCGATCGTCAACGGCATGCTGTCGGTGCTGATCGATCCGGACGCGTTCGATGCGGCCGATGCGCAGCGCGAAGCCGATGCGTTCGTCGAATGGGCGAAGGCGTCGCCGCAGGCGGGCGATGCGCCGGTGCGGATGCCCGGCGAGCCGGAGGCGGCGAGCCGCGCCGCGCGCGGCGTGGACGGCATTCCGGTCGATCGTGCGACGTGGCGGCAGATCCGCGAGAGCGCGGCGGCCGTCGGCTTCGACGACGCGGAACTCGACGTGTGGACACAGCGCTGCACGGAGCCCGCATGAGCTGGCAATCGGAGAAGGCGCACGGCGAGGAGATCGCGTACCGGCTCGCGCCGCTCGGCAAGGTAGAGGTCGCACGGTTCTTCAGCGGCGCCGCGATGCGGCTCGACGGCGTGATGTTCGGCTTCATGTCGCGCGGGTCGCTGTTCCTGCGCGTCGACGACGTGAACCGTCCCGCGTTCGTGGCGGCGGGGATGGGGCCGTTCTCGTATGAGCGTCCCACGCGCACCGTTGCGCTCGAGGGTTATTACGAAACGCCGGCCGACGTGCTCGAGGATGCGGGCGCGCTGTTCGACTGGTGCCGCGGCGCGTATCGGGCGGCGTTGCTGGCGGGGGCGCCGAAGCGCAAGGCGAAGGCGAAGGCGGCGCCGAAGCCGCCTGCGGAGCCGAAGACGGCAGCTGCGTCGACGCCGGCTGCGAAAGCGTCTGTGAAACAATCCGCGAAAGCGGCGCCGAAACCTGTTTCGAAACCGGCCACGAAATCCGTGGCGAAGCGCAAGCAACCGTAGCGCCGGCCGTGTCGCCGGCCTCGCGAACGGCGCATCGAAAGCCGCGCGAATGATTCCCCACTCATCGTTCCAGACGGAGACAACCGATGCTCGTCCTGATTCTCGGTTTAGCGATCTTCCTCGGTGTGCATTCGATTCGGATCGTCGCGGACGGCTGGCGATCCGCGACCATCGAGCGGATCGGCGAGAAACGCTGGAAGGGCCCCTATGCGATCGCGTCGATCGTCGGCTTCGTGCTGATCATCTGGGGTTACGGGATCGCGCGCCAGGGCGGGACGCTGCTGTGGGTGTCGCCCGTCGGCGTTCGCCATCTCACCGGCATGCTGACCGCGATCGCGTTCGTGCTGATCGCCGCATCCTACGTGCCGCGCAACCGCATCAAGACGCTCGTCGGCCATCCGATGGTGGCCGGCGTGATGGTATGGGCGATCGCGCACCTGCTCGCGAACGGCACGCTGCACGCGGTCGTGCTGTTCGGCGCATTCTTCGTGTGGTCGCTGGTCGATTTCGTCGTGTGGCGTGCGCGCGATCGCCGCAACGGCGTCCGCTATCCGGCCGGCAGCCTGTCGGGCGATGCCGTGACGATCGTCGCCGGACTCGTCGTATGGGCCGTCTTCGCCTGGTTCCTGCACGGCCCGCTGATCGGCGTGCGGCCGTTCGGTTGAACGCGCGCGCCTGCAAGCATTGACGAGCGCGGCGCGCAAGCCGCCTGCCGCGCCCGCGAATCCGCCCGCGGCATCGAGGCGGGCGCATTGCCCCCCATCGCTCGACGCACCTGCCCATCGATGGCGAGTTCGTCGCGACCGGCGGCATGCGTGCCGTCGGCGCGATCGGCGCGCGTGCGTCAGATCGGCTTGACGAACAGCCCCACGGTCAGCGCGGCGCCGATGCAGACGATCGCGATCCGCAGCACGCGTTCGTTCACGCGGTGCAGCGCCCACGCGCCGAGCAGGCCGCCGACGATCGCGCCGCCGCCGAGCGCGATCGCCGCCTGCCAGTGCAGGTGCGGCGAGGTCAGGAACAGCACGACCGCCGACGCGTTCATCACGCCCGCGAGCGCGTTCTTGGTCGACATCGCGTGACGCGGCGACAGGCCGGCCATCGTCAGCGCGGCCATCATCAGGAAGCCGATGCCGCCGCCGAAGTAGCCGCCGTAGATCGCGATCAGGAACTGCGAGATCGCGGCCGTGACGGGGCCGACATGCTGCGTGCCGGCGCCGGTCTTGCGGAAGAAGCTGCCCCATGCGAACACGACCGTCGCGAACAGCACGAGCCACGGCACGAGGTGCGAGAAGATCGACGACGGGGTTTTCAGCAGCAGCAGGCCGCCGAGCGCGCCGCCGACCACGCTGATCGCGAACAGCGCGCGAAACGACAGCTTGCCCGCGCCGCGCACCATGTTCCGGCTGGCCCAGCCTGTCGTGACCTGGCCGGGAAACAGCGCGACCGTCGATGTGATGTTCGCCGCGAGCGGCGACATTCCCGACACGATCAGCGCGGGCAGCGTGACGAACGAGCCGCCGCCCGCGAGGGCGTTTTGCAGGCCGGCCCACAGGCCGGCGACGATGATGAGGGCGAGCATGGGTGCGGAAGCGGAGAAGTGGCGGGGCGCGCGGGTACGCGCGGCGGACGCCCGATGGTAATGCAGGATCGCGGCGGCGCAAAGCGGGCCGGCGCATAGCGTTGCGGGGGTGCGGGGGCGCGGGCGATCGACGTGGGGCGTTGCGTCGGGCACGACGCGCTCGCACCGTTGAGCCGTCACGCCGTCACGCACCCGACCGGTGTCGCGTCACGCGTTCGGCTGCGTGTCGGCTGTTTCCGCTGGCGCATGGCCTTCGACGTCCGGATAGACGATCGTGCCGTCGTCCCGGATCACCGCGCCGGCAGTAAGACGCGCGGGCTCCACGCGGTTCTTGCCCATGATGTGCAGCACCGTTTCGCCGCGCGCGATCAGGTAGTCGGACACGATGCGCCGATGACAGCGCCACCACACGGCTTCCGAGCACATGATCGCGCTGCGCTGCCGGTGCCCTTGCGCGATCAGCTGGTCGAGGCCCGCTCGAAACTCGGGCGACAGCGCGTAATCGGCGTAGCGATGGAAACTGCGGTTCGTCCAGAAGTCGTTGACGTCGTCGGGCACGCCGAGCGACTTGCCTCGCAGGCCGCCGAGTGCGGCGATGTGCTCGTAGGCGATGTCGGCCGCGGCCAGCACGCCGGGAAGCGTTGCTTCGTTGAACTGCGGATTCATGCGCGAACGCGTCATCTTCCGGATATCGGCGAGCAGCGCGATGTCGGACGCGTCGAGCATCTCGATGAACGCGTCGAGCGTGCGGTTCGAATGACCGATCGTGTAGAACGGGAGCGTCACGAATCGTCCTTGCCGGCAACGCGTTCGAGCACGTGCCCGCGGTGCGCGGCGATGTGGTCGGTGCGGTCGCTCCTGATCTCGTAGTGCGGATTGTCGGGCGATGCGTGTTCGCGATGACCCTTGTAGTCGAGATCCTGCGTGTGGATCGCGATGATCGTGCCGGTCACGTAACCGGCTTCGGAATTCCAGCGGACGTGGTCGCCCGGCTTGAATGGCGTCGTCATGCGGGGAGCCCCCTTGCATCGGTGCGGTGTCGTCGGTCGTTGCCGTACGCGTTATCGGCGCTGGCCGGGCATGGAAAAAGATACAGGCGGCGGGAGCGTGCCGGACTGCGGGCGCAAGCGTCGTGCCGGCGCCCTGCGAGCCTTCATTTTCCCAACGACGACGATCCCATCCTCCCACTTGCCTCCGTGAAATTGACGTGCTAATTTTTCATGAAATTAGCCGACTGAAATTTCACGGGAGCCCGCATGTTCGTGCAGTCCGACCGTCACGTCGCAAGCTACTACGCCGGCACCTACCCGGCGCCGATCCCGCGCCGTCCCGAACTGGACGAACGCATCGACGCCGACGTGCTGGTCGTCGGCGCGGGCTTCAGCGGGCTGCACACGGCGTTGCGCCTGGCGCTCGCGGGCAGGCGCGTCGTGGTGCTCGAAGCGAGCCGCGTCGCGTGGGCTGCATCGGGCCGCAACGGCGGACAGGCGCTGCTCGGCTGGTCGTGCGACATGCAGCCGCTCGAGGATTCGCTCGGCCGCGACGGCGCGCGCATGCTGTGGGACAGCATGCGCTGGGCCGCGGCCGAAGTGCGCGAACTGCCTGCGCGGCACGGCTTCGACATCGACTATCGGCCCGGCAGCCTGTGGGCCGCGGTGCGGCCGCGTCGCGTTGCGTTGCTCGCACAGGCCTGCGACGAAGCCGCGCAGCGCTGGGGCTACGACCGGCTGCGCGTGATCGGGCAGGACGAGATGCCCGAATGGATCGGCAGCGCGCGCTATCTCGCCGCGCTCTACGATCCCGAGGCCGGCCATCTGAATCCGCTGAAGCTCGCGCTCGGTCTCGCGCAAACGATCGAACGGGCCGGCGGCCGCATCTTCGAGCAAAGCCGCGTGCTCGACTGTCGCGAGACGGCCGGCGGTCACGTCGCACGCACCGCGCACGGCGAAGTGCGCGCGGACGTGCTGGTGCTCGCGTGCAACGCGTACGTCGACCGGCTCGATCCCGAGCTGTCGCGCCGGTTGCTGCCGGTCGGCACCTACCAGGTCGCGACCGCGCTGCTTTCGGCGGACGTCGCCCGCTCGCTGCTGCCGCAGAACAGCTGTGTGATCGACAACCAGTTCGTGCCCGACTACTTCCGCCTGAGCCCCGACAACCGCCTGCTGTTCGGCGGCGGCTGCACGTATCTCGGCGGGATTCCGGCCGACATCGCGGCCGCGACGCGCCCGCATCTCGAACGCGTGTTCCCGCAACTGGCCGGCGTGCCGCTCGACTTTGTGTGGGGCGGTCACATCGACATCAGCATGCGTCGCACGCCCGACATCGGCCGCCGCGGCCAGCGCTTCTGGCTGCAGGGCTTCTCGGGGCACGGCGTGCTGCCGACGCTCGCCGGCGCGCGCGCGGTCGCCGATGCCGTGCTCGGCGACGATCGCCTGCTCGCGCAGTACCAGCGCATCCGCAACCCGCGCTTTCCCGGCGGCGACCGCCTCGCCGCGCCGCTGGAAGCGATCGGCAAGGCCTGGTACCGTTTGCGCGATACCGTCTGACGTACCGGAACTCATCATGAACGAACAGGAAGAGATAGAAAGTCTGGCGATCCTGATCCGCGACCTGCGCAAGCATCGCAAGGTCACGCTCAACGATCTCGCGGAACGGATTGGCCGCTCGGTCGGCTTTCTGTCGCAGGTCGAACGCGGGCTGTCGCGCCCGACGGTCGCGGATCTCACCGCGATCGGCGAGGCGCTCGGCGTGCCGACGACGTATTTCTACAGCCTGAGCAAGCCGCGCAGCGTGCCGTGGGTCACGCGGCCCGACGAGCGGCGCACCGTGTATTACGCGGCCGGCATCACGGACATCCTCGTGTCGCCGAACATGCGCTCGCGCTTCTCGATCCTCGAGAGCCATCTCGCGCCCGGCGCGAGCAGCGGCGAGCGCTCCGTCGACGACAGCGACGAGCAGGGCGGCTTCGTGCTCGAAGGCGAGCTGACGATCTGGATCGACGGCGACGACACGCCCGTCACGCTCGGCCCGAACGACGCATTCCAGCTTCCCGCGCACAAGCGGTTTCGTTACGCGAACCTGGGCGACGCGCCGGCGCGCGTGATCTGGGTGTTCACCTGAGTTCGCCGGCGGGCGGTCCCACGGATCGTCGCGCCGTGCTGCTGGTTTGCAGTACTGATCGACATCGGGCATGTGGCGTGCCGCATGCCGATGAGTCCGGTTCGCCGCGCCGCGGCACCGTCATACAAGACATGGAAAGGATGAGACATGGCTGACGTCGTTCCCGTGCTGGTCGATGAAGTCCGCGCATTCCGGCAGGCGCATCCCGAGATCCGTTATGTCGACCTGATCTGTCTCGACCTGCCGGGCCATTTCTACGGCAAGCGTTATCCGATCGATGCGCTCGAGAAGGTCGCGTCGGGCTCGCTGCTGAAGCTGCCGCAGAACTGCGTGCTGCTCGGCACGCAGGGCGGCCTCTACAAGATCGGCGATTACTGCTTCAACGACGGCGACCCCGACGCGCCGCGTCGCCTGATTCCCGGCACGCTGAAGCCGGTGCGCTGGGAGCGGCAGCCGCTCGCGCAGATGCTGATCAGCTCCGACGGCACGGACGCGCCGATCGAGTTCGAGCCGCGCGAGGTGCTGGCGCGCGTGCTGCGGCGGTTCGCGGCGCGCGGCATCCGGCCGGTCGTCGCGTTCGAGCTCGAGTTCTACCTGTTCGCCGCGCAACTCGCGGACGGGCTGCCGCAGTATCCGCGCGACCGCTTGAGCGACGACCGCGACGACCAGCCGAACATGCACATCGAACGCCTGTCGCGGTTTTCCGATGTGCTGCACGAGATGGTCGAGGCCGCGCGCGAGCAGGGCGTCGACGCGACGGTGATCACGGCCGAGCTCGGGCCCGGCCAGTTCGAGATCAACTTCGGCCACACCGACGACGCACTGCGCGCGGCCGACTGGTCGGCGCTGTTCTGCCGCAGCACGCGCGGCGTCGCGCTGCAGCACGGCTATCGTGCGAGCTTCATGGGCAAGCCGTACCTGCATGCGCCGGGCAGCGGGATGCACGTGCACGTGAGCCTGTATGACGACGCGGGCCGCAACCTGCTCGCGGCGGACGCGCAGCGGCCGCTGCGGCATGCGGTGGCCGGCTGCCTCGCGCTGCTGCCGCACTGCATGCCGGTATTCGCGCCGAACCACAATGCGTTCCGCCGCTACGGCTCGATGGTGAACGCGGCGAGCCGTGCAAGCTGGGGCTTCGAGGATCGCGACGCGTGCATCCGGATTCCGGAATCGGATGCGCGCAATCTGCGCATCGAGCATCGGCTCGCGAGCGCGGACGCGAATCCGTACCTGGTGCTCGCGGCGATCCTGTCCGGGATGGAGCACGGGCTCGACGCACGGATCGAGCCGATCGCGCCGCTCAACGACGATCGCGGCAGCGGGATCGATTTCCCGAAGGAGATGCTGTCGGCCGTCGCGGCGATGCAGGATCACGCGGCCGTGCGCGACGGGCTCGGCAGTGAATTCGTGATGGTGTATTGCGAGAACAAGCGGCAGGAGGAGCTGGATTTTCGCAACGAGATCGGGGCGCGCGAGTATCGGTGGTTCCTGTGATGACATCACGCGTGACCCCGCCGCGGGCCACGCGCAATCGGCTTGCATCGTCGCTTGCGATCGAATCCGCTCAATACGTGGACAAGGCGTTCCAGTGCTCGCCGTCCTTCACTTCGACGGCTGCGGTTGCGACCGGCGTCATGACCAGCAATTCCGTCGGGCGCACCGACCACACGACGGCGATCAGCGTCGAGTCGTCGAGCGTCGTTCCGTTCAGGTACAGGCTCATGCTTTTGACGTCGGTTTTCAACACGCTCCAGTCGACCTTCTTCAGGCCGTCGATCGCGAGACGATAGAAGAAGTCGTAGTTGTCGTAGGCCGTCTGCGTGTCCGTGCCGGTGCTGAAGAACCAGCCATTCTCCTTGTTCTTGTACATGCACCAGCTTTGCGCCTGCTGCGCGAGCGTGCCGGTCGTGACGAGCTTCACGAGATTGCTTTTCGCGTCGTCGACGGTTTTCGCCTGCCACGGCGCGAAGCCGCCTGCCGCCTTGACGTCCGCCGGCGTGCGGCCGGGTTTGCCCGCGTGGGCGTTGTCTTCACCACGGTATGCGTATTGCATGATGTGCCTCCGGTTCGATATCGGTCGGTCGGGATGTGTCCGCGATGCGAATGGACACGAGCACGATATCGGCGGCGCACGCGGCGGGAAATGGACCGAAGGTGTGGCGGGGCGTCAGGGGGAGGACGGCACGGGACGATCGTTCGGGGTGCCACACAATGCCGGGTCGCGGACAAGCGCGGCATGAACGGGGACGAGCATGCGGACGAGATGGCAGGTCAAGGGCCGAATGACGGGAATGGCCGAACGCGGCCATCCCCGGTTCGTCCGTAGCGCGCCGGCGCAGCGCCGGCGGCATGGTTATTCGCCGAGCTTCGCTGTCACGCACCCCGTGCTCGAGCATTCGCGCTCGCGTTCGCGCAGGAACGACAGGCGCGATTGCGTGAAGTCGATCGCGCATTGCAGGTTCACGAGATAGCCGTCGTCGCGCGTTTCGCTGCAGCGGTCGTCGCGCCGCTTCATCCACGCGAGCTGGCCGGTCTTCAGCTTCGCCTGCTGGTCGCCGCTCAGTTGCTTGCGCACGCGGCCGTACTCGTCGTTCAGTTCGCGGTCGACCTGCGAGAACTCGTTGCTGCTGCAGTACACCTGGTCGAACGCGCTGCGCGGTTTGCCGCAGCCGGCCGCCTGCGCGGAGAACGGCACGGCAAGCGCGAGCAGCGCGCAGGAAACGAGCAGATTCTTCTTCATCATTGTGGTGCTCCTCACTGGGTGAAAACCGTTGAAACCAACTGGCGTCGCCTTTACCTGGCCGCCGAACACGCGTCGATCCCGCCCGCGATCGCGGTGGCGAGGCGCTGGATCGTCTCGCGCTGCGCGAGTCGCTTTTCCTCGTCGGGATTGACGATCACGCCCGCCTCGACCAGAACGGCCGGGATCGGCGCGGTACGCAGCACGACGAGATCGTCGAAGCGGTGGATGCCGAGTTGCGGATCGATCAGCGGGCGGTTCTCGCCCTTGATCGGCTGCGCGTGATATAGCGACGGCCGTTCGCCGGCCGCGATCAGGCGCTCGGCGATCGCGTTCGCGCAACGCAGGCTTTCCGCGTAGTGCGGATTGCGCTCGGACACGAACACGGCGAAACCGCGGAAGTCGCGCTGCCGGCCCGCGTCGATGAACTGCTGCTGCATCGAATCGTGATGGATCGACACGAACAGATTTGCGTCCGGCGCCTGCGTCGAGCGCTGGTCGAGCGCGATCTCGCGGCCGTCGGCCGACGTGCGCAGCACGCGATCGCCGTGCGCGGCGAGCGTCTGCGCGACGGCGGTGGACAGGTCGAGGTTGTACCGGTATTCGACGCGACCGCTTGCGCCGGTGGCACCCGGGTGGGCCGGCGTATGGCCGGTGTCGACGACGACGTAGCGGCCGGAGGCCGGCTGTGCGTCCGGACCCGCCGCATCGGCCGCATGCAGCGCGAGCGGCGCGCCAAACAGCGGGACGCATGCGAGCAGGCGCGCGGCGGCGCGCACGAACGGACGAAGGCGTCGAAGGGTTCGGTTTGTCATTGTTGTTGTCGAGGAGGGTATGCGGCGCGTCGTATGGCGCGCACCGTCGGCCTGCTCAATGCAGTCGGAATGTCGCGCGATTATAGCGGTTGCCGGCGGCGCCGCAATGACGGAATGCGCGGCGTCGCGCGCGCCGGAAATCGGCGCTCAGGCGAGCACGCGCCGGGCCGCGAGCATGCCCCAGTACGATGCTTCCTCGAACAGCGACAGTCCGGACAGGTCCGCATGCGCGAACACGACGGGGCCGTCGGCATCGCGCAGCGCGAGCAGCCCCGGCCGGCTCAGGAAGCCGACATCGGGTGTCGCCATCGCGTGGCCGCGCACGGTGATCTCGAGCGCCGTCGCGTGCTTCCACAGTTCGCGTCCGTAGACGGCCTGCAGGTCGATCGCCGCCTGTTCGCGCAACGCATCGGGCTTTGCCTGGGCAAGCCAGCGGCGCGTGTCGTCCGGCGTTTGCGTACTCAACGCCTGATAGGCGGAGAACACGGAGCGGGTCGGCGGCGACATCCGGATCAGCTGGTGCGTCGACACGACATAGCCGAGCCCCGCGCCGTCGTAGACGACGTTGTCCCACGCGAGCGGCACGCCGGCTGCCTCGGCCGGCATCCCGTCGAGCAGGAAATTGGACACGAGCCAAGGCGCGCGCGGCGGCAGGTCGCGCGCAGGATCGAAGCCGTACGCGCGCAACTGCGGAAACACGCGAGCCGCGACGAACAGCGGCATGGCGCTGACGACGCGCCGCGCCTTCAGCGTGAACGTCGACAGCGTGCCGTCGTCGGCGATGCGCGCACACAGCACGTCGACGCCGCCCCCGCGCTCGGTCGCGCGAACGGCGAAGCCGTGCCGCGACCACGCGTTCGAGCCGGTGCGCGCGGTGATCGAGTCGCTCAGCTTCGTCACCATCGTATGCAGCCCGTCGGGCCAGGTCAGCACGGCGCCGTCGCTCGCATCGCTCGCGTGGCCGCCGCGCGACGAGAAATAGTGCAGGCCGGCCCACGCGGACACGTGCTCGTAACCCGCACCGTAGTCGTCGCGGCAGCAGTAGTTCAGGTACCAGTGCAGCGCGGTCGCGGTGTAGCCCTCGTCGAGCAGCCACTGCCTGAACGAGCGCCGGTCGAGCGCGCGCCAGCGCGGGTCGCGCGACGATTCCGCGAGTGGGATGCAGAACACCTTGCGGCCGTCCGCGCCGCGCGCGGAGCGCAGGCTGTCGGTGTAGGCGAAGAAGCGCGTTTGCTGCGCGAGCGCACCGGCGTCGAGGCCGGCCGTCGGCACGATGCCGTCCTGCCACTGGCCGCCGATGAACAGCCGTTCGTCGGGTGCGTGCACGAGCGCGCGTTCGTCGTACGCGGGTTGCGCGGAGAACGGCGCCGCTTCGATCACGCCGAGATCGGCGAGCATGTCGCGCAGATGCGCGGATTCGATCGACGGCAGCGGCAGGTAGTGCGCGCCCTTCGGATAGCCGAGTTCGCCGAAGCGGCCGCCGGCCGCATTGCCGCCGAATTCGGGACCGGCGAGCACGACGAAGCGTGTGTGCCCCGCGCGCGCGAGCTGCCACGCGCACGACAACCCGGCCGCGCCCGCGCCGAGGACCGCGACCTCGGTCTCGATCGTGCCGGACGGCGGCGGCAGCGCCGCGTGGTCGCGCAGCGCATGGCCTTCGCGCATGCCGGGGTAGCCGACGCGCGGCGTCGTCTCGATCCAGCCGGTGCGGCCGCACGCGGCGAGCGACGCCGCCGCGGACGCGACGAGGAACGTGCGGCGATCCATCAGCGCAGCACGTGCTTCCAGTCGTCGTCGAAGCGGCGCACGAGCGGCTGGTCGTTGAGTTCGTTCGGCGACATCGGCAGCGCCGGCATGTCGGCCGGGAAGTGGAACATCTCGGCGGCCGTCTGCGCGTCGAGCCAGCGCGTCGGCACCGAATAGCGTGTCGGCACGGTGAAGTCGCGACGCTTGCCGGCGATCACGAACCCCCAGTCGCCGAACGACGGCACGTAGCAGTGGTATGGCCAGGTGTTGAGCCCGGCTTCGCGCAGCGTCGCGATGATCGTCCAGTACGCGTGCGGCGCGAAGTACGGCGACGTCGACTGGATCACCGCATAGCCGTTCTCGGACAGGTGGCGCGCGAGCAGCCGGAACACCGGCACCGAATACAGCCGGCCGAGCCCGAAGTTGGTCGGATCGGGGAAGTCGACGACGATCGCGTCGTACACGTCGGCGTTCGATTCGAGCCAGCGCACCGCATCGTCGTTGATCACCTGCACGCGCGGGTCCTTTAGCGAACCCTGGTTCAGCTTCACGAGCGGCGCCGAAGTCGAGAACAGCTTCGTCATCGCGGGGTCGAGATCGACGAGCGTGATCCGTTCGAGATTGCGGTGCTTGAGCAGTTCGCGCACCGCGAGGCCGTCGCCGCCGCCGAGCACGAGCACGCGCTTCGCCCACGGCAGCGCCTCGATCGTCGGATGGATCAGCGCCTCGTGATAGCGATGCTCGTCGCGCGACGAGAACTGCAGGTTGCCGTTCAGGTACAGCCGCATGTCGTCGTGCCACTGCGTGAGCACGATGCGCTGGTACGGCGTCGTTTCCGAATAGATCGTCTCGTCGCCGTACACGCCGTGCTCGGCCCAGTGCGTGATGCGGTCCGACAGCGCGAAGCCGGCGACGAGCAGCCCGATCACGAGCGACGCGCGCATCAGCTTGCCGCGCACGTTGCGGATCTCGGCGCGGAACAGGTGCGTGGTCCACAGCGCGACGAACGCGTTCAGCAGCCCGAACAGGAAGCTCGTGCGCAACAGGCCGAGACGCGGCGCGAGCACGAGCGGGAAGATCAGCGACACGGCGAGCGAGCCGAGATAGTCGAAGGTCAGCACTTCGCTGACGGTATGGCGGAACGCCTGGCGGCGCTGCTGGAACGCGCGCATCACGAGCGGGATCTCCATCCCGATCAGCAGGCCGAGCGCGAGCACGAGCGCATAGAGCGCCGCGCGGAACGGCGCGGCCAGCCACGCGAACACCGCGAACAGCAGCGCTGCCGACACGCCGCCGAGCATGCCGACGAGCAGCTCGATGTCGACGAAGCGGTCGAGCACGTCGTCGTCCTCGACGAACTTCGCGAGCCACGAGCCGATCCCCATCGCGAACAGGTAGCTGCCGATCACCGACGAGAACTGCAGGATCGAATCGCCGAGCAGGTAGCTCGACAGCGCGCTGCTGATCAGTTCGTAGCCGAGCCCGCACGACGCGAGCACGAGGATCGACAGGACGAGCGCGCGCTTATGCAGCATGGCGCGTCCGTTGTGCAGTGCTCGTCAATGTGGATATACTGGCGCGGATTTTCGTGGGGTGGCCCGCCATGGGCCAGCCTGCGACGGGGCGGCGAACCGAGCACAAAATCCGAGGAAAAGAATGAATAGTGCCTATCTTTATGCGGTTCATTTGCTGTCGGCGTTCGTGCTGCTTTTCGTGTTCGCGGCAGTGTACCTGAAGGTCACCCCGTTCGACGAACTGGCGCTGATCCGCGACGGCAACGCGGCCGCGACGCTGTCGTTCGGCGGCGCGCTGGTCGGCTTCTGCCTGACGCTCGCGTCCAGCATCGCGCACAATTCGACGCTCGGCGAAGTCGTGCTGTGGGCCGTCGGCGCGATGGCCGTGCAGCTCGTCACCTACGCGGTGCTGACCCGCCTGATTCCCGGCATGAACCATGCGATCGAGGATCGCAACGTCGCGATGGGTGGCCTGATGGGCACCGCGTCGCTCGTCGTCGGCATCATCAATGCCGCCTGCCTGACCTGACACGCCACGCGTCCTGGGAGACCGACATGAGTCTGGGTTCGTTTATCCGCAAGCAGTTCATCGACGTCCTGCAATGGACGGAAGACACCGACGGCGTGCTGGCCTGGCGCTATCCGATGGAAGACCAGGAGATCCAGTACGGCGGCCAGCTGACCGTGCGCGAAACGCAGGTCGCGATCTTCGTCAACGAAGGCAAGGTCGCCGACGTGTTCCAGCCCGGGCTGTACAAGCTGGAAACGCGCACGCTGCCGGTGCTCACGTACCTGAAGAACTGGGACAAGTTCTTTCAGTCGCCTTTCAAGTCGGATGTCTACTTCTTCAGCACCCGGCTGCAGCTCGGCCGGCGCTGGGGCACCGCGCAGCCGGTGACGATCCGCGATCGCGAATTCGGCTTCGTGCAGCTGCGCGCGTTCGGCATCTACTCGTACCGGATCGTCGATGCGGCCGCGTTCCACCGCGAGGTGAGCGGCACGCGCGCGCAGTACACGGTCGACGATCTCGAGCAGCAGCTGCGCAACCTGGTCGTCACCGCGATGAGCACGACGTTCGGTTCCGCCGACGTGCCGTTCGTCGACATGGCCGCGAACCAGACGCTGCTGTCGCAACGCGTCGCCGAGGCGCTGGTGCCGGTGTTCACGCGCTACGGCCTCGCGCTCGATGCATTCGCGGTCGAAAGCGTGTCGCTGCCGGCCGAGCTGCAGAAGGCGCTCGACCTGCGGATCGGCGCGGGGATGGCCGGCGATCTCGCCCGCGCGACGCAATACCAGACGGCGCAGGCGATTCCGCTGGCCGCGCAGAACCCGGGCGGCATCGCGGGTGTCGGCGCGGGGCTCGCGGCCGGCGCGGCGATCGGGCAGGCGATGGCCGGCCAGATCGCGGGCGCCGCGCAACCGGCGCCGGCCGCACCGGCCGCGCCCGTCGCGGCACCGGTTGCCGCCGCGCAGCCGGCCGCACCGGCCGAAGGAACCGATTACGTGCAACGCCTCGAACAGCTGAAGGCGCTGCTCGACAAAGGCCTCGTCACCGAAGAGGACTATGCGCGCGCGAAGGCGGACATCCTCGCGAAGCTCACCCGGTAAGCGTCGCGCATGTTCAGTACTTCGTGCCCCCAGTGCGGCGCGCCGGTCGAGTTTCGCTCGGCGGCGGCGGTGATGGCCGTCTGCGCGTTCTGTCGCAGCACGCTGCTCAAGCGCGGTGCCGACGTCGAGCGCATCGGCGAGCTGGCCACGGTGCTCGACGACGCGTCGCCGATCCAGATCGGCACGGCCGGGCGCTACGGCAAGCGCACGTTCACGGTGCTCGGCCGCATCCAGATGACCTACGACGCCGGCGCGTGGAGCGAGTGGTACGTCGTGTTCGACGACGGCGCGTTCGGCTGGCTGTCGGATGCGTCGGGCCAGTATGCGGTCACGGTGCGCGAGCCCGACGATGCGTCGGGCGGCGCGTGGCCCGCGTTCGGCACGCTCGAACCGGGCATGCGGATCGACCACGGCGGCCGCGCGTATCTCGTGTCCGACGTGCGCACCGCACGCTGCACGGGCGGCGACGGCGAGTTGCCGTTCCGCATCGATGCGGGCTGGGAAGCGCGCGTCGTCGACCTGCGCACCGGCAATGCATTCGCGACCTACGACTATTCCGACGCCGACGCGAACGGCGGGAGCCCGGCCGTCTACAGCGGCGAAGCGATGGAATTCGACGCGCTCGCATTCACGGGGCTGCGCGATACCGACAACGACACGCGGGAGAAACGGGGCGCTCAGATGGTGCCGTTCGCGTGCCCGAGCTGCGGCGCGCCGCTGTCGTATGCACCGAACCTGGCCGACTATGTCGTGTGCGGCAGCTGTCACGCGGGCGTGCAGTGCACGGCCGAGCAGCAGACCGTGTTCGCCGCGCAGCGCAAGCTCGATGCGGTGAAGGGCGCGCTGGAACTCGGCGCGACCGGCACGTTCGACGGCGTGAAGTACACGGTGATCGGCATGATGCGTTGCCGCGTGCCGGACGACGACGAGACGTGGGACGAATACCTGCTGCTGAATCCGAAGCGCGGCTTCCTGTGGCTCGTGCAGAGCGAAGGGCGCTGGGAACGCGTGCAGGTGCTCGACCACTGGCCGACGATCGGCGGCGAGTCCGACGTCACCGACGAAGGCAAGACCTATCGACTGCGCGAGACGTACGACTCGGAAGTCGTGTACGTGGTCGGCGCGTTCAACTGGCGCGTGCAGGTCGGCGACCGCACGTCGATCACCGACTACGGCTGGCAGAAGGACAAGCTCACGCGCGAGCGCAGCGCCGCGGAAATCGTCTGGTCGCGTGCGCGGCCGTTGTCGGCCGGCGCACTGGCCGAACGCTTCGCGACGCCGGCGCTCGCGACGGCAGCGGTTGCGTCCGCAACGGGTTCCGCCGGGGCGTCGACGGGCCTGTTCGGCGCGAAGCAGCCGCATAGCTTCGCGCCGCTGCCGATCGTGTTCAGCGCGATGCTCGTGATCTTCAACCTGGGTTCGCTGTTCTCGTTCAGCGGCCGCTCCGTCTACGTGCTGATCGGCCTGCTCGTGCTGTGGCTGCCGGAATGGCTGTGGAAGGGCTTCGCGTCCGACGGGGGCAACTCGTAATGCGTTACATCCTCTACGGACTTTACGGGCTGATCGTCGTCACGCTGTTCAGCTGCGCGTCGCTCGGCGGCAGCGGTTCGGGCGGCAGCGGGTGGGGCAGTTCGTCGGCGCGCAGCGGCTATTCGTCGTACGGGTCGCACAAATGACGGCGCGCGACGGTATCGCCGCGCCGCGAGCGACGCTCGGCTCGCACGTGCTGGCCGATCTCGCCGGCATCGACGCGAAGCTGCTGCGCGATGTGGCGCGGCTCGAGACGATACTCACCGACGCCGCGCAGCAGGCCGGCGCACGCGTGATCGGCGCGCATTTCCATCACTTCGGCGGTGAGCATGGGGTGACGGGTGTCGTGCTGCTCGCGGAGTCGCACATCACGATTCATACGTGGCCGGAGCACGGCTTCGCGGCCGTCGACGCGTTCATGTGCGGCGCCGCGCGCGCGGCCGAGGCGGTCGATGCGATCGCCGCCGCGCTCGGCACGCACGCGCAGGTCCGGCAGCAGGTGGCGCGCGGCGTCGCATGAGCGGCCGGGGCGACAGCGGTAGTCGCGCATGCGACGACGCGCTGCACCGATTTCGCGAACCGCTTATGATCGTGCGGTACGACGTCCCGCACAGAGGCCCCCATGCACATCGCCATCCTGACCTTCGACGGTTTCAACGAACTCGATTCGCTGATCGCGCTCGGGATTCTCAACCGGGTCAAGCAGCCGGGCTGGCGGGTGTCGATCGCGAGCCCGACCGCCCGCGTGCGCTCGATGAACGGCGTGACGATCGACGCGCAAGCGTCGCTGCAGGACGCCCGCGACGCGGACGCCGTGCTGGTGGGCAGCGGCGTGCGGACCCGCGACGTCGTCGCCGATGCCGCGTTGATGGCGCAATTGCAGTTCGACCCCGCGCGGCAGTTGCTCGGCGCGCAGTGCTCGGGCACGCTCGTGCTGGCGAAGCTGGGCTGGCTCGGCGATGTCCCCGCGTGTACCGACCTGACCACGAAGCCGTGGGTGCAGGAAGCCGGCGTGGCCGTGCTCGACCAGCCGTTCGTGGCCAGCGGGAACGTCGCGACCGCCGGCGGGTGCCTGTCGTCGCAGTATCTGGCTGCGTGGTTCATCGCGCGTCTGGCCGGCATCGAGGCCGCGCGCAGTGCGATTCACTATGTCGCGCCGGTGGGCGAGAAGGACGATTACGTGTCGCGCGCGATCGCGAACATTTCGCCGTTCCTCTGATGCGCGCGGCGTCGCGCGTCAGTGCGGCAGCGCTTCGGCTTCGGCCCAACGCTTGAACGAGTCGAGACGTCGGCGCGTGTGCACGAGATAGAACGCGCCGATCAGCGGTTCGAGCAGCCAGCGCAGCCAGGACGGCTGCGCACGGAAGTGATACGTGAACTTCACTTCGGTCGTGCCCGGTGTGTGCTCGGTGAAATTCCAGCTGCCGCTGAAGCGTTCGAGCACCTTCGGCCCGTCGACCATTTCGACGGCCGCGACCTGCGGCGGACGGTACGAGATGTAGCGCGACACCATCGTCGCGCCCGACTGGCTGCGGCAGAACGCATCGACGCCGACGTCGGCCGTCATCCCGTCGGGCAGGTACGCGTCGGCAAGGAAGCTGTCCCACACGAGCCGCCGCGCGTAGTCCTGCGACCACGTGAAGAGGCGTCTGCGATCGACGCCGACGATCCGGCTGACTGAGATCCTCATGATGGGTAGCAAGCGCAACGCTGTAATCGGGATGAAATCGAGTGTAACCCGCCAAAGCCGCGCAATTCTTCAGACTTCGTCAAGTCGAGCGCGCGCTCGATTGACCTTCTCCGGGAATTCCCCTACGATCGATTCCATGCCTTCGGGAAAGACCCGAAGCGTTTCAATCTCTTGAGGGAGCCTCATGAGTACGCAACAGAACCGGCGCTTCGACGCGCTCGTTTTCATTGGTCGTTTCCAGCCTCCGCATCGTGGTCACCTGAACGTGCTGAAGTCCGCACTGAGCCGGGCCGAGCGCGTATGCGTGCTGATCGGATCGACCGACAAGCCCCGCACCATCAAGGATCCGTTCTCGTTCGACGAGCGCCGCCAGATGCTGGCTTCGCTGCTCGAGCCGTCCGAGCGCGAGCGCGTGACGGTCGCGCCCGTGCAGGATTCGACGTACAACGACGGCGACTGGGTGCGCTGGGTGCAGGATGCCGTGGCCGCCTCGCTCGGCGAGGTCGCGCAGCGCAGGGTCGGGCTGATCGGCCACGAGAAGGACGCCACGTCGTATTACCTGCGGATGTTCCCGCAATGGGAGCTCGTCGACGTCGATGCGACCGAAGACATCTCCGCCACCGAAATCCGCGATCAGTACTTCGCCGAACGCACCAACAGCTTCGTGCAATGGGCCGTGCCGGAACCGGTGTTCGGCTGGCTCGAACGTTTTCGCACGCAGCCGGCATTCGCGCAGCTGAAGGCCGAGGCCGAATTCATCGCCGGGTATCGCAAGGCGTGGTCGGCCGCACCGTATCCGGTCACGTTCGTGACGGTCGACGCGGTGGTCGTGCACTCGGGCCATCTCCTGCTCGTGCGCCGGCGCAGCGAACCGGGCCGCGGCCTGTGGGCGCTGCCGGGCGGGTTCGTGAACCAGGATGAACGGCTCGACGCGGCCTGCATCCGCGAACTGCGCGAGGAGACCGGCCTGAAGCTGCCGGAGCCCGTGCTGCGCGGCTCGATCAAGGATCGCCAGGTATTCGATCATCCGACGCGTTCGCTGCGCGGCCGCACGATCACGCACGCGTGCCTGTTCAACTTCCCGACCGGCGAGTTGCCGCGCGTGAAGGGCAGCGACGACGCCGACAAGGCGCGCTGGGTGCCGCTCAACGAATTCGCGCAGATGCGCAACGTGATGTTCGAGGATCACTTCGAGATCGCGTATCACTTCCTGGGGAAACTGTGACGCGCTGATTCCCCGGATTCCGGTCCGCCGCGACAGACGCGGCGGCACTTCAACGGCCTAGAGGAGCTCTAGCCATGCAAAACGATCCCGGCGGCTTTGCCGCGGTTCTCGCCAATCCGATCCTCAACACGGATTCGTACAAGGCTTCCCACTTCCTGCAATACCCGCCCGACGCGCAGGCGATGTTCTCGTACGTCGAGTCGCGCGGCGGCCGCTATGACCGCACGCTGTTCTTCGGCCTGCAGATGCTGCTGAAGGACTATCTGTGCCGGCCGGTCACGCACGCGATGATCGACGACGCGCGCGATTTCTTCGCGGTGCACGGCGAGCCGTTCAACGAGGACGGCTGGCGTCATGTCGTCGAGCACTACGACGGCTACCTGCCCGTGAGGATCCGCGCGGTGCCCGAAGGTTCGATCGTGCCCGTGCACAACGTGCTGATGACCGTCGAATGCGACGACCCGAAGGTGTTCTGGCTCGCGTCGTATCTGGAGACGATGCTGCTGCGCGTGTGGTACCCGGTGACGGTCGCGACGCGCAGCTGGCACCTGCGGCAGACGATCCGCCGCTTTCTCGAGAAGACCGACGACGATCTCGCGCAGCTGCCGTTCAAGCTGCACGACTTCGGCGCGCGCGGCGTATCGAGCGCGGAGTCGGCCGCGATCGGCGGCGCGGCACACCTCGTGAGCTTCATGGGTTCGGACACGGTGCTCGGCGTACTGGCCGCGAACCGCTTCTATCGCGAGCCGATGGCCGCGTACTCGGTGCCCGCGGCCGAGCACAGCACGATCACGTCGTGGGGGCGTGAGCACGAAGCCGATGCGTACCGGAACATGATCGCTCGCTTCGGTTTGCCCGGCGCGATCGTGTCGGTCGTGTCGGACTCCTATGATCTGTTCGCCGCGCTTGAACTGTGGGGTGGCCCGCTGCGCCAGGCGGTGATCGACTCGGGCGCGACGCTCGTCGTGCGTCCCGATTCGGGCGACCCGGTGAAGATCGTGCTGCAGACCGTGCGCGCGCTCGACGCTTCGTTCGGCTCGTCCGTGAACGGCAAGGGACGGCGCGTGCTGAATCGCGTGCGCGTGATCCAGGGCGACGGCGTCGACGAGCTGTCGATCGACGCGATCCTGTCCGCACTCGACGACGCGGGTTATGCGGCCGGCAACGTCGTGTTCGGGATGGGCGGCGCGCTGCTGCAGCAGGTGAATCGCGACACGCAGCGCTTCGCGATGAAGTGCTCGGCGATCCGGCGTGGCGACGTGTGGCACGGCGTGAGCAAGGATCCGGTTACCGATCCGGGCAAGCGCTCGAAGCAGGGCCGGCTCACGTTGCTGCGCAATCGGCGCACGGGAGAATACCGGACGGTGGCGCTGCCGGTCGCGTGGGACGATCGCGCGCTGGAAGGCGAGTGGGATGACGCGCTCGAAACGGTGTTCGATACCGGGCGGATGCTGGTCGATACGACGTTCGCCGAGGTGCGGGCGAGGGCGCACGCGGGGGAGGCGTGATCGGGCCACCGGGGCGGCGGCGTGGCAACGTCAGCCGCCACCCCGGTCGCGCTCAGGCGACGCGGGCGACGAGGGCGTGCAGCACGGCGTCCGCGTCGATTTCTCCTCGAACGACATCCGCGCGCGCCGACTCGAAGTCGATCCAGCCCTCGTTGAAGCCGTCGAGCATGCGCATGCGCGGCTCGGGGTGGCGCATCCGCTGCGCATCGAACAGCGCCGCCCACGTGCTGCGCGGCACGGCTTCGGCGCGCACCGGGTGCCCGAACACGCGGGTGAACGCGTTCGCGAGGTCGTTCGGGCTGACCCGCCGGGGCCCTTCGAGTTCGACGATGCGTGCGCCGGTCCATTCGTCCTGTAGCAGCGCGGCCGCCGTCCGGCCGACATCTTCGGTTGCGACCATCGGCACCGGCTTGTCGAGCGGCTGGAGAAAGCTGTAGATGACGCCGGCGTCGCGTGCGGTTGCTACGTCCCACGCGGCATTTTCGAGGAACCACGCGGGGCGCAGGAACGTGACGGGTATCGGCAAGTCGTCGAACGCCTTTTCGATCATCGTCAGTTGCGTCAGCAGATTCACCTGCGTCGCCTGCGCACCGATCGTCGACAGACAGACGACCTTGCGTGGCCGAGCGGCGCGCAATGCCGCACCGACGGCATCGATGACGGCGCGCGTTTCGGGGAATCCCGGCGACGGATCGAAGCATGGCGGCAGCAGGACGAAGACGCCATCCGTGTTCGAGAAGGCCGTCGTCAGTGCGGCGGTGTCGGTCATCTCGGCAAGTGCAACATCGCAGCCGCGCGCGACCCACGGCGCAGCGCGATCCGCGGTGCGCGCGACGGCGCGCACGGGCCGGCCGGCCGCGAGCAGCGTTCGGGCGAGCGCGCCGCCGACCTGTCCGGTGATACCGGTAATGGCATACATGGTTTGAAATCCTCATCGAGAAGGGAGCGGGCGCGCCGAAAGATGCGGGCGCCGGAACTGCATGCCGCGTTCGGGCTTGCCGTCGCGATGCATCGGGTTGCATGATAGGAGGCGACGATTCCTGATGGAATCGAATCCATGTCATTTGATTGGTGATTGTTTGTCATGAATGAAATCCTGGGGATCGACGGACGGATTCTGGCGAACGTGGGCGTGCTGGCCGCGATCGTCGAAAGCGGCAGCTTCGCGCGCGCGGCTGACGCACTCGGCTTGTCGCCGTCCGGCGTCAGCCGGGCCGTGGGCCGGCTCGAGGCGCGCGTCGGCGTGCGGCTGCTCGATCGCACGACGCGCTCGGTCACGCTGACGGACGAAGGGCGCCGCCTGTACGAAGAGATCGGTCCGCTGCTCGCCGGCATCGGCGATGCGGTGACGCTGGCCGCCGGCTCGGCCGCCGCCGTGCGCGGCAGATTGCGCGTGAACGTCGACGCGTATTTCTCGCGGCGGGTGCTGGCGCCGCACCTTCCGGCGTTGCTTGCACGCCATCCCGATCTGTCGCTGGAACTGGCCGCGCGCGAGCAGCTCGGCGATCTGGTCGCCGACGGATTCGACGTTGCGGTGCGGTTCGGCGAGCCGCCGTCGTCGTCGCTGGTGGCGCGCAAATTGCTGGAGACGCGCGCGGTGACGGTCGCCGCGCCCGCCTACGTGAAACGGCACGGGCGTCCTGCGGCGCCGGCCGATCTCGCGGGCCATGCGTGCATCCAGATGCGCAACACGCTGACCGGCCAGCCGCTCGAATGGATCTATCAGCTCGGCCGCAAGCGCGTGCCGGTCAGGACGACGGGCAGGCTGCTCGTCAACGACGCCGGCACGATGCTCGGTGCGTGTCTGGCCGGTGTGGGCATCGCACGCTTCAAGGCGAGCGGGGTAGCGGGCTTGATCGAGCAGGGGCGGCTCGTCGAGCTGCTCGCGGATTGGCGCGGCGAGGCATTTCCGCTGTTTGCCTACTATCCGTCGCGTCACCTGCCGCCCGCGAAGGTGCGGGCATTCGTCGATTTCGTCGCGGAAATCGTGGCGACCGGCAAGTAGCGCGCTCGCCCGCCGTCAACGTTCGCCGGCGAGCGCGCGCCCGTTCGTATCCGGTTGCGCGACCGCGTGCTCCGACATCCGCGCCGCCTCCATCGCCCGCCCGAGCGCATCGAACACCGCCGGCCCCTTGCAGCGCGACACGTTGAAGCGCATGAACGACGTTGCGCCGTGCGACGCACTGAACACGTTGCCCGGCGCGAGCACCACATCGTGGTCGAGCGCATGGCGCGCGACGCGCGCGGCATCGAGCCCGTCGGGCAGCTCGGCCCACACGAACAACCCGCCGCGCGGTTCCGTCCAGATCCCGAGCCCGGCGCGTGCGAGCCGCCGGATCGTTTCGCCCATCGCATCGGCCAACTGCATACGCAGGCCGTCGAGATGGCGCCGGTAGGTGCCGTCGACCAGCAGCCGGTGCACGACGTTCGCGCCGATCTGCGCATTGCCGAACGACGTCGCGAGCTTCAGGTCGACGAGCGCGTCGATCCATTCGGGGCGCGCGGCGATGTAGCCGCAGCGGATCGCGGCCGACAGCGTCTTCGAGAAGCTGCCGATCGACACGACGCGCGAGAGCCCGTCAAATGCCGCGAGGCGCGGCGCGGGCGTGCTTTCGAAATCCGCGAAGATGTCGTCCTCGACGATCAGCAGGCCGTGCTCGGCCGCGAGCGTGAGCAACCGGTGCGCGACCGGCGGCGCGAGCGTCGCGCCGGTCGGGTTGTGCAGCGCCGCGTTCGTGATGTACAGGCGCGGCCGGTGTTCGGCGAGCACCTGTTCGAAACGCGCGAGATCGGGGCCGTTCGGCGTGTACGGCACGCTGACGATCCGTGCGCGATGCGCGCGCAGCAGCGCCTGGAAGTTGAAGTAGCACGGATCGTCGAGCACGACGGTGTCGCCCGGCTCCAGCAGCAGCCGGCACACGAGATCGAGCGCGTGCGTGCCGCCGTCGGTCAGCATGATCTGCGCGGGCTCCGCATGAACGCCGTGCTGCGCGAGCCGCCATGCGAGCTGCTGGCGCAACGCGGGCAGCCCGAGCGGTGTCGCGTAGTCGGTCAGCGCGTCGGGTTCGTCGCGCGACACCGCGCGCAGCGCACGTCGCAGGCTCTCGTCCGGCAGCCACGACGACGGCAGCCAGCCGCAACCGGGCTTCACCGAGCCGGGCGCCGCCTCGAGCGACTGGCGCGACAGCCACAGCGGATCGAGTTCGCGATCGAGGCGCGGGCCGAGTTCGGCGAGCGCGAGCGGCGGCGCGTGGCCCGACACGTAGAAGCCGGAGCCGCGCCGCGCGACGAGCACGCCTTCGCTCGCGAGCCGCTCGTACGCGTCGACGACGGTCGATTTCGACACGTGCAGCGCGTCGGCCATCATCCGGATCGACGGCACGCGCGCGCCGGGCATCAGCGCGCGGCTCGCGATCCGCGCGCGCAGCGTGTCCATCACGGTTTCCACGCGCGTGCGCGACGGCGCGGGCGGAGCAGGGTCTTGCACGGAACGGCTCATGGCGAGAGGGAACTGTACGGCCGGTTGTCCAGTACAGTTTGTCCGAATTGTATTGGGCTGTAGCTTACGCGCTTTTCGCGGGCGGCGGATCATCGGTCATCCACCTTGTTCCGACCAGGATTTCCCGTGCAAAAGACGACCGACGGATGGCTCAGCGGCCTGCTGGGCGTGATCATCTTCAGTGGCTCGCTGCCCGCGACGCGCATCGCGGTGCAGGGGCTCGACCCGCTGTTCCTCACGTTCGCGCGCGCGACGATCGCCGGCGTGCTCGGCCTGATCCTGCTCGTCGCGCTGAAGCAGAAGCGGCCGACGCGTGCCGAGACCGCGTCGCTCATCGTCGTCGCGCTCGGGGTCGTGGTCGGTTTTCCGCTGCTGACCGCGCTCGCGCTCAAGCACGTGACGTCCGCGCATGCGATCGTGTTCGTCGGGCTGCTGCCGCTCGCGACCGCGCTGTTCGGCGTCTGGCGCGGCGGCGAACGGCCGCGGCTGCCGTTCTGGGTCTTCTCGCTGGTCGGCAGCGGCGCGGTGGCCGCGTTCGCGCTGCGCAACGGCGGCCAGGCGTCGGTGGCGGGCGATGCGTTGATGCTGGCCGCGATCGTCGCGTGCGGGCTCGGCTATGCGGAGGGCGCGCGGCTGTCGCGCCAGCTCGGCGGCTGGCAGGTGATCTCGTGGGCGCTCGTGCTGTCGCTGCCGGTGATGCTGCCGCTCACGTGGTTCACGTGGCCCGCGACGTTCGACGGCGTCGACGCCGCCGCGCTGTGGGGGCTCGCATATGTGTCGCTGTTCAGCATGCTGATCGGCTTCGTGTTCTGGTATCGCGGCCTCGCGCTCGGCGGGATCGCGGGCGTCGGCCAGTTGCAGCTGCTGCAGCCGTTCTTCGGTTTCCTGCTCGCGGCCGGGCTGCTGCACGAGACGGTGCCGCCGTCGATGCTCGTCGTGACGGTCGTGGTCGTCGGCTGCGTGGCTGGTGCGAAGTATTTCTCGAAGATGGCGCCGGTGCGGCGCGCGGGCTGATTCACGCACGGAGCGGTCGCGCGACGACGTGACGGGTGCCGCCCGTGCGCCGTCGCGCGTGCGCCGTTTACCCCATCACCACGTTCGCGAGCCGGAACTGGTACGCGGTCGCGGTCGTGCCGCCGCCGCCGCCCGTCATCACGATGTCGGCGCTCTTGATGCCGAGCAGCGACAGTTCGGTGTTGATGTCGGACAGCACGGCCGAATTCATCACCGCGCCCTGTTCGATCTGCGACGCGGTGCCGATCCACAGCGTCGGCTTGAACTCGAACACGGCCTTCTGGCCCGGCACGATCCCCGTCTTGTGCGCGAGCAGCCGGTTGTCCTTGAAGACCGACGCGGTGATCGCTCCCTGGCTCAGGTCGTTGCGCAGCTGGATCTCGCGCGACGTCGGGGCGGGGCCGGCGAGCGCGAGCACGTTGCCCGACGTCGAGCGCGACACGTTGAAGACCTGTCCGTTGTCCGCGCGCTTTTGCGGCATGTAGTTGCCGTCGGCATCGCTCGCGGAGACGGTCGTCAACAACGGGAACACGAACGGATGGTTGTCGCCGCGTCCGCAGTTGGTGATGACCTTCCACGCGATCGCGAGCTCGTCGAAGTCCGTCGACACGTTCTTCTGGAAGATCACGATCTGGCTGTTGTTGACGTCGTTCGACAGGTTGACGAAGTTGAGATTGATGTCCATGAGTCACCTTGATTCGATTCGGATAACTGATTGAACGGGCGCCGGCCGTGCATCGCCGGCGCACGGACCGTTACGCCATCACCACGTTTTCCAGCCGGAACGTGAACGGCGTCGAGCGCGGGCCGGGGCCGCCGCCGGTCATCACGATGTCGGCGCTCGCGATGCCGAGCAGCGACAGTTCCGTGTTGATGTCGGAGATCACCGCGGAATTCATCAGTGCGCCCTGTTCGATCTGCGATGCGACACCGATCCAGATCGTCGGCTTGAACTGGAACACCGCCTTCTGGCCCGGCGCGACGGAGGTCTTGCGCGCGAGCGCGTTGCCGTCCTTGTAGATCGTCGCGTTGATCGCACCGGCCGGCAGGTCGTTGCGCACCTGCACCTCGGAGCTCGCGCCAGGGTCGCCGCCGAGCTGCAGCACGTCGCCCGAGCTGGAGCGCACGACCTGGAACACCTGGCCGTTCGCCGCGACCTGCTGCGGCATGTAGTTGCCCCAGCTGTCGCTCGCGCTCACGCTCATCGTCATCGGGAACTTGAACGGATGGTTGTCGCCCTGGCCGCAATTGCGGATCACCTTCCACGCGATCGCGAGTTCGTCGAAGTCGGTCGCCACGTTCTTCTGGAAAATCACGACGCTCGAGTTGTTGGCGTCGTTCGAGCGGTTGATCAGGTTCAGTTGGATATCCACGTCGTTGCTCCTTGAGTTTGAAAAAACGGCAGTCGGTCTGCCGCACACCTTTCCCGCCGGCCCGGCCGCGAAGCCGTGCCGTCAAGCCGGTTCAAGCCGTGTCGGGCGGCACTACGCGCGCACGATGTGTTCGAGCGCGAACGCGAACGGCTGCGCGTCGGTGCCGGTGCCGCCGCCCGTCATCACGATGTCGGCCGCGGCGACGCCCGCCAGCGGCAGCATCGTGTTCGCGCTCGACATCACCGCCGCGTGCAGTGCGCGGCTTTCCTGTATCTGCGACGCCACGCCGATCCACAGCGTCGGCGTGAAGCGGAATACCGCCTTCTGCCCGGGCGCGACCGCTTCCTTCACCGCGATCAGCCGGCCCGCGCTGAACGCGTTGACGTTCACGGCGCCGCGCCGCAGCCGATTGACGATTTCGATGTCGCCGCCCGGTGCGTCGGCCGGGTCGGGCACGAGCCGGCCGCGTCCGGTCGGCTGCGCGTCGATCACGAAGCGCACGCCGGCGGGCGCCGCGACGCGCGGCGAGAAGTTGCCGTGCTCGTCGCCGAGCGCGACGTCGATGTCGGTCGAGTAGTCGAACGGATGGAAGCAGTCGCGTCCGCAATAACGGATCACCTTCCATGCGATCGCGAACGTATCCAGATCGGGGATCACGTCGCGCTGGAACAGCACGACCTCGCTGTTGCCGCAGTCGTTCGAACGGTTCACGAAGCGGAGCTTGATGTTCATGATGCTTGCTCCTCATCCGCCGTGCCGCGTTCGTCGCGCAGCGTGCGGTCGGCCCACTGCGCGAGCGCGGGCGCGACGCCGTTCGCGAGCGACGCGACGTGCAGCGCATGCGCACGCGCCTGCGCCTGCAGGTCGCCGGCGAAGCGCCCGAGCGCCATCGCGGCATCGGCCGGGCCGCGCGTGCGGCCGAGATTGTCGAGGTATTGCGCGGCCGCGTCGGCCATCGCGCCCGCGTGCTGGAGGTGGCTCTGTGTGAAGCGCGTCGCGAGATCCGCGTTCAGGGCCGCCAGCTCCTTGACCGCGGCGGCCGAGCTGCCGAGCCCGAACCGTTCGAGCTGGCCGCGCCACAATGCGTCGGTCGCGGCCTGGCATGCATCCGTGTAGCGATGGCCGGCGAGCAGCGCGGTGTGCGCGAACGCGCGCCACGCGGGGCTGGCGGACGTGCCGCCGGTGCCGGTCGTCTGCGCGGCGAGCTTGCCGAACAGCTGGAGCGCGTCGGCGTGCGCGCGTTCCCATTGGGCGATGAACGTGGAGAACATGGCGATTCCTCGTGAAGAAGGAGCGATGACGGCGCGACGGCAGCCGCTACGTGGATTACCGACGCGCGGCGCCGAGGCGCTGCACCATCTGCATCACGGCGGCCATCTGCGGCGCGTCGCGGCGGTAGAAGCCGGGTTGGAGCGGATCGGTGCTCGTATAACCCCAGAAATCCCAGCAGCCGAGCGGATTGACGGCCGATTTCTCGACCTGCGGATACAGCACGATCAGCCGGTTCGTGTCGGCGATCTCGTTGTAGCCGACGCCGCGAATCATCCGCTCGCCGACGGTCGCGACGTTCTGCACGCAACCGTGGAACACCACGTGGACCGCGCAGGTCGCGCGTTCGCAATCGGCCGGCACGTACGCGTAGCCCGTATCGCCGAGCGACGCGCGGCGCTGCGGATCGAACGCGCGCTGGTCGAACGCCAGCAGCTTGCCGCCAGCCTGCGCGGCGGGCGCGTTGAGCGGCTTGTCGGGCGTGCCGTAGATCCAGCGCACGATGTCGTGCGCCTGCTGGAAGCCGCAGTTGTCGATATACGGGCTCGCGTTCGCACTGCACGCGTTGTCCTCGGGGCGGTTCGTGATGAACGCATGCCCGGCGTCCGGCGATTGGCGATACTGAAGGTTCGCGGCCGGAACCTGCGCGAGCGTGTAGAAGCGCGCGGTCTGGTCGACGACGCGCGTGAACACCACCGTATCCTTCGCCCCGCTGAACACGTAGATGCGTTGGCCGCGCAGGTTGGCCGGATCGTCGATCTCGTCGCGCTGCGCGAACGTGCGCGCGGCGCGCCACGCGTCGGCCGCGGAGGGCGCGGGGCCGATCGGCTGCATGCACAGCGTGGTCGCGGCCACCGCCGGCGGGATCAGCGCGTTCACGCCCGCGCAATAGAACGGCCCGCCCGCGACGATGCCCGCGCCGATCAGCCGGCTCGAGAACGCGACGTCGAACTGCGCGGCCATGAAGCCGCCGGACGACAGCCCCGACACCGACGTGCGCTGCACGTCGGCGCCGTATGCGGGAAGCGGATCGGCGGGGGCGGCGAGCGCGGCGTGCGGCGCGAGCGCAGCCAGGGCGGCGACGGCAACGGTAACGGTGGCGGTGACGGCGGCGCAAGCGGCGCCCAGCGCGCGGCGCACTACGTGCGAGGCGGCGGTGCGGGGCAGCGTCGTGCGGCCGGGCGAGCGGGTGACGTTCATGCGGGGCTCCTGTCGTGACGAGTGGTGAATGACAAGGGTTGTAACGGTACGGATGCAGCAAGACTTCAGCGACGGTTTCAGCTTACGGGCAGCCGACGCGCTGCGAAATGGCGCGAACGACACGCACGACGACCCGTGACGTTCGGCCGGTGCGGCGTCACGGCGCTCACGACAGAAACAGCGCGCGCTCGGCCCGGCGGCGCTTCGTGAGGCCCGCGAGCGGCTTGCCGCCGGCCTTGTTCCAGACGAGGAACTGGTCGGCCGCCCGCGCGCTCGCGCCGGCGTTCAGGTAGCGCAGCAAGGTCGACGAGCGCAGCCGTCCGGCGCCGAGGTTGAAGACGAACGACATCAGCGCATCGAACTGCTGCTGCGTGACCGGCACGCGCAACAGCTTGCGCAGGTTCAGCTCGGCGCCGCGCAGGTCATGCCGCAGCAGCGCCTCCGCTTCGGCCGGCGTCAGCGGGCGCGTGAAGCGCTCGTTCGGCAGGATCAGGTGCCCGTAGCCGATCGTCGGCTTGCCGACCGCGTCGAGATAGCGCACGAGCCGCAGCCCCTCGAACTGCTTGATCAGCGCGATGCCTTGCTCGCCGGTGCGTTCAGGCTGGTTCGCCATCGTCGTTCTCCTTGCCGCCCGGCCGTGCGCGCGGCACCAGGCGATGCGTGTATTCGTCGATCACGCGCATGATCGCTTCGGGCGGCGGCAGCGCCGCGAACTGCATTTCGATGTCGATGTGCTCGGTGTCGCGCTGCCGCGCACTGCCCGGCGCGGCGTCCTTCTTCTCCGAGCGCGGCGCGAACGTCACGTAGAAGCGGCCGCGCTGGTCGTCGTTGCCCGAGATGCCGCCGGCCGGCAGCGCCTCGGTGAAGTCGCCGCGCACGGTCAGGTGCACGATCATCCGGTCGAGCGCGAGCCCGCGCGGCGTGGCGAGCGCGACGAGCGGCACCGGCATCGTGTGCTCCGCGTCGAGTGCGACCGTGACCTCGCGCGGCGCGAGCAGGCCGTCGTCGCGCAGATCGAAGAACTGGTCGAGCACGGCGGTGTACTGGTGCGCGAGTAGCTGGTTCGCGGCGGCCGCCGCGTGCTGCATCCCGCGCGCGATCTCGTCGAGCGCGATGCCGCGCGGCGGCGGGCGTTCGTCGTCGGCCGGGGCGCCGGGCGGCGGCGTGGGCGGCGCAGGTGGCGTCGGCGAAGCGGGTGGTGTTGGCGAAGCGGGCGAGACAGGCGAAGCGGGCGAGACAGGCGCAGCGGGCGACACAGGCGCAGCGGGCGGCAAGCCGCCGGTCGATGGGCCGGCCGCGGCGGTGGGGGCATCATTTACGCCCGACGCGGCGCCGGCTGGCCAGCCGGCGGAACCGGGCGTCGCGTGGCGCGGCGGATCGACGCCTGCCGCCGCCGGCACCGCGCCGCCCGTGCCGGCGACCGCGTCCGGGCCCGTGCCGGCGACCGCGCCGCTACGGCCCGCCACCGCCCCGGCCGGCGGCGGGACCGGCCCGTCCGGTTCCTGCCGGGCAGTGCTGCCACCCGGACGCGCATCCGCGTCGTCGTGCCCGCCGCCGCCCGCGCGGCGCGACCGTCTGAAGAGCCTGAACATGGCCGGTCCGCGCGCTTACGCGTGCGCCGGCTGCTGGGCGCCCGCATCGGCTCCGGCCGGCGCGGCCGCCTTGCCGCCGGCACCCGACGCGTCGCCGACCAGCTTGCCGTCGGTCGGCGTCGCCGGCAGCGGCTTCACGTCCTTCGCGTTGCCTTCGGTGACGACCGGCTTGGTCGCGGCCTCGGTCAGGAAGTCGATCACGCGCATCAGCGCTTCGGGCGGCGACTGGCGCTTCACCTGCGTATGGATCGAGTATTTCGCGCGCGTGTCGGTGCTGCGCGTCTGCTCCGCCTTGTGCGACACGCGCCCGGACACGCTGACGCTGATCGGCCCCCAGCCGAACTTCGCCTGGAATTCGCCGCCGGCCTCGGTCGACGACGACGACTTCTCCGACTGCGTGATCTCCATCTCGAAGTCGATCGTGCCTTCCTCGATCGCGATGATCGGATGGACGATCGCCGCGAGCAGCGGGATGCGCATCGTCTTCTGCACGACGCCTTTCGACACGCCGCCTTCGTCCACCAGCGTCTCGTCGTAGTCGAACTGGACGGCCACGGCCTTGCCGCCCTGGATGCAGACCTGCATCAGGAAATCCGCGTAGCTCTTTGCAGCCTGCGTCTGCGCGCTGATCATCGCCTTTAACGGGCCGGCGATCATTTGGTCCATGGGTAAAGCGTTAATCACCGAGCCAATGAAATTCGCGTCCATGAATAAACTCCTCTTCGTGTTGAAGACAACGGAAATTCGCTGTCGTTATTCACATTAGGAAATTGAAGACGTTTACCAAATATGACGCCCGTCACGACCGGCGGCCCGGGCCGGCTTGCGACGGGCATCGGCACGCGTGGCGGGGCGCGGCGTGGACGAATTAGGCCATTCGTCACGGAGCGACGGGCCTAGTGCGCGGTGCGTAAAACAGCGGTAAAAAAAACGCCGGGTAGGGAAGCAAAAAATCCTAAACCGAGCATCCCGATTTCGAGGAAACCGCGCAATGAACGTTCTGATGATCGATAGCCCGCCGTTATTCGTCGCGGGCGTGGCGGACGTACTGTGTAAACGCGATGTCGACTGGCATGTGTGGTCGGCCCGCCGTCCCGAGGACGTCTTGCGCTTGCGCGACGCGTTGCTGCCCGGGACGGTCGAGGCGATCACGATCGAATGCGGCGAGCACGCCGCGCGGCCGAGCTGGCCGAGCGTACTGAACGAGACGTTCGCCGGCGCGCCGTGGCTGTGCGTGGTGGCCGCCGTGTGCCGCCGCACGATTGCCGATGCGCTGCTGGCGGGGGCGGCCGGCATCATCGACCGGCACGCGAGCGCGGACGAATTCGCGGATGCGCTCGGCCGCGTCGCGGCCGGCGCGATCTACGTGCCGCCGAACGACGGCGGCGCGACGCAGGCGCCCCCGGGCGGCGTGCCGGCCGGCGACGATCGCGCATTCGAGCGCCTCACGCCGCGCCAGCGCGAGGTGCTGCGGCTGCTGGCCGAAGGCAAGTCGAACAAGCAGATCTGCCGTGTACTGAATGTCGCGGAGGGCACGATCAAGAACCATCTGTACGCGTTGTTCCGCCAGATCGGCGTGAGCAACCGGACGGAGGCCGCATTGTGGCTCGCGCGCCACGTGCCGGCCGAGCCGGCCGCATTCGCGTTCGCGCCGGCCTGCAGTTCGCCCGGCTGACGCCGGTCGCGGCCGGACCCGGTGTGTGCCAGCATCTGGCGTCGCGTTGCGTTGAAGTCCATACGGCCAGAGGCGGAGCGCCCGGGCCGGTCATCGGTAGCGGTGAGTCCGCGTGGCCGAGCACGTCGCACGCGCGCGGCGGCGTGCGTGCGGGAAGCGGCGGACGGGACGCGCGTGCCGCGCATCCCGTCCGGTGGCGCCCTTCGACATCGGGCGCCGGCGTGTTTACGCGACGTGCGCGACGCCGTACTGCGACGACAGATAGCGGCGGATGTCGGCCGGCGAATCGATGAAGCGCCGGCCGTTGTGTTCGCGGATCGCGACCGCGTCATCCTTCGGCGCCTGCCCGTCGGCGAGCACGAGCACCGGCGCCGACTGGTTGTCCTCGCCGATCAGCGCGACGATCGGCTGGCGCGGCCGCGGCGCGTCGATGTACTCGATCGCGACCGCGTCGCGCAACTGTGGATAGAAGCTCAGCAGCCCTTCGACGGCAACCGAGTCGCCGCAGTAGAACGGACCTTCGGAGTCCTTGAAGAAACCCGGGCGGAGAATGAACAGCGTGTCTTTCATGATGGCCTCGCTATCAGTGGTGGTCGAACGTGGAAGAAAAAGGGGAATGCGTGTGACGTACCTAATGTCAGGCTTCCGCGAGCGCGGCCGCGGCGGCGCGCATGCGTGCGAAACCGGCGTCGAGGTCGGCGATCATGTCGTCCGGATGCTCGAGCCCCGCGTGGATGCGCAGCAGCGGGCTGCCTGCCTGCCAGTGCGTCGCCGTGCGATGGCGCGACGGATTCGACGGGATGATCAGGCTTTCGAAGCCGCCCCAGCTGTAGCCCATGCCGAAGCACGTCAGGCCGTCGAGCAGCGCGCGCACCGCATCGTCGGGCTGCGGGTGCAGCACCAGGCCGAACAATCCGCACGCGCCCGTGAAGTCGCGCTGCCACAGCGCATGGCCGGCATCACCGGGCCGGGCCGGATACAGGACCTGTGCGACTTCCGGCTGCCGCACGAGCCATTCGGTCAGCACGTGCGCGTTGCGCTGGTGGCGTTCGAGGCGCACCGACAGCGTGCGCAGGCCGCGCAGCGCGAGATACGCGTCGTCGCCGCTGACGGTCATCCCGAGCTGCCGGTAGCAGCGCGTGACCTTCTGCGCGAGCGCCTCGGTCGTCAGGATCACGCCCATCAGCACGTCGGAGTGCCCGGCGATGTATTTGGTCGCCGCGTGAATCGATACGTCGACGCCGTGCGAGAACGAACGGAAATTCAGCGGCGTGCCCCACGTGTTGTCGAGCAGCACGACCGCATCGTGCTGGTGCGCGACGCGGCAGATCGCGGGAATGTCCTGCACCTCGAAGGTCAGCGAGCCGGGCGATTCGGCAAAGACCGCGCGCGTGTTCGGCCGCATCAGCGACGCGATGCCGGCGCCGATGGACGGATCGTAGTAGGTCGTCTCGATGCCGAGGCGGGCAAGCGTCTCGTCGCAGAACGAGCGGGTCGGGTCGTACACCGAATCGGCCATCAGCAGATGGTCGCCGGGATTCAGCACCGCGAGCAGCGCGGTCGTGATCGCGCTGAGCCCGCTCGGCGTCAGCAGCGCCGCATGCGCGCCTTCGAGACGCGCGAGCGCCTTTTCGAGCGCGCGCGTGGTCGGGCTGCCGTGCCGGCCGTACGCGAGCGGCGTGCCGCGCACCGCATCGAGCGCGTCGGTGCCGTGAAAGAGCAGTGTCGACTGGCGATACACGGGCGGGTTCACCGGAGAGCCGGGCTGGCCGTGCGCGCGGCCTTCGTGAGCGAGCAGGGTGTCGGTCGAGTGCAGTGGGTTCAAGATGTCGTCCTTTGAAAGTCGGTGAAGTCGGTGCGAAGCCGTCGCGCGGTCAGTGCAGGATCTTGTCGAGGAAGTCGCGCGCGCGTTCGGAGCGCGGCGCGGCGAAGAACGCGTCGCTCGCCGCATCCTCGACCACCGCGCCCTGGTCCATGAAGATCACGCGATGCGCGACCTTCCTCGCGAAGCCCATCTCGTGCGTGACGCACACCATCGTCATGCCGTCGCGCGCGAGCTCGACCATCACGTCGAGCACTTCGTTGATCATCTCGGGGTCGAGCGCGGAGGTCGGCTCGTCGAACAGCATCGCGACCGGGTTCATCGACAACGCGCGAGCAATCGCGACGCGTTGCTGCTGCCCGCCGGACAGCTGCCCCGGATACTTGCGCGCATGCGCCTTCAGGCCGACACGATCGAGCAGCTTCATCGCGTTCTCGATCGCTTCGTCCTTGCGGCGGCCGAGTACCTTGACCTGCGCGAGCGTCAGGTTGTCGGTGATCGACAGGTGCGGAAACAGCTCGAAATGCTGGAACACCATGCCGACGCGTGCGCGCAGCTGCGCGAGTTTCGCGGCGGGATCGCCGAGCCGCATGCCGTCGACGACGATGCTGCCTTTCTGGAACGGCTCGAGACCGTTGATCGTCTTGATCAGCGTCGACTTGCCGGAGCCCGACGGCCCGCAGACGACGACCACTTCGCCTTTCGATACCGCCGCGCTGCATGCGGAGAGGACCTGATGCTTGCCGTACCACTTGGAGACGTTGTCGAGCGTAATCATGGGTTGTCCGTGGATGAGGTTCGGATTGAATGGCATGCGCATGGTCAATGCGTGGACGGCAGCGAGAGGCGCGTCTCGACGCGGCCCTGCAGGCGCGTGAGCAGCGTGCTCAGCACCCAGTAGATCGCGGCGGCCGCGAGATAGAGCGGCAGCGGCTGGAACGTCGCGGCGATCACTTCCTGCGTCGAGCGCAGCAACTCGGTGACGGTGATCACCGATACGAGCGACGTGTCCTTGATCAGGCTGATCAGCGTGTTGCCGAGGCTCGGCACCGCGAGGCGCAGCGCCTGCGGGCAGACGATGTAGCGCAGCGTCTGCACGTGCGTGAGGCCGAGGCTGTGCGCGGCCGCCCATTGCCCGCGGCCGATGCCGAGGATCGCGCCGCGCATGCTTTCCGACAGGTACGCGCCGGCGTTGAGCGTCAGCGTGAAGATGCCGGCCGTCGTCGGATCGAGCGTGATGCCGAGATCGGGCAGCCCGTAGTAGACGACGAACATCTGCACGAGCAGCGGCGTGCCGCGCATCAGGCTGACGTAGCCTTGCGCCAGACCGGACGCGAGCCGGTTGTTGCCGATCCGCATGATCGCGACCACGAGCCCGACGACGAGGCCGAGCGCCATCGACGCCACCGCGAACTTCAGCGTGAACAGCGCGCCCTTCACCATCACGGGCAGGGTTTGAATGACCAGATCGAGTGCTTCCATCGCGTGTCTCCTGATTGTGTGTCGTGTGCCGCCGGTGTGCCGCCGGTGGGGTGGCGATGTGGCGGCCGGCCCGCGCGTGCGTGCGCGCGGGCGCGTGGCGGCTGCGTTATTGCGTGATGGGTTTCGTCGTGTCCGAGCCGAACCACTGCATCGAGATCTTCTTCAGCGTGCCGTCCTGCTGCAGCGACGCGACCGCGTCGTCGAGCGCCTTCGCGAACTTCGGATTGCCCTTGCGGAACGGGATGCCCATCCGGTCCTCGCCGCCGGCGAGCATGGAGCCGGGGCGCAGCGGCAGGCGCGAGTTCTTGATCAGGTAGCTCAGCATCAGGCGGTCGTTGACCGCCGCGTCGATACGGCCGGCCGCGAGGTCGCGCAGGTTCTCCGGCGTGCCCGGATAGACCTGCAGATCGATCGCGGGCACCGTCTTCACGAGATCGACGTAGTTGCTGCCCATCGTCACGCCGACCTTCTTGCCCTTCAGCTCGTCGAGCGACTTGAACGAGCGTGTGTCGTTCTGACGCTGCAGCAGCTGCGCGGACGAATACACGTACGGCGTGCTGAAGTCGAGCGCCTGCTGGCGCGACGGCGTGATCGCGACCTGGTTGACGATCACGTCGAACTTGCCGGCCTGCAGGCCGGCGAGAATCCCGCTCCATTCGGTCGTGACGAACTGCGGCTTTACGCCGAGCCGCGCGGCGACCGCTTTCGCGACGTCGACGTCGAACCCTTCGAGCTGCCCGTCGGCATTGCGGTAGTCGAACGGCGGGTAGGTGCCTTCGAGCGCGATCTTCAGCACGCCGGCCTGCTTGACGGTGTCGAGCAGGTCCGCCGCGTGCGATGCCGTGGCCGCCATGCAGAGAAGGGCGGCTGCGAGGCCATGCTTGAGCGTCGGGGTGAAGGGCTTCATGGTTGTCTCCAGGGTGGTTGTCGAAACGTCGTTGTCGAAAATTCAGGGTGAGCGCGTCCGCGGCGACGGGCGGCGTCGCCGTGGGCGGGAACAGGCCGCAGCAGCGTGCGGCGGGGGAAATCGACGCGGTGACGGCAGCGCGCGCCGTTCACCGCCGCGCGTTACGGCATGCGTTCGCGCACGATCGCGCTACGGTGGGCGCGTGGATGGAACGCGCGGCGATGCGGATCGCCGCGCAGGCACGGTGCAAGCGGCGACGATTCGCCGACAGCGACGCGCGTGGTGTGGCTGGCGTGCGCGGTGGACCGCATGACGTGCCGCGCGGCGTTCGTATCGAACGGCTTGCGGTGCGCGGCGAAGAGTTCAAGCATCGTGTTCATGAGTGCCCGTGCGGCTTGCGAGTGGGGTAGACCGGCTGCATCGTCGATGCGTATCCGGTGACGCAAATGCTGAACGACTGACGGCAATCTTAGTTTTATCAAAAAGGAAAGTGCTTCCAAAAACGCACGGACTTTTCACGCGGCGTGGAATGTTTTTCTCCGTGCGACGAACACGATGCAAGCGATCTGCTGCGGTTGCACGTGTTGCGCAGCATCGGGTGCTACGAGGCGGTCGAGCGGTTGCCCCGAGGGCAACCACCGAAAAGCAAAACGGCCACGCATGCCGATGGCGGCATGCGTGGCCGTTGGCGTTCGATGCGTCGAACGCGGCGCGAATGCGCGTGTTACGCGAACGTTTCGAGCGCGAGCAGTTCGTCGATCGTCTGCCGGCGGCGGATCAGCCGCGGCGTGCCGCGATCGACGAGCACTTCCGGCGCGAGCGGCCGGCTGTTGTAGTTCGAGGACATCGACGCGCCGTAGGCGCCCGCATCGTGCAGGAACAGCAGGTCACCGATCTGCGGCTGCGCGAGCTTGCGATGCGTGACCACGCCGCCCGCGTCCTGCGTGAACACGTCGCCGGATTCGCACAGCGGCCCCGCGATCGCGATGTCGACGAGCGGCCGGCCGGCCGGCAGCGCGCCGTCCTGCGTGTGGACGGACACCGCGTGGTAGCTGCCGTACATCGACGGCCGCATCAGGTCGTTGAAGCCCGCGTCGATCAGCACGAAGTCGTGCTTCGGACGGCGGTTCACGGCCTGCACTTCGGTGACGAGCGTGCCGGCCTCGGCGACGAGGAAGCGGCCCGGTTCGATCTCGATGCGCACCGCGTGGCCGAGATGCCGTTCGATCCGCTTGCGCGCGGCATCCCACTGGCTGAAGTAGTGACCGACGTCGACGCGCGGCTCGCCGTCGCGATACGGAATCGACAGCCCGCCGCCGGCGGAGATCGCTTCGATGTCGTGGCCGAGCGACGTGACGAGGTCGACCATCGCGTCGCACACCTGCGACAGGTGGCCGTAGTCGACGCCCGAGCCGATATGCATGTGGATGCCGACCAGCTTCAGCCCGTACTGGCGCACGATCTCGATCGCGCGCGGCACGTCGTCGATCCAGATCCCGTGCTTGCTCTGCGGGCCGCCGGTGTTGGTCTTGTTGCTGTGGCCGTGGCCGAAGCCGGGATTCACGCGCAGCCACACGCGATGGCCGGGCGCATGCTCGCCGACGCGTGCGAGCATGTCGAGCGAGCCGGCGTTCACGGTCACGCCGTGCTTCAGCACGGCCGCGAGCGTCGGACGGTCGATCAGGTCGGCCGTGAACACGACGCCTTCCGGCTCGCCCGCCGGACTGAACCCGGCCGCGAGGCTGCGCTCGATCTCGCCGAGCGACACGGCGTCGACGCACGCGCCTTCCTCGCGCATCAGCTTCAGGATATGCAGGTTCGAGTTCGCCTTCTGCGCATAGCGGATCACGTCGAACTGGCGCAGTTGGGCGATGCGGTCGCGGATGACGTCGGCGTCGTACACCCACAGCGGGGTGCCGTATTGCTGCGCGAGCGCCGCGAGCTGGCGGGAATCGAGGGACATGGCGGATGAATCGGATCGAATGAACGGACAGCGTGAATGATGCGCCTGAATGGCTATACGGTAAAATGCCTGTTTGTCGATATTCGATTCATTCCTGATATAGACGGCCATGCTTACACACCGGCACATCGAGGTCTTCCGCGCGCTGATGGTCACCGGCAGCACGACGCGCGCGGCCGAGATGCTCTATACGTCGCAGCCCACGATCAGCCGCGAGCTCGCGCGGATGGAGCAGGTGGTCGGCTTCGCGCTGTTCGAGCGCTCGCACGGCCGGTTGCGGCCGACGATGGCCGCGCTCACGCTGTTCGACGACGTGCGGCTCGCGTATGTGGGGCTCGAGCGCGTCGCGGCGACGGCCGCGCGGCTGCGCGAGTTTCGCGACGGCCAGTTGTCGGTGATCGCGCTGCCGGCGTTTTCGCACGCGATCCTGCCTGGCGCATGCCGGCGTTTTCACGACGCGCATGCGGGCGTCAGCGTGTCGGTCGCGACGCAGGAGTCGCCGGTGCTCGAGGAGTGGCTGACCGCGCAGCGCTACGATGTCGGGCTGACCGAGCACGACGTCGCGCCGGCCGGCACCGTGCTCACGCCGCTGCTCGAAGTCGACGAGGTGTGCGTGCTGCCGGACGGCCATCCGCTGCTCGCGCGGCGCGCGATCGATCTCGCGGATCTCGCCGATCGCCCGTTCGTGAGCCTGTCGCTGAACGACCCGTACCGGATCCTGATCGACGAGGCATTCGCGCAGCTCGGTGTCGCGCCGCGTTCGGTGGTCGAGACGCCGTCGGCCGTGTCGGTGTGCGCGTTCGTGCGACAGGGGCTCGGTGCCGCGATCGTCAATCCGCTGACCGCGCTCGATTTCGTCGGGCGCGACCTGCACGTGCGGCCGCTCACGCGCTCGTTTCCCTACCGCGTCAGCGTGATCGTGCCCGAGCACCGGCCGAAGAGCCTGCTCGTCGACGCATTCGCCGAAGCGCTGCGTGGCGAAGCGCAGGCGATTCGCGAGCGGCTCGCCGCGCTGCCCGGCTGACGATGGCCGTATGATGGGCGTTTCGCTGCGCGCAGCCTGCTCCTCTTCGTCATCTTCACGGAAACGGAACCCGTCATGACCGATGCTGCATCTTCCCTCGAACAACCGACGCTCACCGGCGCGCGCATCGCGCTGCGGCCGCTCGAAGCATCCGACCGGCAGGCGTTGCTCGATGCGGCGGCGGACGGCGAGCTGTGGAACCTGAAGGTCACGGTCGTGCCGGGCGAGGAGACGGTCGACGCCTATCTCGACACAGCGCTGCAAGGCCGCGCGGCCGGCACCGTGATGCCGTTCGTGATCGTCGAGCGTGCGTCGGGCCGCGTGATCGGCAGCACGCGTTTCTGGAAGATCGACCGCAAGCATCGCAAGCTCGAGATCGGTCATACGTGGCTGAGCGCATCGGCGCAGCGCACGCGCGCGAATACCGAAGCGAAATGGCTGCTGCTCGCGTATGCGTTCGACACGCTGCACTGTGTGCGCGTGCAGTTCACGACCGACGAGCTGAACGAGAAGTCACGCGCGGCGATTCTGCGGCTCGGTGCGAAGCAGGAAGGGATCGTGCGTCACGAGCGGATCATGCCCGATGGCCGCAAGCGCAATTCGGTGCGCTTCAGCATCATCGACGACGAATGGCCGGAGGTGAGCGAGCGGTTGCGGGCGAAGCTCGCGACCTGACGCGAGGCGGGTGCCGCGTGCGTCGCGCCGCCGCAAAGGGGGCGGCGACGCGACGAGGGGGGAAGCGGCGTGCCGCGCGCGATGCGCGGCGGGGCAGCGCGTTACTGCGCCGATGCGAGGTGATGACGCTGCGCGAGCTTCTGCGCGGCCGCGTAGTGCGCCTGCAGGATCGGCAGCGCCTGGCGTGCGACTTCCTTCAGCTTCGTGTCGCGGCCCGACGCGATTTCGGCCTGGAATGCCGAGATCGTCTTCTGCTGGCCGGCGAGCGCGACCTGCTCGATATACGCCTTGTCGAATTCCGCGCCGCGCAGGGTCTTGATGCTGTCCAGCACGGCCGTGTCGGGGTCGTTGGCCGGCACGTCGACGCCGCGCGGGCTGGCCGCGCGCATCGCCTGGATGATCTTCTCATCGTCGGTCGACACGCGTTGCGCGAACGCCTTCACCTGGCTGTCCGACGTGCGCGCATCCGCGATGCGTGCGGCGTCGTGCTGGGTCGACACGGTTTTCGTGCCGTCGTTGATGAAGGCCTGGTCGGCTTCGTGGATGCGCGTCTGCGTGGCGGCGGCCGGTGCGGCCGGCGCCGGTTGCGCGGTTTGCGCGGTCGCCGTCACGGCGACGAGAAGCAGGCCAGCGGCAGACAATGCAAGGCGCGAGACTTGGGGGAAGCGGTTCATGGGACCTCCTTTCGATCGGGGCTCTGATTAACGGACGGATCGCGTGATCCGCAGCTGTGCGAGAGACCGGGCGCGCCCGGGCCGGGCTCGATCGCCGCTCTGCCGCGGCGGCGTTCGAAGTGTTTCCCGGCCCGACTGATTCTAGGAGAGCGCTCAGGTAGCAGGTGCAACCGCGCTGTGGTTTGTGTAACGGTTGGTAAGACGAAACGATGGATGCGCGCGCGGCCAGGTAGGGCGTACCTGTTGCGTGCATCGTGGCGGCAATTTTTGCGTGCGCGGCGTGCATGCGATCGCTGCAATGCGCGCGCATGTCATCGACGTTTCATCGTCGTGCGGGCAGAGAGCGGGGGTGGTTTCGCGATTCGTCGAATCGAACGCGCGATTCGTACGGCGTCCTCACACGCGATCGAGCAATGCGTCGAGACGCGGCAGCAACGGCGTCGCGCAATGCGCCTGCAGCGCATCGGGCGCCGTGTAACCCCATGCGACGCCTTGGAATGCGATACGCGCGCGGCGCGCCGCTTCGGCATCGCGGATCTCGTCGCCGACATACAGCACGTCGTCGGGCTGCATGCCCGCTTCGCGCACGAGCGCGCGCAGCCGGCGCGCCTTGCCGAACAGCGGAATGCCGCACGCGAACGTGTCGACGCAGCGGCTCGCGTGCGGGCCGAGCCGGTCGCGCACGATGTCCTCGGTGTTCGACGTCGCGATCGCGATGCGGATGCCGCGTGCGGCGAGCGCGTCGAAGGTCGCATCGACGCCGGGGAACAGCGTCACGTGCGCGATGCGCGGTCGCATCAGCCGGCGCATGTCGAGCGTCACGCGCGGCACTTTCCACATCGGCACCTCGAGCGCGCGGATGATCTCGCGTGCCGACATGCCGCGCAGCGCCGGGCGCAGCTCGGGCGTCGCGTCGCGAAAGCCGTGCAGGCGCGATGCCTCCGTGAGCGCCGCGAGAAAGCAGTCGAGCGAATCGGCGAGGGTGCCGTCGAAGTCGAACGCGATGAGTCGATAAGGCATGAAGCGATGCCGCGAGTTGATCGAGCCGGTGACGATATCACCGAATCGAGCCGCGTGGCCCGCGCGAGCGGTTGGGTCCGCGGCGAAGCGGGATGGTCGGACAGCTTCCTTGCGTCGGACGGAATGCCGCCCGCGAAACGCGGTGCATGACATAACGGGCGTGAAAGCCCGGTATGCTGTCGACGCTATCGTTTCCCCCCGTTTCCTTCGTCTGGACTTCCCTGAAATGAAAATCGCCCGTGCCCGTTCCGCGATGTGGATGCTTGGTGTGTTCGTCGCGTTGACGTCCGCGACGCCCGCGGCCGCCGCCGCGGAGAAGCGCTGCGGATGGCTCGAGAATCCGACGCCGGCCAACTGGTGGCTCGTCGACAAGGACAACAGCTGGACGCTGTCGACCCAGGGCAGCCCGCCGGTGCCGGGCCTCGACGAGATGCCGGACATGTCGACGCGCGGCTGGGTCGTCACCAATGCGGGGATGCACGGTTACGGCTGCGCGTGCCTCGACCTGGAAATCGACCCGCGCACCCGCGCGGTGACGCGGATCGTGGCGGCCCGGCCGCTGCCGCTGAAGCGTTGCAAGGCTGATCGGGCGTTGCCGGCGCCGTAAGGGGGCAGGTTGGTGGGAGCGACGCGATCGTGAATCGGCGGCATCGCTTGTCGCCCACCCCGCGCCGCGCTATCGTTGCTCCTCCCCCCAGCCGACCGGAGAGCCGACGTGCCCGCAGCCACCCCCGCCCCGCTGAGATTTTCCACCGACAAGCGCGAGCTCGACATCGACGCGATCTTCGATTTCCTGCACCGCGATGCGTACTGGTCGCAGGGCATTCCGCGCGACGTCGTCGAGCGCGCGATCGACGGCTCGCTGTGCTTCGGCGCGTATGTGGGCGACCGGCTCGTCGGGTTCGCGCGGCTCGTGACCGACCACGCGACGTTCGCCTACCTGTGCGACGTATTCGTCTTGCCGGCCGAGCGCGGCAACGGCTATGGCCGCGCGCTGATCGACCACGTATTCGCGCAGCCGATGGTGCAGGGCCTGCGCCGCATCATGCTCGTGACGACCGACGCGCACGAACTGTACCGGCCGGTCGGTTTCGGGCCGTCCGCGAATCCCGAGCGGCTGATGGAAATCCGCCGCCCCGATATCTACGCGAAACGCTGACGCGCGGCGAGCGCATACAATACGCGCTTTCGTTTTTGCCGAAGGGAAGCAGATCATGACCGAACAGGAAGCCGAACAGCTCGCCACGCATCGTCACTACAAGGGCGGGCTGTATCGCTACATCGGCGTCGCCCGTCATTCCGAAACCGAGGAGTCGGTGGTCGTGTACGAGCATCTGTGGCCGCATGCGCGCGGCTTGTGGGTGCGGCCGGAAGCGATGTTCAACGACAACCTGCCGGACGGCACGCCGCGTTTTCGCAAGCTGCGCGACTGACCTGAGCGCGCCCGCCGACCGCACGACGAGCGGTGCCGGCGCCCGGCCTAGCCGGCGGCGCCCGGCGTGTCGCGCGGCGCGGACTCCCGGTGCATCGCCAGCGCGAAGAAGCGCCGGATTTCGTCCATCAACTCCGCACGCGCCGATGCGAAATCGAAGGCGCGCCGGTTGTCGTGCGCGAAGCGCCGGCGCCACTCGTCTGCCGCATGCCGTGCTTCGCGTGCGCGCAGGTCGTCGAGTTCGGGCGTGCGCAGTGCGTGGTCGGCAATCAGCGTCACGCCGTCGCGGCTGACTTCCAGCAGGCCGCCCGCGACGAGCAGCCGGCGGTGCTCGCCGCCCGGTGCGGCAACGAGCGTCACGACGCCGGGCCGCAGCCGCGTGAGCAGCGGCGCGTGATGCGGGTAGATGCCCAGCTCGCCGCTTTCCCCGGGCACGACGACGAAATGTGCGTCGCCCGAATACAGCACGTCTTCCACGCTGAGGATGTCGAGCTTCATCGACGTCGGCATGCGTGCCTCCTTCAGACCGCCGCCGCGCCGGCGACGATCTCGCACAGCTCGGTGGTGATCTGCGCCTGGCGCGTCTTCTGATACAGGTGCCGCAGCTCGCGCAGCACGCGATCGGCGTTCTCCGTCGCGGTCTGCATGCTGAACATCCGCGCGCACTGCTCGCACGCGTAATTCTCGACGACGGCCTGGTAGAGCGTCGCCTCGACGTAGCGCAGCAGCAAGGTATCCACGGCCGGTTTCGGCGCGGGCTCGTACAGATAGTCGGATGTCGCGGTGTCGCCGGGCGGCGTGCCGGTGTCGAGGCCGGTGAGCGGCAGCACCGCGTCGATGCGCGGCGAATACGCGAGCGGGCTCGTCAACTGGTTGTACGCGATGTGCAGTTCGTCCAGTTCGCCGTTGACGAACGCGGTGAGCGGCACGAGCAGCGCGCCGAGCAGCTGCTCGAAGTGCGGCGCGGCGGCGAGGCCGCTGGCGCGGGCGGTGATGGTCGCGCCGTGGCGCATCAGCGGCGCAATGCCGCGTGCGCCGATCACGCTGAGTTCGCACGCGACGCCGGCGCGGTTCCAGCGTTCGAGCGCATCCACGCATTCGACCAGCAGCCGCGTATTGAGCGGGCCGCACAGCCCGCGATCGGTGCTGACGACGATCAGGCCGACGCGGCGCACGGGCGTGCGTCTCGCCATCAGCGCGGAGACGTGGCCGGACCGGTCGCGCAGCACGCGCTCGGCCATCTCCCGGATGCGCGCCGCATAGGGCCGGAAATCGCGCGCCCGCCGCTGCGCGCCCGCCATCTTGGTGCGGGCCATCATTTCCATCGCCTTCGTGATCTTGCGCGTGGACGAGGTACTGCTGATCTTCGAGCGGATTTCGCGGATGTGCATGTGAGGCGGGGAGGCAGGTCGCCCGGTGTCGCCGGTGCGCTGTGGCGACGCGATGTCGGCCGCGAGTGCGGCAGCGAGGTCGGCGGATATCGCGCCGCGGCCATCGAACTGTCATCGCGCGATTTCATGCTATCGGGATTTCACCTGAAACGATTGACCGCGATCAAGCGATCGCTTCCGGTTACGGACCAGAATGGTTTCGCCGATGGTTGCACCGGGCGTTCGATGACCGATTGCCGCCCGCATCGGAAGATCGTTGCGGACGCATCGAAAGACGCAAACGTCACGCATACGTCACGGCCGCGCGCGTGACGTGCGATTCGCCGCGGGTGCAGCGCGGACGATCGTCGCGCATCCCGCGTACGGCTTTTTTCCCTTCATGTTCCCAGTAGCCAGGAATTCGATGAATTCGATGAATTCGAGCGATACCGATACCATCCCGCCTTCCGCGACGTCCGCCAGCGCGCCGGCGTTGCCGATCTTCTGGCCGATGGCCGCCGCCGCCGAGATGGTCCGGCTCGGCTCGGCACTCACCGCGCGCAACCTGCGTTTCGTCGCGGAAGAGGAGAAACTGCATTGCGAACCGCATCCGGCGCTGGCGTCGCCGAACCGCGCGCTGCTGGAACTGCGCACGATGACGTTCCGCGATTATTCGGTCGCGCCGGCGCACGGGCTGCCGACGATCGTCGAAGCGCCGTATGCGGGACACCGGGCGATGATCGCCGACTATCAGCCGGGGCAGAGCCTGATGCAGACGCTGCGCGAGCACGGCGTGACGCGCGTGTACCTGACCGACTGGCGCTCGGCGACCGAAGACATGCGGGACCTCGAGATCGACCAGTACCTGGCCGAGCTGAACGTCTGCGTCGACGAGCTCGGCGGGCGCGTGAATCTCGTGGGTCTGTGCCAGGGCGGGTGGATGTCCGCGATGTATGCGGCGCGCTTTCCGCACAAGGTCGCGAGCCTCGTGCTCGCCGGCGCGCCGATCGACACGGATGCGGGCGACGGTCCGATCAAGCGGATGGCGCACACCTATCCGACGTCGTTCTACGAGGAACTGGTGACGATGGGCGGCGGCCTGATGCGCGGGCGTTTCATGCTGCGCGGCTGGAAGAACATGCATCCCGACCAGCACTATCTCGCCGAGCACGTCGACCTGTACGAACACCTCGACGATGCGGACTACCTGCGCAAGCGCGAAGCATTCGCGAACTGGTACGAAAGTCCGATCGACCTGCCGGGGCGCTGGTATCTGCAGGCGATCGTGCAGATCTTCAAGGAGAACCGGCTCGCGAAGGGCACGTTCGTCGCGCTCGGGCGGATGCTCGACCTGAAGGCGATCACGTGCCCCGTTTATCTGCTTGCCGGCGCGGCCGACGACATCACGACGCAGGAGCAGGTGTTCGCCGCGCAGGACCTGGTGGGGACGCCCGCCTCGCAGGTGACGCGCCAGCTCGTGCCGGGCGGACATATCGGGCTGTTCATGGGATCGCGCACGCTGAAGGACGTGTGGCCGGGCATTGCCCGCTGGATTGCCGCGAAGCGGTAGCGGTTGCAGCGGAGGCCCACCGCGCGGTGGGCATGCGCGGCGGCGCCTCGATGCGTCGATGGGTCGATGCGTCGGCGCGTCGGTACGGCAACGGTGCCGGCGCGCGCGCAGGCGGCGGGCGAGCGGTCGCGCCGCCGCGGCAGATCAGCTGCCGAGCAGTGCGTCCGCGAGCGCTGGCGGCGCGTGCCCGACCGTGACTTCCGGCGTGCCATGCCACGCCGCCAGCCGTTTCACGGCCTTCGCGACGTCGGCCGCGAGCCCCGTGCCGAACCGCACGCCCGGCTCGACATGCACCGTCTTCAACTCGAACGTGCCGAGCGCGCGATGCGCTTTCGCGTCGACGCGCCCGATCAGCCGGCCGCGATGCAGCACCGGCAGGCAGAAGTAGCCGTAGCGCCGCTTGTGCGCGGGCGTATAGCACTCGATCGTGTAGTCGAACCCGAACAGCGTCGAGGCGCGCCGCCGGTCCCACACCACCGGATCGAACGGCGACAGCAGCGTCGTGACCGTCGAGCGCAGCGTGTCTGCCGCGGCGGCCGGCAGCAGCGCGTCGAGCGAGCGATGCACGTAGGCCGGCTCCTTCCAGTCGGCGACCTCCACCGGGATCAGCTCGCCTGCGTCCGCGAGCCGCTCGAGTTCCGCGCGGTACGAACGGCGCGGTAGCCGGTAGTAATCGGCCACCCAGTCGGCGCGCACGATCCCGAGTGCGCGGCACGTGTGGTCGAGCAGCGCAGGCAGCACCGCGTCGCGCGGCGGCAGGTCGCGCGCATCGTCCCAGTCGGGCAGCACGCGTTCGCGCACGTCGTAGATGCGCTGGAAATTGCGGCGCTCGGACACCATCAGGTGGCCGGTCGTGAACAGCACTTCCAGGTGTTTTTTCTCGGGCTTGCGGTCCCACCAGCCGTTGCCTTTCACCCCGTCTTCGCGGATGAAATCGGCGGACCGCACGGGGCCTTCGTCGCGAATCCGCGCGAGCAGCCGCTCGATCTCGGCGCGGTTCTGCGCGTGCCAGTCGGCCGCGTATTTCCAGCCCATCCCCGACGGATCGAGCATCTTGTAACGCATCAGCCCGAATTGCTCGACCGGCAGGAAGCACGCTTCGTGCGACCAGTATTCGAACAGGCGCGCCTCGGCGAGATGCTCGTCGAGCCACTGCGGGGCGAAGTCGCCGAGACGGCTGAACAGCACGAGATACGGACTGCGCGCGACGACATGAATCGTATCGATCTGTAACTGCGCCATCCGGCGGATCGTGTCGAGCACGTCGGCCTTGGTGGCCTTGCGGCGGGGCGGGGTCAGCAGGCCCTGCGCGGCGAGATGCAGCGCGCGGGCGGCGGCGAGCGAAAGCGTGAGCATCGGAGCGGCGGCTGAAGGTGGCGGTCGGGCACCACTTTAGCGCGAAAGCGGCGCACGTGTGCGACGCTTTCGCGCGACACGTCTGACAATGCTTGACAGATGCGCGGCGCGACTTTCCCTATAGTGCAGTCATGGCGCGACGAAATGTGCGCGCAACGATTCGGCTTCCGACGCACATATGTCCATGGCACGCAGGAAGCAGATCCGGGATTCTCAACCCCCAACGAGAGACCCGGAGCCCTGAGCGGACATCCATGCGGCTGTGCACCGGCCCCGTGTGGATGTCCGCTGATTTTTTTTGTTGTTTCGCTTTTCCGCCGCCTGCCTTTTCCCGCCAGCCAGCCCGTTCATTGCCGCTTGCCGCGCGCGACCTCGTCGCCGGCGCCGGGCGGCAGCCGCCGCGTGATCGGAATCGATGCGAACGAACACAGCCCGACCACGACGAACGCGGGCCAGAAATCCGACCACACCATCGTCTGATGCCCCTGCAGCCAGTGCGACAGGTGCAGCACGAGGCCGGCGACCGTCACGCCGAGGCCGAGCGACATCTGCTGCACGACACTGCCGAGGCTCGTCGCGCGGCCTGCATCGGCCTGCGAAATATCCGCGTAGATCATCGAATTCAGGCTCGTGAACTGCAGCGCGGGGAAGATCCCGCCGACCAGCACGATCATCCAGATCGCCCAGGTCGCCATGCCCGGATGGAACACGCCGTAGGCGGCGATCGCGAGCCCGGCGAACGCGGCGTTGTAGATCAGCACCGTGCGAAAGCCGAAGCGGCGCAACGTATGGGTGGCCGTCGAGCGGCTCACCGCGCCGCCGAGTGCCGATGCGCAGGTGATCAGCCCGGAGTGGAACGCGCTCATGCCGAGGCCTTCCTGCAGCGCGAGCGGCAGCAGGAACGGCACGGCGCCGAGGCCGATGCGGAACAGCGACCCGCCGACCACGCTCGCGTGGTAAGTCGGGATCTTCAGGAAACTGAGGTCGAGCACGGGGCGCGCCTTGCGGCGCGCGTACGGCACGTAGAGCGCGAGCATCGCCGCGCCGGCCGCGCACATCAGGAGCGCGTTGCCGCGCGACGTGAGCGCGCCGTCGATCAGCGTGAGCCCCATCAGCAGCAGCGCGGCGCCGCTCGCCGACAGCAGGAAGCCGAACCAGTCGAGCGGGCCGGGATCGGCCTCGTGCGTGTTCGCGATGTGCTTGCTCGCGAGGTAGATCCCGTAGATGCCGATCGGCACGTTGATGAAGAAGATCATCCGCCAGTGCAGGTAGGTCGTGATGAAGCCGCCGACGAGCGGCCCGACCGTCGGCCCGAACAGAGCGGGAATCGCGAGGTAGTTCATCGCGCGCACGAGATCGGAGCGCGGCACCGCGCGGAAGATGATGATCCGGCCGACCGGCACCATCATCGCGCCGCCGACGCCCTGCACGAAGCGCGCGAACGTGAGCACGCCGAGCGAGTTGGAGGCCGCGCACATCAGCGAGCCGGCGACGAAGATGCCGATCGCGGTGCGGAACACGGCGCGCGCGCTGAAGCGGTCGGCAAGCCATCCGCAGATCGGGATGAAGACGCCGAGGCCGACCACGTAGGCCGTGATCGCAATGTTCAGTGTGACGGGATTGTGCCCGAAGTCCCTCGCCATCGCGGGCAGGGCGGTGACGATGATGTTCGCGTCGACGCTTTCCATGAACAACGCACAGGCAACGATGAGCGGTGCTAGAAAGACGGGCGACATGGGCAGGGCGCGCGGTAAAGACGCCATTATGCCCACAATGTGGTCGTTGCGTCACGCGAGACAACGCTCGTTCCGCATGTTGCAACAGTCGTTCCTGTTAGCGCGCGTGGAAGAAGAGACGACCGCGCTGCCGGTGCGGTCCATGACATGACATATGACGCGCGCCCGCGGGGGCCGCCGCGAAACTTGCGTGCGATGCGCGTTTCGTGCGACAGTCGGAACTCATCCGCGGATGACAACGACGCGCATCGATCGACGGCCATCGAGACGAGCGCACGCGCGAACGAGACCCCTGCCGAACCGTTCATCATCGAAAGGAGGGGACACGTCATGACGTCACGTCGCGCCGCATCGACCGCATCGCATCCTGCCTCGCATCCATCCGTGCCCGCGCCGCGTCTGCGCTGGGCCGCCGTGCTCGCCGTCGCTTACCTCGCGGTTGCCGGCTGCGCCGCGCAGGCCGACAGTGCGAACCAGGCCGCGAACCAGGCCGCGATGCAGGCGGCCAGCCAGTCCGCCGCGCCCGCCACGGCGCCGGCTTCCGGCACGCTGCTGCCGCCGCCGAGCCAGCTCTACGGCGACCTGTTCGTCGCGGTGCAGACGGCGCAACTCTATCCCGACCAGAAGACCTTCGTCGACGCGACGCCCAACGCCGATCCGGCGACGATCGTACAGTTGTATCAGCAACAGAAGTCGCAGCCGGGCTTCTCGCTGAAGGCGTTCGTCGACCAGCACTTCACGCCGCCGCCGGAAGGCGGCGTCACGCCGCCCGCGAACCAGACGCTGCGCCAGCACATCGACTGGCTGTGGCCGCAGCTCACGCGCACCAGCACGACGGTGCCGCCGTACAGTTCGCTGATCGCGTTGCCGAAGCCGTATGTGGTGCCGGGCGGCCGCTTCCGCGAAGGCTACTACTGGGATACCTATTTCACGATGCTCGGGCTGCAGGTGTCGGGGCGCGAGGATCTCGTCGACGACATGCTCGACAACTTCGCATACCTGATCGACACGATCGGCCACATCCCGAACGGCAACCGCACGTACTACGCGAGCCGCTCGCAGCCGCCGTTCTTCGCGTACATGGTCACGCTCGCCGCGCAGGCCGAAGGCGACAAGGTCTACCAGAAATACCTGCCGGCGCTGCGCAAGGAGCATGCGTACTGGATGCAGGGCGAAACGACGACGCCGCGCGGGCAGGCCGCGCGCAACGTGGTCGCGATGCCGGACGGTGCGGTGCTGAACCGCTACTGGGACGCGAGCGACACGCCGCGCGACGAGTCGTATCTCGAGGACGTGACGACCGCGAAGGCCGTGCCGGATCGCCCCGCGAACGAGGTGTACCGCGACCTGCGCGCGGGTGCCGAGAGCGGCTGGGACTACAGCTCGCGCTGGTTCGGCGACGGCCGGACGCTCGCGACGATCCGCACGACGGCGATCGTGCCGGTCGACCTGAACAGCCTGATGTTCCATCTCGAGACGACGATCGTGAAGGGCTGCGCGGTCACGCGCGACTTCGCGTGTGTCGCGGATTTCTCCGGACGGGCGGCGCGGCGCGCGTCCGCGATCAACCACTATCTGTGGAACCGTCGCGGCTATTACGGCGACTACGACTGGCAGTTGCGCAAGCCGCGCGACGGCGTGACGGCGGCCGCGCTGTATCCGCTGTTCGCGGGCGTCGCGTGGCCCGAGCGTGCGAAGGCGACCGCGCGCGAAGTGCGCAAGACGCTGCTGCAGCCGGGCGGCCTCGCGACGACGACCGCGAACACGGGCCAGCAGTGGGATGCGCCGAACGGCTGGGCGCCGCTGCAGTGGATCGCGATCGACGGGCTGCGCCGCTACGGCGAGCCGGCGCTCGCAAAGGACATCGGCACGCGCTTTCTGGCCGACGTGAAGCATGTATATGCAACCGAAGGCAAGCTCGTCGAGAAGTACGTGGTCGAAGGGGCTGGCGCGGGCGGCGGCGGGGGTGGCGAATATCCGCTGCAGGACGGCTTCGGCTGGACCAACGGCGTCACGCTGAAACTGCTCGGGCTGTATGGCGAGTGACAGGCCGCGTGCATTGCATGCACGCACCTGAACGAGCACGGGCCGGATCGCCGCGCGCGGCAGTCCGGCCCGTGTCGCATGCGAGGGTGTCAGAACGTGACCGTCGTGCGCACGCCGACCACCGTTTCGTCGCCGATGCGCGCGCCGGCCGCGTTCGGGTCCGGAATGCCGCCGCCCGGCCGGAAGAAGTGCTGCAGGTCGGCCTGCACCTGCCACCACGGTGCGACCTGGTACTGGTAGGTCGCCTCGATCACCGTTTCCGCGCGCCGCACCGGATAGCCGGGCGTCGCAAGCCTGCCGGTGTCGCCGTCGAGCGCACGCGCGTGCGAGCCGATCTTCGCGTAGCCGACCGCGATGCCGGCCGTATCGTCGTCGCGGCCCTTGAACGGCGCCTTGAGCGTCACGCCCGCATTCGCCGCGAAATCGACGACGTTGCGATCGCCCGGCGCGCCCATCACGCGCGCGAACACGCCGACCGAGCGCGGGCTGTCCGCCGACGGCCGCCATACCATCTGATCCGCGACCGCATAGAAACCGTAGTTACCGCGATGCGTGGCGGGGATCCCGTTGCTGGCCGGATCCGCGAGCGACAGCCCGTCGGTGCCGACGCGCGGATCGTTCGCGTGCTGCGACTGATACCAGAAGCCGAGCTTGTACGTGCCGGGCAGGCCGGCCGGTTGCGGTGCCTTCGGGTCGGCGGGCGGCGCGTTCAGCGCGTACTGGAGTTCGCCGATCACGAACGCGCCGCTGCGCAGGTTGAAGTTGGTGCCGTGCGCGTTCAGCGCCTGCGCATCGCCGTCGCTGCGGCCGGCCGGGTTGCCGTCGAACACGCCGACCATCGCGGTCCACGCGTCGGCCGGCTTCACGCGCAGCCGCACGCCGAGCGACGACAGCGGATAGGCAGCGCCGCCGGCCGGCAGGTCGGTCGCCGGAAGCACGGGCCAGCCGAACGTCGCGTTCATGAACGTCGCCGCGTACTGGCTGACCATGAATTCCTGGTCGACGCTTTGCTGGCCGACCTTCACGTCGGCCTTGCCGGCGAGGAACGCCTGCTGGTACCAGAGCTCCCACAGCCGCGTGGTCGAATTCGCCTCGATGCCGGTCGCGGTCTGCAGCGTCTGCAAATAGCGCTGCGTGAGGTTGGTGCCGTGGATCTGCAACCCGGACACGTTGAACGTGCCGCCCGGCAGGCCGATCGCCTTCTCCGTATCGACGTTGAAGCCGAATTGCGTGAGGCCCTGGTAGGCGCCGCCGCGCTGCGTGCCGCCCGCGGCGTTGTACAGGTACTCGCTGGTTTCCTGCAGGTTCAGCGTGACGCCGTGATCGCCGAGCACGTCGCGCAGGCCGCCCATGTTGCCGAGCAGGTTCGACCGTTCCCAGAAACCGGTGGGGGCGGGCGCGGCAGCATCGGCGGCCGGTGCGGGGGCGGCGGCAGTGTCGCTGGCTCCGGCGGCCGGTTCGGCCGCGCTGGCCGGTGACGACGATTGCGCGAACGCAGGCGCGGCCGCGAGCGACAGCAACAGCGCGGCGAGCGCGTCGAGGCGCGCTGTGCGCGGCGCGGATGCGAAGCGATTTTTCATGCGGGCTCCATGATTCGAGTGATTGGTTTGGCTGAAGCAGTGAAAACGTGAAGCGATGGCGCAGGTGCGGGCGGCGGCGCGCGGGCATGCTGCGCGTTGCGCGCGCGACCCGTTACGACAGCCAGCCGCCGATCCGCCATACGTGCGAGAAGCCGAGGCGCGATGCGGTCGCACAGAGCAGCGCGACGAGCGCGACGGCGGCCGCCATCGCGCCGGCCAGCACGCAGTCGAGCGGGCGCGGTGCCGCCGGCAGGTGCGCGAGCGCGCTGCCGCGCCAGTTGCCGAACGTGTGGGCGAGCGGTGCAAGGGCCGAAGCGAACGAGCGGTCGGACACGACACGCGCGAGTTGCTTGAGTCTGACCATGAGCGATTGAAACAACATGACGTGCCTCCGTCCGGTCCGGCGCAAGCCGGACGACGTGATCGAGCACGGGTGCATGACGCGACCGGCGCTCGGCGGTTGGAACGTAACGGAGCGTGCGACACGGACGATCCGGCGATGCCGGCCCGGGAGGAAGCGCGCTAACCCGACGATGGCGAGCTAGCGGCGAAAGACATGCGCCTGGCTGCTATCTCGCGATGGCTTGGCCGGCCTGGACCGGCATCGAACTGCAACTGGAGCATGCGTCCACGAAGGGACTCCCTTGATGAATTGGGGCGGATTGTAGTCGCGAGTTTTGCTGCGGTGCAAGCAAAAAAGGCGGCGTTGCGCATTTCGCACCGCGTGCGCCGCCCCACCGGGGCCGGTCGATGCCCGCTGCGACCGCCCGCCGGCGGCGCGCGGCGACTGTTGCTCGCACGCATCGGCGGCGCGTGCGCGTCGAGGCGCTGAAAGGTTGCGGCGCGTCATTCCGGGCGCGATTCTTTCAGCTCGCATGAACCCGAAAAAATATTCCGTCAAGCCGGTTCCAAAGGGTTGACTTCCGTTTCGGCCGGTCCATAGAATCCGCCATCTTCACTCTTGGGGCCGCCGCCTTGGACGCCTGCAGTAGTCGATCTTCGAACGAAGTTTCCGCCTGAGCGACCGACGTCCGCGCCTCATCGAAGCCGCCGTTTGTCCCCCAGGCAAACGGTGCGCGCAGCAGTATTTCGCAGTAACCCCCTCGTGCACCCAGATTCGCGCCGGTCAGCGTGATGCGTTTGCGCATGCGCCATCCGGTTTCGCCGCCGCCCGGCGCGTGGCCGCGTTCGCGCATGCGTTTCGCATGCACCCGAACGGCGGCCCGCGCGCCGGGCGGCGGCCAACCGTGTTCTCCGGAACACCGCACAGGAGCCGCCATGAACGACAGTGACAGTTGTCCCTTATGCCCGTTGCACCAACAGACCCTTTTGAACCCGGGTCGCAGGGACATTCCGGCCAACTAGCCTGAGACGTCGTTCAGGCCCCGGACTGGCCCCGCACCCACCACGCGGCCGGCATGCATGCCGCTGCCGCCAGGAGCCAGACCATGAACTTCGGCCTTCTGCTGTCGAATCTTCCGCAAGTCACGCGATCGCATCCGCACTACGACGCGATGCCGATGCTCGACGCCCGTCCGCGGGTGTTTTCCCGTTTGTTCAACCGGTTGAAATCGCTGCTTTGCTGAACTGAAACACCGAGCGCGTCTCGGCATGCGCGCGCGGGCTCCGGGCTCGTTACGCGTGCGTATTCCAAGACCACACGCTTGACCGAAAAAAACCAGTCGTACGGAATTCATCATGTCCACGCCATCCAACGTCTCTCCACCGATCGCCGTCGAACGCAGTGCCGTGCTCGACGAAGCCCACCTGGGCGACATCCGCGGCGCGCTCGGCACCATCGCGCATCACGACACCGCCGCGCGCGGCACGTGGTGGGCGCGCCTGCGCACGCTGCTCGCGATCATCGGGCCCGGCCTCATCGTGATGGTCGGCGACAACGACGCGGGCGCCTTCGGCACCTATACGCAGGCCGGCCAGAACTACGGGACGACGCTGCTGTGGACGCTGCTGCTGCTCGTGCCGGTGCTGTACGTAAACCAGGAAATGGTGCTGCGCCTCGGCGCGGTCACGGGCGTCGGCCATGCGCGCCTGATCTTCGAGCGCTTCGGCAAGTTCTGGGGCGCGTTCAGCGTGATCGACCTGTTCCTGCTCAACGCGCTGACGATCGTCACCGAGTTCATCGGCATCACGTTCGTGCTGGCTTTCTTCGGCCTCCCGAAGATCGCGGGCGTGTGCGTGGCGGCCGCGCTGACGATGGCGGCCGTGAGTACCGGCGACTTCAGGCGCTTCGAGCGGTTCGCGATCGTGCTGTGCGTGCTGAGCCTGCTGCTCGTGCCGGTGCTCGTGTCGATCCACCCGCCGGTGGCGCAGATGTCGCGCGACTTCTTCGTGCCGAACTGGCCCACGCACGCGAAGCTGTCCGACGTGATGCTGCTCGTGATCGGCATCGTCGGCACGACGGTCGCGCCGTGGCAGCTGTTCTTCCAGCAGAGCTACGTGATCGACAAGCGCATCACGCCGCGCTTCATGAAGTACGAGAAGGTCGATCTGTGGATCGGCATCGCGTTCGTGCTGATCGGCGCGGTCGCGATGATCGGCTTCAGCGCGGCGCTGTTCGGCGGCCATTCGGAAGCGGGCAACTTCAGCGACGCGGGCGGCGTGATCGCGGGCCTCGAGAAGTATGCGGGCCGCACCAGCGCGACGCTGTTCGCGGTCGCGCTGCTCGACGCGTGCATCATCGGCGCGGCGGCGGTGTCGCTGTCGACCGCGTACGCGATCGGCGACGTGTTCAAGATCCGTCATTCGCTGCATCGCGGCGTGTCCGACGCGAAGGGCTTCTATCTTGTCTACTTCGGGATCGTCGCGGCCGCTGCCGCGCTCGTGCTGATCCCGGGCAGCCCGCTCGGCCTGCTGACCGAAGCGGTGCAGACGCTCGCGGGCGTGCTGCTGCCGAGCGCGACGGTGTTCCTGCTCGTGCTGTGCAACGATCGCCAGGTGCTCGGCCCGTGGGTCAACTCGACGAAGCTCAACATCTTCACGGGCGCGGTGATCTGGGTGCTCGTGCTGCTGTCGATCATCCTGACCGCGTCGGTGATGTATCCGGACATCAGCGGCGAAGCGATCATCGACGTGCTGGTCGGCGGAACCGTGCTCGCGATCACCGGCTATCTCGCGACGGTGCTGATCCGCCGCAACAAGCGCGTCGTCGAGCCGGGCATCGATCGCGCGCTGCGCGCCACCTGGCGCATGCCGCCGCTCGACACGCTCGAACCGCAGAACATGACGGTCGCGACGCGCGTCTGGATGGCCGTGCTGCGCGGCTATCTGGTGATCGCGGTCGGTCTCGTGATCGTCAAGGTCGTGCAGATGACGCTGCTGAAGTAACGCCGTTCGAGACGTCATCGCCAGGTGTGCGCACATGCCGGCCCGCGAGGCCGGCATGTGCGTTTACGCGGGCAGAGCGCGCGCGCGTCAGATCAGCTCGAGCTTCGACGTCAGGTACGTGAGCTGGATCCGGTTCGCGACGCCGAAGCGCTTGCGCAGCTTGCGCAGGTGATAGTCGACGTTGTGCGCGCTGGTGTCGAGGCGCCGGCCGATCTCCTTGTCCGACGCGCCTTCCGCGATGCCCAGCAGCAGTTCCTGCTCGAACGGCGTGAGCCCGTTCACGGCGCGTTCGCGCGACGTCGCGATCAGTTGCGGCGACGCGAACTTGTGCACCGACAGCCCGATCGACAGCGCCTGCTCGATCGTCGCCGGCGTGATCCACTCGCGCGTGCGGCGCGGCGCGGTGAAGCTCATGAACGCGTGCAGCCGCGTGCCGGGCACGGCCATCGAATACATGATGCCGCTGCACATGCCGTCGTCCTGCATCGTCTGCAGGAAACCGTCGAGCGCGGCCGGGCTCACGCACGGGCCGCCGTCGCGCTCGCGGTGTTCGCGGCGCAGCTGCTGCAGGTCCCACACGATCGGCATGTTGCACACGCGCGCGTCGAGCGTGCGCGGATCGATGTCGTGATGGTTGTGCCGGACGTAGTCGCCGCGATAGGTGGGCGGCGTGAACGCCTCGTGCAGGTAGAGACTTTCGACACGCTCTCGCGAGAATTCGAGCGCGAAATACGCGAACGTCGAGAAGCCCGTCAGGTGCAGCAGGCTGGTGACGATCCGGTTGCGTTCGGCGGTGCTCTGCGCGTGCGCGAGCGTATCGGCGACGCCGAGCTTCGGCGCGTGCGGCTGCGCGATGTCGTCGCGCTTGACGTCGTCGCACCAGACGACCTGCACCGGGCGCGCTCTCGACGCGTCGGCACAGGCGACCGTCCGCCGCGGCGGACGGGGCAAGGTTGGGGCGACCGCTTCTTCTTGCAATGCAATATCGGACATGAGCCATCCCTCGGAATCGACGCGCATCGCGCAGCGGCAGCCGTGTCGTGCACGGTGCCCGCGACGATGCGATCGAGCATCTTTATGATTTGCGCCGATCGTCATCCAGACGAAACGCGGGGGCATTGTACAAAAATGCCTGTATGCGCGTAATATGCCGTAATACTAATTCGGGCGAAAGGTTCATATTCGCACCGGTATAGAGTCGACCAGAAAATCATAAAGAAAAGACCAAATCGTGACGGGGCAGGTTCACATATTGGGAAGGGGTGGGCTCCTCATGACATATGCTGACGACGCGCCACGCGTCGAGTGGTTCTCGCAAGCCGATATCGCGGCCGCTGCCGCTTATTCGAAAGAAATTCATGCAATGGAGCGCGACGTTTTTACCGGCATTCAAATCGCGCCCGGTAAATCCGACCTCGCTTCCGTCGATTTCTCCCAATGCCATGCGCGCTTGCGGCAAATCGGTTTCAGCACGCTCGGCTACGGCGCCTACGAGATGATCGGGCGGCGCATCCTGTGCGCGCATCTGCTGCGCGACCTCGCGCCCGCGACGTTCATGCAGCCGTATATCGAGGGCATGCTCTACGAGAGCGACCCGCGTTTCGCGCAGGTGCGCAGCAGCGGCTTCCCGGTCGCATGGCGGCTCGACGAGATCGAGTCGGCCGCGCAGGGCAGCGGCGACCGCAAGGTGCTCGCGCTGGCCGGCCATCTGCGCGCGCATGCAATGAACAGCGGCGTGATCTTCAGCCTGTCGGCGCCGCGGCTCGACCTGCGCGTTGCCGTGAACGTGACGTCGGAAGCCCACGGCACCGAATGGATCGACGATCGCGTGATCGGCGGCGCGCTGTCGGTGAGCCTCGCCGTGCATCGCGTCGCGCTGCCGTTTCTCGAGGCGCGCATCGCGCGCATGCGCGGCTTCGCGCTCGGCGACGAGCAGCAGCAGGTGCTCGACCGGCTCGTGCACGGGCTGTCCGACCAGGAGATCGCGAGCGCGCTGCGCACGTCGCTGCACAAGGTCGGTCACCATATCCGCTCGCTCGAAAAACTCTTCAACGTGCAGAACCGCGCGCAGCTCGCGTATCTCGCCGCGCGCCGTCTGGAGTCCTGACCCTGTCTCCCCGCGCGGCGCCAGCCGCGCGATGGAAGCGGTTCCGGCGATGCGCGCGCGCAGGCGCCGCCGGGTTTCGTAGTCCGATCCGATCGTCACCGGAAAACGGCTGCGACGCTACGAGGCGCATCCCTTTTTACGCGGTTGCGCGTCGCTACACTCGTCCCATTCAACGGTCCGCGCGACGCGGGGCATGACGGCCCGCGCCCGCCGGCGACAACGACAGGACGACGGCACGATGGCAGAACCGAAGGCGCTCCCTCGCGACTGGCAGCGGATCTTTTCCGCCGGCCGCAGCGTGTCCGGGCGCCGTCTCGGGGCATCGCCGCGCGCCGACCTGTTTCTCGCCGCGTTCATCGTGTCGGTGGTCGCGCTGTTCATCCTGCCGCTGCCGCAAGCCGCGCTCGACGGGATGATCTCGCTGAACCTCGCCGCGAGCGTCGTGCTGCTGACGGTGTCGACCTACGTGCCGTCCGCGGTCAGCTTCTCGTCGTTTCCCGCGCTGCTGCTGTTCACCACGCTGTTCCGGCTCGCGCTGAACATCGCGTCGTGCAAGCTGATCCTGCTGCACGCGAACGCGGGCCACGTGATCGACGCGTTCGGCCGGCTCGTGGTCGGCAACAACGTCGTGGTGGGCGGCGTGGTGTTCCTCGTGATCGCCGTCGTGCAGTTCATCGTGATCGCGAAGGGTTCGGAGCGGGTCGCCGAAGTCGGCGCGCGCTTCTCGCTCGACGCGATGCCGGGCAAGCAGATGAGCATCGACGCGGACCTGCGCGCGGGCATCATCAGCGCCGACGAAGCGCGCGAGCGCCGCGAGAAGCTCGAACAGGAATCGCAGATGCACGGCGCGATGGACGGCGCGATGAAGTTCGTGAAGGGCGATGCGATCGCGGGCCTCGTGATCGCGTTCATCAACATCGTCGCGGGCATCGCGGTCGGCACGCTGATGCACGGGATGGATATCGGCGAGGCGCTGCAGCGCTACGCGATCCTGACGGTCGGCGACGGGATGGCGTCGCAGATCCCGTCGCTGCTGGTGTCGATCGCGGCGGGCATCGTGACGACGCGCGTCGCGACGCGCGACACGCGGCAGCGCCAGCTCGGCGAACAGCTGGGCGAGCAGCTCGGCGCGCATCCGCGCGCGCTGCTGATCGCGGCGCTGGTGCTGGCCGGGTTCCTCGTCGTGCCCGGTTTTCCGAAATGGTCGTTCGCGCTGATCGCGCTCGGCCTCGGCGCGTTCGCCTTCACGCAGCTCAAGCGCAAGACGACCGCGCCGAGCTTCAACCTGATTCATATCGCGGGTCGCATCGGCGCGACCGACGACGGCCAGCCCGCGAAGGTGTCGCATGCGGCAGGCGTCACGTCGCTGATCGCGGTGTCGCTGTCGGACGACCTGCGCACGACGCTGAACCTCGCGCAGCTGCAGACCGCGCTGTCGAGCGCGAAGGCGCGCGTCGACGCGGACATCGGCACGGTGTTTCCACGCATCACGCTGAACGACGACGAAGGGGCGGCGGCCGGCACGTACCGGATCTATCTGCAGGACGTGCTCGCCGCGCAGGGCGCGCTGAAGCCGGGCTGGCTGCTGTGGGACGGCGTCGCGCCGCTGCCGGAGCGCGCGGAGCGCCAGCCGGCCGAGGCGTTCGGCCCGTTCGCGACCGCGCTGTGGATCAAGCCCGACGGCGCGGCGCCGGACGGCAAGTGGCTGACGAGCGAAGGCGCGCTCGCCGCGCACGTCGAGCAGATCGTGCGCCAGCATGCGGACGAGCTGCTCGGCATCCAGGAAACGCAGGCGCTCGTGCACCTGGTGCGCCGCGAGCATCCGGAACTCGTCGGCGAACTGACGCGGCTCGTGCCGCTGCAGCGCGTGACCGAGGTGCTGCGCCGGCTGCTGGCCGAGCAGGTGCCGATCCGCAACCTGCGCGTGATTTTCGAAAGCCTGATCACGTGGGCGCCGAACGAGCCGGACGACGTGATCGCGCTGGTCGAGCTGGTGCGCGTCGACCTGCGCCGGATGATCACCGATCGCCATGCGGGCGCGACGCGGCAGCTGCGCGTCGTGCTGTTCGAGCAGAACCTGCAGGAGCGGATCGAGAACGCGGTGATGCGCACGAAGCAGGGCAATTTCCTCGCGCTGTCGAGCGCGATCAAGCAGGACATCGGCGAACAGGTGCGCGCGATCGTGCAGGCCGCGACGGCGGCGCAGCCGGCCGGCGCGGGCGGTCACGGCAACCCGCCGGGCGCCGCGCGGCTCGCGGTGATGGTCGCGCTCGGCGCGCGCCGCTACGTGAAGACGATTTTGCAGCCGGTGCTGCCGGAACTCGCGGTGCTGTCGTACCAGGAGGTCGAGGAGGACGTGCAGCTGCATACGGTCGGCTGGGTGAAGAACCCGCCCGACGACGGCACGCTCGGCGCGGGTGCCGGCGTGCGTGCGCCGGGAGTCGTGCAATGACGAGCTCGACGATCCTCGACCTGACCCGGCAGGCGCTGATGCTGGTGCTGCTGCTGTCGCTGCCGATCGTGCTGATCGCCACCGTCACCGGCCTCGTCGTCGCGATCCTGCAGGCCGTCACGCAGGTGCAGGACGCCAACCTCGGCATCGCGGTGCGGCTGATCGCCGTGATGGTCGCGCTCGTGCTGCTGTCGGGCTGGCTCGGCAGCGAGGTGCTGCGCTTCGCGCAGCAGGCGCTGGAACGCATGTTCGTTTCTTCCACAGGAGTGTCTTGATGCGTCGACGCGTCGCCCCGATCCGGTTTCAACCGCGCCGCCTGCAACGGGCCGCGCTCGCCATGTGCGCGACCGCGCTGCTCGCCGCGTCGCTGTGCGTGACGGTCGCGCAGCCGGCGCGCGCGGCGGACCTGCGCTGGCGCAACAAGCCGTTCACGATCGTCGCGAACGGCAAGAAGATCGGCGACTTCATTCGCGAGCTCGCATCGTCGCAGGGCGTGACGGCCGTGGTCGACCCGAAGGTCGACGGCGTGATCAGCGGCCGCTTCTCGGGCACGCCGCAGCAGACGCTCGACACGATCTGCTCGACCTACGGGCTCACGTGGTACTACGACGGCTCGTTCCTGTACGTCGACCCGGCCGACCAGTCGCAGACGCAGATGATCCCGATCCCGCCGAACGCGGCCGGCGAGATCGGCCGCGCGCTGCAGGCGATGCAGATTCCCGACAAGCGCTACACGCTCGTGATCAACGATCGCGCGAACAGCGTGTACGTGGCGGGCCCGCGTCGTTACGTGGAGCTCGTGCGGCAGGCGGTCGGCTCGGTCGGCGATCCGTCGGCGAACGGCGCGCATGCGGACATCCGCGCGTTCCGGCTCCGGTACGGCTGGGCGTCCGACTTCACGATCAACCGCTCGGGCAAGGAAGTGACGGTGCCGGGCGTCGCGACGATCCTGCGCCGGCTGTTCGGCAAGGGCGGCGGCACGAGCGAGCTGCCGTCGAGCACGCCGCTCGGGCAGGCCGCGCGCCAGGTGAAGCTCGGCTCGGGGCTGACGATCGCGGTGCCGCGGCTCGACTTCCCGGACATTGCCGGCGGCCCGCGCCAGGGCGGCTATGGCGGTGCCGACAGCGCTGCCGGCGGTGTCTCGCCGTTCTCGAACGGCGGCGGTGGCGACACGCTGCCGCAGATCGTCGCCGATCCGGCGATCAACGCGGTGATCGTGCGCGACCTGCCGGAGAACATGTACCGCTACCAGTCGCTGATCAACCAGCTCGACGAGCGGCCGCGCATCGTCGAGATCAACGTGACGATCATCGACATCAACGAGGATTCGCTCGACAGTCTCGGGATCGACTGGCGCCTGCACACGACGCACGGCGACGTGCAGATCGGCAACGGCGCGAATCCGCTGAACGGCAACACGCAGTACAACGGCGCCGGCAATCCGCCGCTGACGTTCGGTGTCGGCGCGTCGGAGACGGGGCAGACCGGCACCTTCATGCCGACCGGCATCGCGCTGACCGCGTCGATCGGCGGCTCGCTGCGCAACTACCTGCTCACGCGCGTGAACGCGCTCGCGCAGAAGGGGCAGGCGCAGCTGCGCTCAAAGCCGAAGGTGCTCGCGCTCGACAACACCGAGGCCATTCTCGAGAACCTCACGCAGTTCTACGTGCAGGTGCAGGGCTACCAGGATTCGTCGCTGTACAGCGTGACGACCGGCACCAGCATCAAGGTCACGCCGATGATCGTCGACGAGGCGATCCGCAACGCGGCCGCCGTGTCCGGCAACCCGCAGAGCGTGATGATGTCGATCGACATCCAGGACGGCAACATCGTGCCGGGCCAGGCCGTGTCGAACGTGCCGGTGATCCAGCAGCGCAACATCGTCACCAAGACGATGATCGACGAAGGCAAGAGCCTCCTGATCGCGGGCTTCAACGACGACGAGGTGCGGCTGAACAAGAGCGGCGTGCCGTGGCTGTCGGACATCCCGCTGATCGGCAACCTGTTCAAGTACACCGACAAGTCGGGCAACCACATGGAGCGGTTCTACCTGCTGACGCCGCGCGTGGTGACGACCGCGTCGATGTACGCGCCGGACGGCTCGCCGGTGAACCCGGGCGCGGACGGGCCGGCGGGTTCGAACGGCACGTCGATGTATCGCCCGCCGGACAACGACATCGCGGTGCCGCTGACGCCCGCGCCGCTGCCCGGCACCAAGTTCGGCCCGCCCGCGCTGCCGCCGCCGAAGGATTCGGCGGCGCAGCCGGTGGCGACGACCGCAGGAGCGTCCACCCATGTCGACGACCATCATTGACCCGCACGGCGACGGCGCATTGTCCGGCGGCACGGCGGGCGTCGCGGCCGGGGCGCCCGCGCTCGCGTCGCCGTGGAACCTGTGCTTCCTCAGCGGGCCGATGTACGGCCGCACGATGTCGCTCGCGCGCGGCGCGAACTGGGTCGGCACCGCGGCCGACTGCGAAGTGATCCTGCCCGATCGCGAGATCGGCGCGAAACAGGTATGCCTGCAGGTCGGCGCGCTCGCGGTGACGGTGCAGAACCACGGCGGCGACGGCGGCGCGCCGGTGCTGTTCAACGACGCGCCGCTCGGCGCGGGCCGCCGCTCGATGACGCCGCAGGACGTCGTGACGGTCGGCTCGATCAAGCTCGGCATCGCGCGTCATGCGCAGGCGAGCGTCGCGGTGCCCGACGAGGCCGACGCGCCGGACGCCGCGCGCGAGGCCGCGTGGCTCGGCTGGCTCACCGGCGGGCTGCGCCGCCTCGGCAGCCGGCGGCTCGTGATCGCGGTCGTCGCGCTGTGGATCGGCGTGCTGCTCGGCGCGCTCGGTTACGGCTTCGTCGCATGGTCGGGGCGCCTGCCGTGGCAGCACGAGTCGGTGCTCGCGCGCACGCACCGGCTGCAGCAGCTGCTGCACGCGTATCCGGAGCTCGCCGTCGCGCCGCGCGACGACGGCGTGATCGTGTCGGGTTACGTGAGCGATCCGGCCGCGCGGGAACGCGTCGCGCAGATCGTCGCGGGCGTCGACAACGCGGCGCTCGGCAACCTCTACGTGGTCAGCGATCTCGTCGCGACCGCGCAGACGTATTTCAGCGACACGGCGCTGACGGTCACCTATCTCGGCCGCGGCCGGATCGAATTGGCGGGGGCGGCCGAGCGCGCGCAGATCGAGCCGCGTATCCGCAACTACATGAAGGACGCGCGTCCGGCGCTCGAGGTGGTCGACCACGTGCGCGACGCCGATGCGGCCGCGCCGCGCACCGCGACGACGCTCGGCGGCGTCGCGGGGATTCCGGAGATCACGACGGTGTTCGCGGGCGACGGCGACCAGCGCTACATCGAGACGGCCGACGGCAGCCGCTATTTCGAAGGCGCGCGGCTGAAGGAAGGGCCGACCGTGGTGTCGATCGGCCCCGACGAAGTGGTGTTCGAACGCAATGGCCAGCGCATCACGATGCCGCTCGGCGGTCCGTCCGCGAGCGCGCCCGAGCGGGCATCGGCGCCGCCCGTGCCGCCGCTCGCGAGCGGCGCGGCGGCCGGCGTCGCACAGCCGGTGCCCGGACCGGCGTTGTTGCCGGATGCGCCGGCGGTACCGGCCGCACCGGCAGTTGCCGCGGCCGGCGCATCGAAGGCGGCGGCGCACTAGCGCCGCGACAGGACTTGCGCATCGCGTGTCGCGCGGTGCGCGCATTACGCGACACGCCGCGCGCATGCGGCGCGTCACGTCGCCGGCGGGGCATGGGGCCGCCGCCGGAACAGGGAAGCAGTTCAATGACGTACATGCAAAGGAGCGAAACATGAGTACCCCCCCGACTGGTGCCAACAACACGCAACAGGTCCAGCAGCAGGCGGACGACCTGACCAAGACGCAGCTCGAACTGACGAAGATCAACTTCCAGGTCCAGCAGTCGACCGCGACGTTCGAAACCAGCAACGCAGTGACCGCGCAGGAAGGGACGGCGAACGCCCAGGTTGCGCAACACCTGAGTTCCGCCGGCCGCGCATGACGCCGGTCGCCGGCCGTGCCGCGCGACGCCGGATGCCGGGGCCGCCCGTGACGGGCGCCCGGCGGGGCGTATGCGCGTGGCGGCCGGCTCGTTCCCGGCGCTGCCGGTCAAGGAGGACACGATCATGTCGGTAACAGGCGTAGGCGCGGCACCACCGGGCGCGGCCGCGCTCGCGGGTGCCGTGCAGCAGGCGGGCACGGCGTCCGATCCGGCGCAGGTGCGCCAGTTCGATGCGTTGATGCAGCCGGGTGCCGCGCCGGCCGCGGTATCGCCGTCGGCGTCGGGCGTCGCGATGTCGCGTGCGCCGGCCGATGCGGCGCCGGCCGTGCAGATGACGCCCGCGACACCCGCGCAGGCGAACCATTCGTCGCTCGTCGAGCGGTTGCGCACCTACGGCAACGATCTCGACACGCGGTACGCGAACATCGACAAGCATCGCACCGAGATGCTGACGTCGATGGCGGACAACCGCAGCGATCCGCTGATGACGATGGTGAAGGCGATGGATTTCCAGTGGACCGCGACCACCACGATTTCGGAATACCAGTTGAGCCTGTCGGTCGCGCAGGCGGCGAACGGCTTCACGCACACGGTGCTGAAGACCCAGGAGTAGCGAAAGCCGGTGCGTGCGCCTGAACCGGCCGCGCGCCCTGAAGCGGACAAACGATGACGACGATCGATTCGACGCCGCGCCTGCATGCGTGGCGCAGCCGGGCGGCGCGTGCGCTGCTCGCGGGACTGCTCGCGCTGCTGGCCGGCTGCCAGAAGGAGCTTTACTCCGGCCTGTCGGAGCGCGATGCGAACCAGATGGTTGCCGTGCTCGGCGACGCAGGGATCAGCGCGGCGAAGGACAACGACGCGCGCGACACGTCGGATCGCAACGCATGGCAGGTGAGCGTCGCGGACGGCGACATGCAGTCGGCGCTCACCGTGCTGCAGGCGAACGGGCTGCCGAAGCCGAGCTACGCGAGCCTCGGCGAGCTGTTCCAGAAGCAGGGGCTCGTGTCGACGCCGGCCGAGGAGCGCGTGCGCTACCTGTATGGCGTGTCGCAGGACCTGTCGCGCACGCTGCAGGACATCGAGGGCGTGGTGGTCGCGCGCGTGCAGGTCGTGATTCCGGAGAACGATCCGCTCGCGGACAAGATCAAGCCGTCGTCGGCGGCCGTGTACATCCGCTACCGGCCCGGCGTGGACCTGCGCGCGATGGCGCCGATGGTGAAGGATCTCGTCGCGCACAGCATCGAAGGGCTGCAGTACGACAACGTGTCGCTGTTCCTGCAGCCGGCCGCCGCGCGCACGGCGCGCGTGGACGGGATCGGCAGCGCGGTGTCGGACATCCTGCGGCTGCGCTCGCCGCTCGGCTGGCTGGTGTTCGCGCTGATCCTGCTGACCTGCGCGGTGATCGCGCTGTCGGCCGCGCGGCGCGGGATGTTCGGCGCGCGGCTGGCCGGGCTGGTCGGCGGCGCACCGCGCGGCGGCAACGGTGCAGGCGGCGCGTCCGCGCAGTCGGGCGGCAGCCTGCGCACGCCGGACGGCGCGCGCGACGGCGCATGAACGAGCCGCATGTGCTGCCGCCGGGCGTTGCGCCCGACGCCGTGTCGCTGCCGTGGCTGCAATCTCTCGCGGCGCCGCCCGCTGCGCGGCGCGCGGCGTTTCATGCGCTCGTCTGCGAATTCAACCTGCGGCCCGACCGTTATCTGCACGTGACGCGCGTGCCGGCCGACTGGCCCGCGCGTTACCGCTCGCCCGACGCGTTCGGCCCGGCCGGTCGCAAGCTGCTTGCGCGCCATCTGCTCGATGCGAACGGCGTGGCCGAACATCACGACTTCGACCTCGCGAATCCGTGCGCGCGGCTTGCGCTGCTGCCCGGCGCGGCGCTCGAACAGCTCGCATCGTATGCGGGCTTGCTGCTGCATCGCGGCTGGCTGCGCGATGCGCTGGCCGTGCGCCGCATTCGCGCGGAAGTCGCGGCGAAGCTCGGCGGCGATGCACTGGAGCTCGCGCTCGAGCGCGCGCCGGAGTTCGGCGCGCTGGCGGACACGCTCGAACCGTGGCGTGCCGATCCGGCCGCGCTGCCGGTGGTGATCCGTGCGCGCGGCGGGCGGCTGCTCGCGGATTTCATCGGCGTGGCGGGCGATGCGGTCGCGCGGCGCGCGCGGCTGAAATTCAACCGCGCGATCGACAACGAAGCGCCGTACTGGCTGAACCGCGCGCAGCGCGACCAGTTCGGCGAATTGCTGTTTCTGTTTCTGATTCCCGAGAGGCTTGCGTCATGGGACTGGCTTTTCTGATCACGAGCGACAACCTGCAGCTGCTGTCGGAGCGCAAGGTACTCAAGGAGCGTGAATACGCGGCGCTGCTCGACGCGTCCGCGGTGATCGCGACCGCGCGCGACGAGGCCGCGCGCATCGTCGCCGATGCGCAGCGCGAATTCGACAAGCGCCAGGCGGCCGGCTACGACGAAGGGATGCGCCGCGCGCAGCGCGAGCATGCGGCGCAGGCCTATACGCAGGCGCTGGCCGCCGCGCGCACGATGGAGTCGATGAAGGATTCGATGGCCGACATCGTCGTGAAGGCCGTGCGCGCGATCGTCGGCGAGATGGCCACGCAGAAGCTGTACGAGGCCGCGCTCGCGCGGATCGCGCCGCTCGTGCGCGACGAGGCGTTCCTGATCGTGCGGGTCGCGCCGGGCCGCGAGGACGAGATGCGCGACGCGCTCGAGCGCGCGTTCGCCGGCCAGTCGAACCGGCAACGGATCCGCATCGTCGAGGATGCGCAGCTCGAACGCCACGCGTGCACGGTCGAGACGCCGTCCGGGCGCATCGATGCGAGCCTCGACCTGCAGATCGACGCGCTGCGCCAGGCGATCCGCCGCGACGCGCTGAAGGGCTCGCCGCGATGAATGCGCCGCTCGACGATCCGCAACCGAACGGCCGCGAGAGCGACGACGATGCCGCGCCGTTCGATCGCGGTCGCCTCGTCGGCGATCTCGACGCGGGGCTCGCCTTCTTCTCGCCGGTGTCGGTGCAGGGCCGCGTCAATCACGCGGTCGGGCAGATCCTCAACGCGACGGGCATCCGTGCGCGGCTCGGCGAGATCTGCGAGCTGCGCACGCCGAACCAGCCGACGCTGCTCGCCGAAGTGGTCGGCTTCTCGCGGCAGACCACGCTGCTTACGCCGCTCGGCGACGTGGCCGGGCTGTCGCCGGAGACGAGTGTCGTGCCGTCCGGGCGCGAGCACGTGTTTCCGGTGGGCGAAGCGCTGTTCGGCCGCGTGCTCGACGGGCTCGGCCGGCCGCTCGACGATCGCGGGCCGGTGACGGGCGCCGCGTGGGTGTCGACGCAGCAGGACCCGCCGAACCCGCTCGCGCGCAAGCTGATCGACACGCCGTTTCCGACCGGCGTGCGCGTGATCGACGGCCTGATGACGCTCGGCATCGGCCAGCGCGTCGGCATCTTCGCGCCGTCCGGCGTCGGCAAGAGCACGCTGCTCGGGATGATCGCGCGCGGCGCGCAGGCCGACGTGAACGTGATCGCGCTGGTCGGCGAACGCGGCCGCGAAGTGCGCGAGTTCCTCGAGCACAGCCTGTCGCCGGAGGTGCGCGCGCGCTCGATCGTCGTCGTGTCGACGTCCGATCGTCCCGCGATGGAGCGCGTGAAATCCGCGCTGGTCGCGACCGCGATCGCCGAGCACTTCCGCGATGCGGGCAAGCGCGTGCTGCTGCTGGTCGATTCGCTCACGCGTTTCGCGCGCGCGCAGCGCGAGGTCGGCCTCGCGAGCGGCGAGCCGCCGACGCGGCGCAGCTTCCCGCCGTCGACGTTCGCCGTGCTGCCGCGCCTGCTCGAACGCGCGGGGCAGGGCGCGACCGGCTCGATCACCGCGCTGTATACGGTGCTGGTCGAAGGCGATGAGGAATCCGATCCGATCGCCGAGGAAGTGCGCTCGATCCTCGACGGTCACATCGTGCTGTCGCGCAAGATCGCGCTCGCGAACCGCTATCCGGCGATCGACGTGCTCGCGAGCCTGTCGCGCGTGATGCCGCTCGTCGCGAGCCGCGCGCATCAGCAGGCGGCCGCGCGCGTGCGCGAGCTGATCGCGAAGTACCAGGAAATCGAGCTGCTCGTGCAGATCGGCGAGTACCGCGAAGGCAGCGACCGGCTTGGCGATCTCGCGCTGCGTGCGCGCGATGCGATCGGCGCGTTCTGCGCGCAGGCGTCGCACGAGGACGTGCGTTTCGACGCGCTGCTCGCGAAGCTGACGAAACTCGCGAACGACCATGTCTGAAGCCGACGACCGTCTCGTGCTCGCGACGCTCGCCCGCCTGAAGCGCGTGCGCGAGATGCGCAGCCAGATCGCGCGCGTGGCGGCCGCGCGCCAGCAGGGCATCGCCGCGCAGAGCCGGCGCGCGCTCGATGCCGCGCACGCGCAGCTTGCGCAGCAGGTCGCGGCGAAGGCCGCGATCCAGACGCGCCTCGCCGATGACGTGCGCGAGGCGCGCGCGTTGCAGAACGCGGCGGCCGATACGCGCACGTTCGATCGCCATATCGGTGTCGCGCACGCGTCGGTCAGCGAGGCCGCGCACGTGCACCGCGGTCACGAGGCCACGCTCGCCGACCTGCAACGCGCCGCGCGCAAGGCGAAGGCCGCCGAGGACAAGCTCGACAAGGCCGGCGAGAAGGCCCTGCACGCGCGCGCGGCGCGGGTCGAGCGTGATGCCGACGAAGTCGCGGATGCGCATGCGGTGCGGCGCTTCGCGACGGCCGGCGTGTGGGCGGGCGACGCGCAGGGGCATGCATCGGGGCAGCGTGACATGGCCGCCGCGTTCGATGCGGAAATGGTGTCGCGACCGGCGGGGGTAGACGCGATGGACACGACGGACACGGCAAACACGGCAAACACGGCAAACACTCGCGCAGCGGCCGGCAACGCCGATCCGGGCGGCGCAACTGTCCCGGCCGCCACCATCGACGATCCGGCGCCGCCCGCCGCCGCGGAACGCCGATGCTAGACCACGCCGCGAACTTCAACGACATCGCCGGCACGCTGCGTCCGCTGCTCTACGTGATGCCGCGCCTGCTGCCGATCATGTTCGTCGTGCCGGTGTTCAACGAGCAGATCGTCACGGGCCTCGTGCGCAACGGTATCGCGGTCGTGATCGCCGCGTTCGTCGCGCCGGTGATCGACCCGGCGCAGGTCGCCGCGCTGCCGTTCCTGATGTGGTGCCTGCTCGTCGCGAAGGAGGCGGTGATCGGCATGCTGCTCGCGGGCGCGTTCAGCGCGGTGCTGTTCGCGATCCAGGGCGTCGGCTACCTGATCGATTTCCAGACCGGCAGCGGCAGCGCCGCGTTCTTCGATCCGATGGGCGGGCACGAGGGCGGCCCGACGTCAGGGTTCCTGAATTTCGTCGCGATCGCGCTGTTCGTCACCGCGGGCGGGCTGCAGGTGCTCGTGCAGCTGTTCGCGCAGTCGTACGCGTGGTGGCCGATCGGCTCGCTCGGCCCTGATTTCTCGTCGATGCTGCAGACCTTCGTCGTGCGGCAGACCGACACGATCTTCGAATGGATGGTGAAGCTCGCCGCGCCGGTGATCATCGTGCTGGTGCTGGTCGAGCTCGGCATCGGCCTCGTCGGGCGCGCGGTGCCGCAGCTGAACGTCTTCGTGTTCGCGCAGCCGCTGAAGAGCGCGCTCGCGGTGCTGATGATGGTGCTGTTCCTGCCGGTGGTATACGCGTCGCTGCACGCGCTGCTGAGCCCCGATAGCGGGTTGATGGCGCTGCTGCGCGCGCTGTTCGCCGCGCACGGCGGCGCGTGACGGCCCCACCGGAACCGGAGCGACGATGGCCGAAAAGAATCAGCAGCCGACCGCGAAGCGCCTGCGCGAGGCCCGCGAGAAAGGCGACGTGCCGAAGAGCGCGGAGACGATCTCGTCCGCGTTCTTCGTCGGCGTGTGCGTCGCGCTCGCGGTCGGGCTCGGCACGTTGTTCGCGCGGCTGCAGGCGCTGTTCCGGCTCGTGTTCGATGCGGCGGGCGCCACCGATCCGTCCGCGCGGCTCGCGGTGCTGATCGACGGCGCCGCGCGCGACTGGGCGCTGCTGTCCGCGCAGATCGTCGCGGCCGGGCTGCTGGCCGGCTTGCTCGCGGGCTTCGTGCAGGTGGGCGGCGTGATGGCGTGGAGCCGGCTCGTGCCGCAGCTGTCGCGGCTCAATCCCGCCGAGGGGCTGAAGAACATGGTGTCGATGCGCAACCTCGTGAACCTCGCGAAGATGCTGCTGAAGACCGTGCTGCTGGTCGCGACGCTTGGCTGGCTGATCGTCGAGTCGCTCGACCCGGCGGTGCAGTCCGGCTTCACGCGGCCGATGTCGATTCTCGCGCTGATTGTGAAGCTGCTGATGCTGCTGTTCGGCTGGGCCGCGCTGATCTATATCGTGATGGCGCTGATCGATATCGTGCACCAGCGGCGCGAGTTCAATCAGAAGATGAAGATGTCGATCGAGGAAGTGCGGCGCGAGCACAAGGAAGACGAAGGCGACCCGCACATCGAGGCGAAGCGCCGGCAGCTCGCGCGCGAAGCGCAGTTCTCGTCGCTGCCCGACCGGATCGGCTTCGCGTCGGTGGTCGTCTACTCGTCGAGCGTCGCGGTCGCGCTCTATTACGGCGGCGTCGGCACGCTGCCATGGGTGCTCGCGCGCGGCGAGGGCGAGGCGGCCGAACGGATCGTACGGCTCGCGCGCGACGCGCTGCGTCCGACGCTTGCGAACGCCGGCCTCGCGCAGGCGCTGTACGAGAGCACGCCAGAAAAGGGCACGATCCAGCAACGGCATTTCCGCGAAGTCGCGCAGTTGCTGAAGTGGGCGACCGGCGCGGCCTGACGTGCTCGAACTGTCGGGGCCGGAACATCGAAAGGCGCGCGGTTCAGCGATGCGTCGTGATGCGGAACCGTTTCCGCTTCACCGGGCCGATCGCACGCAGTGCTTGACGCCGGTTTTTTTTCGGTTCCTCCGAGATTCACCCATGAATTATTGCTGATTTATTTCTTCGTAATATGGCTCGACCGTCAGCCGGACGGCGGGCTGCGAGGTTGCGCCGCCGCTGACGGAACAGGTCAACAGAGGCAGACAAATCAATGTGCGGAATCGACGGCTTTCTGAATAGCGTCGCCTTCGATGAGGAGACAGCGCGCGGCACGCTCGCGCGAATGACGGCGAGCCTCGCGCATCGCGGCCCCGACGGGCAGGGCCTCTGGGTCGACCCGGAAGCCGGTATCGCGCTCGGCCACCGGCGGCTTGCGATCGTCGATCTGTCGGTCCACGGCCGGCAGCCGATGGCATCCGCGTGCGGCCGCTACGTCATGGTCTTCAACGGCGAAATCTATAACCATCGCGAGTTGCGCGCGGAGCTCGGGCGCGCGGGTCGCGCACCGGCGTGGCGCGGCCACTCCGACAGCGAGGTGCTGATCGCGGCGATCGCCGCGTGGGGCGTCGAGGCGGCGCTGCGGCGCGCGACCGGCATGTTCGGGTTCGCGCTGTGGAATCGCGCGTCGCGGGTGCTGACGCTCGCGCGCGACCGGATCGGCGAGAAGCCGCTCTACTACGGCCGGATCGGCGACGCACTGGTGTTCGCGTCGGAGCTGAAGGCGCTGCGCGGCTACCCGGGCTTCGACGGCACGATCGATCGCGACGCGCTGTGCCTGTACCTGCGCCAGTCGAGCGTGCCCGCGCCGCACACGATCTATCGCGGCATCAGCAAGCTGCCGCCGGGCACCTTCATCCAGTTCGAGCATGCGCGCGACACGCCGCGCCCGCGCGCGTACTGGACGCTCGAGCAGGCGATCGAAGCCGGCCGCGAGCAGCCGTTCGAGGGCAGCGCCGACGAGGCCGTCGATCAGCTCGACACGATCCTGCGCCAGGCCGTCGCGCGGCAGATGGAAGCCGACGTACCGCTCGGCGCGTTCCTGTCGGGCGGCATCGATTCGTCGGCGATCGTCGCGCTGATGCAGGCGCAGTCGGCGAAGCCGGTCGACACGTTCACGATCGGCTTTCACGAGGCCGGCTACGACGAGGCCGGCTATGCGAAGGCGGTCGCGCGCCACCTCGGCACGCGGCATACCGAGCTCTACGTGACGGCCGACCATGCGCTCGGCGTCGTGCCGAAACTGCCGACGATCTATGACGAGCCGTTCTCCGATGCGTCGCAGATTCCGACCTTCCTCGTGTCGGAGCTGACGCGCCGGCACGTGAAGGTGAGCCTGTCCGGCGACGGCGGCGACGAGCTGTTCGGCGGCTATACGCGCTACTTCCTGACGCCGCGCCTGTGGCGCAAGCTGCATCGCGTGCCGGCGGCGGTGCGCGCGCGGATCGCCGCCGCGCTGCATGCGCTGCGTCCCGATCATGCGGACCAGCTCGCGGCGGTCGCGCAGGGCGCATGGAGCGGCGTGGAAGCGCGCGACTCGGCGACCCGCATCGGCGACCGGCTGCACAAGCTCGGCCACGTGATGACGGCCGAGAGCCGCATCGCGCTGTACCGGCTGCTGATGTCGTCGGTGCATCATCCGGAGCGCATCGCGCTGGCCGGACAGGAACCGCCGACCCCGCTCGATACGGTGTCCGCATGGCCCGCGAACCTGAGCTTCGCCGAGCAGGCGATGGCGATCGACACGCTCACGTACCTGCCGACCGACATCCTCGCGAAGGTCGACCGCGCGGCGATGGCGGTGAGCCTCGAGACGCGCATGCCGTTCCTCGATCATCACGTCGTCGAATTCGCATGGCGCGTGCCCGCGTCGGTGCGTTTGCCGGAAGGGCAGTCGAAGGCGCTGCTGCGCCGGCTGCTGGACCGGTACGTGCCGTCGGCGCTGATCGACCGGCCGAAGCAGGGCTTCTGCGCGCCCGTCGATCACTGGCTGCGCGGCGCGCTGCGCGACTGGGCCGATGCGTTGCTGCAGCCGTCGCGGCTGCGTGACGAGGGCTTTTTCGACGCGGCGGCGGTCGACCGGCTGTGGCGCCAGCACCAGTCGGGCCGGATGAACTGGCAGCATCAGCTGTGGACGGTGCTGATGTTCCAGGCATGGCTGGAGGCGCAGCGCGCTGCGTGAAGCGGGGTGGTGCCGAAGTTTCGCGAACGGTTGGAGGCACAGCGCGCTGCATGAAGCGGGATGACGCGGCGCGGTTCGGATGTGCCAGGCATGGCTGGAGGCACGGCGCGCCGCATGAAGCGGGGCGACGCGGCACGCCGCGTCATCCGATGCACGTCATGCCGGCGTCGCGTCGACGCTCACTGATCGAGACAGCGCACGCACAGCCGCTTCGCCTGGCTCGCCGGCAAGCCGCGGCACATCATCACGACCGGGCGCGCATGGCACGACGGCGCGTCGGCGGAGGCCGCGGGCGACGCGAGCCTGCGCGCGCGTTCGGGCGGCGTGGTCGCGGCCGCGTCCATGCGCCGTTGTCGCGCGGGTGGCGGCGTATCGCTCACCACCGGAATCGGTTCGACGCCGCCTTCGCGCGCATTGCGTTGCGCGCTCGTGACGACGCGGCTCACGTAGCCGCTCGAGAACCCGGTCGTGAAGTTGCCGCTGTAGTAGCACGACAGCGCCGCGCGCAACGCGGCCTGCGCGGGACGGCCGGTGTTCGACGAGCGCGCGAAGCATTCGGTCAGGATCGCGCCGCCCGCCCGCAGGTTGCGGCACGGTTCGAACATCGTCGTGTCGTCGAGGCCGTATTTCGCGAAGTTTCGTTCGTTTACCTGAGCGAGGCCGACACTGTAGCTGAAGCCGCGCGCGGCCAGCTCGCTCGTGGTCGCGCGCGCTTCGTCGAGCGACGCGGGCTGGCGCGTCAGGTGGCCGCCGACCACGCCGATCGCATATGGGTTGAAACCGGATTCGGTGCGCACCAGCGCGGCGAGCGTGTCGGGATCGACGTTCGGCGCGCACGCGCGCGCGAGCTGCGCGAAGCCGGCGGCGCTGCCGGCCGCGTGCGCGCTGCGCGGCTGCAGGCCCGCGCAGGCTAGCGTCAACGCCAGCACGATTAGCACGGCCGGCGCGATCACTGCGCGCAGGTTCGCCACGACGCTGCGCAACGCGCGCGCGTTCATCCCGCCCCCGCCACGCGATACGACAGCACGAGCCCGTGCACGAGCAGCGACCAGCCGTCGAGCGCGACGAACAGCAGCAGCTTGAACGGCACCGAGATCGTCGTCGGCGAGATCATCTGCATCCCGAGCGCGAGCAGGATGTTCGCGACCAGCAGGTCGACGACGATGAACACGATGTAGATCACGAAGCCGATCTGGAACGCCTTGGTCAGCTCGGCGAGCGTGAAGCTCGGCACCAGCACGAGCAGGTCGTCGTCCTTGATACCGTCCGCGCGGTTCTTCGGCCAGACCGAGGTTGCCGTGCGCACGAAGAATTCGCGGTCGCGCTGCCGCGTGTGCGACACCAGGAAATCCTTGACCGGCGGCAGCGCGGCATCGGCGAGCGCGCCGATATCGGCGGTCGACAGCTGCCCCGACGCGTCGAAGTGGCGTGCCTGCAGCGCGTCGCGGATCGACATGCCGACCGGCGCCATGATGAACAGCGACAGGATCAGCGCGATGCCGTTCAGCACGAGGTTCGGCGGCACCTGCTGGATCCCGAGCGCGGAGCGCAGCAGGCCGAGCACGACCACGAGCTTCGTATAGCTCGTCACCATCAGCGCGGCGAACGGCGCGATGCCGAGCGCGGCGATCACCGCGATCAGCGCGACCGGATTCGGCAGGCTGCCCATCGTTCAGCGCTCGCGCGGCGCGGGCTGCGTCAGCGTGACGACGCGCACGCCGAGCTTCTGGCCGACCGCGATCAGGTGGCCGGTGCCGATCAGCATCCCGTTCGCGACGAGATGGATCACGCTCTGGTTGATGCCTTGCTGCAGCTCGATCACCGCGCCCGGCTGCAGTGCGCCGAGTTCGCCGAGCGGGATCGACGTGGGCGGCAATTCGAAACGCAGGTCGACCGCGAGGCCGTCGAGCGAGCGCGGCGCATCGTCGGGCGGCGCATCGTGCGCGCTTGCGGGCGGGGTGTCGGTGCGGTTCGGTTCCAAAGGCATCTCCCTGATTCGTTCGACGGTCAGCCGGTTGCCCGACGGCCGTCCGGTGATCTCCCACGCCGGCGTGGCCGGCACCCGCGCGACGCACAGCAGGTTCTGCTCGTGCGCGCGCCAGCGCTCGATCGCGATGATGTCGCCGCTGACGACGTCGGCCAGCTCGGCCATCGTCAGCTCCGTCCGGCCGATCTCGAATACCAGCGGCACCGGCAGGCCCGCATACGCGGCGCGGGTGTCGGGCCGCGCGGCCGCCGGCGTCGGTGCTGCGAAGAACACCGCGAGCGCGTCCGGCGCATCGAACAGCAGCGCGCCGTGGCAGCGCCAGGCGCCGTCGGCGCGACGCAGCTCGAAGCGCAGCGCGGCCGGCGCGGTGCGCCACGCGGGCACGCTCGCCGGCGGCGGCAGCAATTCCACGCGCTGCCGCGTCGCGGCCTGCAACACGGCCGAGAGCGGCGCGGCGAGGTCGGCGAGCAGCGCCGCGCGGATCACGGCCGGCACGGCCGGGTCGGCCGCGTCGCCGAGCCATGCGCTTTCCGCGACCGGATCGATCCACAGCGTGCCGGCGGCCGGGCCGATGACGAAGCGGTAGGCATGCGCGTCGGCGGCCGGTTCGGCATCGGCGCGCCAGCGCACCTCGTACGCGTGTTCGCCGAGCGTGACCGGGACCGCGGCCGTCGCGCCGTACGCATGCGACAGCCCGCGCGCGGCGGCGGCGGACAGGCGCGGCAGCCAGGGCGACGCGTCGAGCGCGACCGCGGCCGGCGGGGGCGGGATGGCGGGCGCGGCGGCGGCCGGGGTGGCGGCGGCGGGCGGAGCCCGATTCGCGGCGTCGCCGGCGTCGGCATTCGTCAGGGACAGCGCAGGCACGGCGGGATCAGGGCGGATTCGGCGTTGGTTCGACGGGTTGTTGTGGCCGGCGGCGCAGGGGGCGCGCGGCTGCTGCGTCGATTGTAGGGACGCCGCCGGCCGCGTGCCGCGCCGGAATCCGTAGTCGTGTGCAGCGCGGGGCCGCGCGGGTGGCGGCGAGCTACGAAGCCTTTTGTCGGGGGGCGTGGCGGGGCGGTGGTGGGTCGGCGCGGTGTCGCGGCGGCGTGGCGTGCGATAGCGCAGCCGCTAATCGACGGCACGCGCGCTTGCATGCGACTGCCGCAAACGCGGCCGCCGCCCGATGGCGGCGGTCGTGTCGCGGCGGGGAAGGCGTGCCCGGCCACGAGACGCTCCGGGTCGCGCGTGCAGCGCCTTGGAGGAGCCTTGCCGGCGCGCCGCGCTGCGGCGGCACGCGGGTGAGCCGCTACGCGTTACGCGTAGTCGGCGGCCAGCGCCTGCTGCGGGGCGGCGCGCAGGATCGGCGCCACATCGTGGCGTTCGACGTGCGTCATGGCCGCGCCGAACAGCACCAGCCGATAGCCGACCGCATAGATCGGGATGATCCGCAGGTTCTTGTCGTGATCGAGCTGCAGCTTCGAACGGATGCGCGAGATATGGGTGTCGAGCGTGCGCGACGACACGCCGAGCTCGCGGCCCCAGACCGCTTCCTGGATCGCTTGCCGCGGCACGATCTTGTTCATGTTGTCGAGCAGGAATTCGACGACATCGAATTCACGCGGCGTGACGTCGACGACTTTGTTGTCGATTTCGATCGTGCGGCGCACGAAGTTGATTTTTATGTTGTCGATGTACAGGTATTTGCAATCCATGTTGGCCCTCGCATGTCCGTAAAGGAGTGTTTGCGAGTCATGTACCGCAACTTCCGGGCCAGGGACGCGCTGACAGGGATCGACGAATGGTCGGAGCGGGGTGGGCGGCGCGCCAGCGTTGAATCTAAAAGAATTTTTAACGTGGGGCGTGTGGTGTGCTTCGGAAGGGTCGGAGCAACATTGAAGGATTGTTACGTAGCATCCGGCGGGAACGTTACGGGCGTTACGGGCGGCGTAACGTTGGGGAATGCGCTGACGGCAGGCGACGCGTTCGCGCGACATGGCGCAAAATCGAGCAAAATCAACCCTACACTGAACCCTACATTCAACCCAACCAATAATCATGAAAAATGCATATAAATCATAGATATAAGTCGCTATAATCGGCCACATCAAACCCTACATTCAACCCGACATCGAACCCTCCCGGCGAAGCATGACAACCGTTGCCACCTTTGAACCGCTGTTTCCCGAGGACCGTGTCCTCGATCCGCTGCTTGATCAGGCCGGCCAACTCGTCGATTCGTCGCAACGGTTGCTCGCGGTGAGGGATACGCCATTGGCACGCGCGCTCGTTCCGCAGTTGCGCGCAATGAATTCGTACTATACGAACAAGATCGAAGGTCAGCACACGACCCCCGCCAAAATCGAGGCGGCGCTTCATCGGGATTATTCGACCGATATCGTCGAGCGCAAGAAGCAGCGCTTCGCGGTCGCGCATATCGCAACGGAAGCCGCACTCGAGGAAGAATGGGGCGGCCTTCCGCTCGCCGCGCTGTTCGAGCCTGCGCGAATTTCCGTCATCCACGAGCGGTTCTTTTCGTGCCTTCCCGCAGATGAGCGAATCACCGACGATGGTCAAATCGTTGTTCCGGGCGAGCTTCGGCGCTCCGATGTGACGGTCGGGCGCCATCTGGCACCGGAGCCCGAGATGATCGAGCCGCTGCTTCAGGCCTGGGCGACGCGTTACGCCCGTATCCGCGCGAGGGAGTATCAAGTGATCGGGATCGCTTGCTCGCATCATCGCCTGGCGTGGGTACATCCGTTCATGGACGGTAACGGCAGGGTTGCGCGTCTGCATTCGCATCTTGGACTGCGCGCCGCCGATCTCACCCACGGGCTGTGGTCACCGCTTCGCGGATTGGCGCGCGAGCATGAGCAGTATTACGCGAGGCTGAGCGAAGCCGATCAGTCCCGGCGCAATGATCTGGACGGCCGGGGCAATCTGACTCAGGAAGGGCTGGTCAGGTTCGCGCGGTTCTTTCTGGCCTGTTGCGAGGATCAGGTCGGATTCATGGTGCGTATGACGGAATTCGACGGAGTCACCGCACGCATGCTCGATCTATTGCGGTACCTCGAATTCAATCCATGGAGCATCCGTTCGGAAAAGTCCGTCATCAAGGCGGAAGCCGCTGCGCTGGCCATGGAATTCGTCGCACTGCGTCGCGCCGTCACGCGCGCGGAATTCACGCAGATGCTGGGAGTCAGTGACGTGCTGGCACGCCGTATCGTTCGATCGCTGCTCGATTTCGGGCTGCTGACTTCTCCTTCGCACCGCGGTGAGCTTTCCTTCGGGCTGCCGCTCGCGGCACTGCGATTTCTTTTCCCCAGGCTTTGGCCGGAAGTCGAACAGGAGTGACCGGTCCGGCGTGATCGTGTCGCGTGCCGCAGGCGCCAGCGCAATAAAAAACCGGCCGCGCAACGTTCCCGTCACGCGGCCGGCCCGGCGTCTCTTCGTTCTGCCCGTCAAGCCTTCGCCGTATCGCCCGAATCGAACGGCAGCACGTAATGCCGCTTGCCGGTCGCCGCGAAGATCGCGTTGGCGACCGCCGGCCCGACCGGCGCGACACCCGGCTCGCCGACGCCCGTCGGCGCCTCGGCCGACGGCACGATATGAACCTCGACCTTCGGCATCTCGGCCATCCGCAGCACGTGATAGCCGTCGAAGTTGCGCTGCTCGACATGGCCGTCCTTCAGCGTGATCGCGCTGTGCAGCGCCGCGCCGAGCCCGAAGCCGATGCCGCCTTCCATCTGCGCGGCGACGATGTCGGGATTGATCGCGATCCCGCAGTCGACCGCGCACACCACGCGCTCGACCTTCACCTTGCCGTCGGCGTCGACCGACACTTCCGCGACCTGCGCGACGTAGCTCTTGAACGCCTCGGCCACCGCGATCCCGCGCCCGCGGCCCTTCGGCAGCGGTTTCGCCGGATCCCAGCCGGCCTTCTGCGCGGCCAGCTCGAGCACCGCGCGCATCCGCGGCTCCTTCGCGAGCAGGTCACGGCGGAACAGGTACGGATCCTTGCCCGCCGCGTGCGCGGCTTCGTCGATGAACGCCTCGACCGCGTAGGCCGTGTGCGAGCTGCCGACCACGCGCCACCACAGCACGGGCAGGCCGACCTTGGTGGTGGTCAGTTCGACCGACACGTTCGGCACTGCGTACGGCAGGTTCGCCGCACCCTCGACCGACGTCGCGTCGATTCCGTCCTTGACCATTAACGCCTCGAACGGCGTGCCGGCGAGGATCGACTGGCCGACGATCCGGTGGCGCCAGCCGACCAGCCGGCCGTCCGCGGTCAGCCCCGCGTCGAGCTTGTGGAAGTACATCGGGCGATAGAAGCCGCCCTGGATGTCGTCCTCGCGCGTCCACTGCAGCTTGACCGGCTTGCCGTCCGCGCCGAGCGCCTTCGCGATCGACACGGCCTCGACCACGTAGTCCGACCACGCGTTCGCGCGCCGGCCGAAGCTGCCGCCCGCGTACAGCGTGTGGATCTGCACCTGCTCGGGCTTCAGGCCCGCGACCCTGGCGGCGTTGCCCTGGTCGACCGTCTGGAACTGGTCGCCGGCCCAGATCTCGCAGCTGTTCGCGCTCAGCTTGACGACCGCGTCGAGCGGCTCCATCGGCGCGTGCGCGAGATACGGAAATTCGTAGGTCGCGCTGACCTTGCGCGCGGCGCCCGCGATCGCCGCGTCGGCATCGCCGTCCTTGCGGGCCGACGCGCCGGGCTTCGCGGCGAGCTGCCGGTACTCGCGCATGAGCTGGTCCGAGCTGCGCTTTTCGGCGTTGGTTTCGTCCCAGTCGACCTTCAGCGCGTCGCGGCCCTGCTTCGCGGCCCAGAAACCGTTCGCGACGACCGCGACGCCGCCCGGCACCTGCACGACCGACACCACGCCCGGCACGGCCTTCGCGGCCGTCGCGTCGAACGACTTGACCGTCGCGCCGAAGCGCGGCGGGCGCTGCAGCAGCGCGACCCGCATGCCGGGGAAGGTCGTGTCGAGCGTGAAATGCGCGGTGCCGTTCGACTTGGCCGACCCGTCGACGCGCGCAATGCGATGGCCGATCAGCTTGAAATCGGCTGGCTGCTTCAGCGTGACCTTGTCGGGCACCGGCAGTTTCGACGCGTCGGCGACGAGCGTGCCGTAGGCGGCCGTCTTGCCGCTCTTCGCATGCGTGACGACGCCGTTGGCGGTGGTCAGTTCGCCGGCCGGCACCTTCCAGCGCGCCGCGGCGGCCGACACGAGCATCGCGCGGGCCTTGCCGCCCGCTTCGCGCAATTGCTGCCACGAGTTCGCCATGGCCGAGCTGCCGCCCGTGCCCTGCATCGTGCCGAACGCGAGGTTCGCATAGCGCTTCGCATCGGCCGGTGCGCTTTCGACGCGCACGCTCGACCAGTCCGCGTCGAGTTCCTCGGCGACGATCGTCGCGATGCCCGTATAGGCACCCTGGCCCATTTCGACATGTTTTGCGATGACCGTGACCGTGCCGTCGGGCGTGATGCGCAGGAATGCATTCGGCGCGAAGTCGGCAGCGGGCGCCGTCGCGGCGAGCGCGCGGCGGCCGAGGCCGGCCCATTCGAAGCCGATCGTCAGGCTGACGGCGGCCGCGGCACCCACGGCCTTCAGGAACGTGCGGCGCGACGGTCGCACCGAGCTGGCGTTGTCGAGTTCGATCGTCATGGTCAGGCTCCCAGCGTCGCGGCCGCGTCGTGGATCGCGGCCCGGATCCGGGCGTAGGTCGCACAGCGGCAGATGTTGCCGTTCATCGCGGCGTCGATGTCCGCGTCGGTCGGCTTCGGGTTCTGTTCGAGCAGGGCGGTTGCCGACATGATCTGGCCGGACTGGCAATAGCCGCACTGCGGCACCTGCAGCTTCACCCAGGCGGCCTGCACGGCCTGCGCGGGTTTGCTCTCGAGGCCTTCGATCGTCGTGATGTGCTTGCCCGCGATGCCGGCGAGCGGCAGCACGCACGAGCGCACGGCCTGGCCTTCGAGATGGACGGTGCACGCGCCGCACTGCGCCATGCCGCAGCCGAACTTCGTGCCGGTCAGCCCCGCATGCTCGCGGATTGCCCAGAGGACGGGCATCGACGGATCGGCGTCGAGCGTGACACTCTTGCCGTTCAGGACAAACGTGGTGGGCATTTTTTGTCTCCGTGGGGAAAACCCGGCATGTGCCGGATCAGGTGGCAGTGTGCGCGAACGGCCGATTTTTACGTCTACCCAATCCTGCAAATTTATTGAACAATCCTGCAAATCCCCGGCGCGGCAGCGAGCGATTCGCTATGCTCCCGCGATTCAGGGAAATGAGGCGAGGAGTCCGTCATGGACATGACCGATATCGCGGCGTCGCGCGAATCCGGGCGGCGCGAACTGGCGTCGCTGATCGGCCGTTTCGCGCCGACGGACGGCTCCCACTCGACGGCCGTGCCGGCGCTGATGCTGCATCGGCATGCGCATCCGGTCGATCTCGGCTGCGGCGTGTCGCGTGCCGCGCTCGTGATCGCCGCGCAGGGCGCGAAGCGCGTGATCGTGGCCGGCCAGGCCTACGAATACGACACGCGCAATTGCCTGATTACGTCGATCGACTTGCCGATTCTCTCGCGCGTCACGCAGGCGTCGCCCGACGCGCCTTACCTGTGCCTGTCGCTCACGCTCGATCTGCAGCGCATCGTCGAACTCGCGGCCGAGATGCGGCTGCCCGAGCCCGATGCGGGCCCGGAAGGCGAGGGCATCGCGCTCGCCGAGTTGACGCCGCCGCTGCTCGATGCCGCGCTGCGGCTGTTGCGGCTGCTCGATACGCCGGCCGACATTCCGGTGATCGCGCCGCTGATCGAAAAGGAACTGCTGTACCGGCTGATGACGAGCGGGCAGGGCACGCGGCTGCGGCACATGGCCGTCGCGAGCAGCCAGACGCACCGGATCGCGCGTGCGATCGAATGGATCCGCGATCACTACGCGGAGCCGATGCGCGTCGACACGCTCGCACAGGCGGTCAACATGAGCGTGTCGTCGCTGCACCATCACTTCAAGCACGTGACCACGCTGAGTCCGCTGCAGTACCAGAAGCAGCTGCGGCTGCACGAGGCGCGGCGTTTGCTGTTGCGGCAGGGCGGCGACGTCGGGTCGGTGGCGGCGACCGTCGGCTATGAAAGCGCGTCGCAGTTCAGCCGCGAATACAGCCGGCTGTTCGGCGCGCCGCCGATGCGCGATGTCGTGCATCTGCGCAAGAAGGAATTGCTCGGCACCTGACGGGAGTGCCGGTCGTGTCGACCGCATCGGGCCCGGCTTCGTCGCGCGATGCGCTGCTCGCCGGAACGGGATGACACGCAATCGATGTGCCATGGCCGCCGCACGCAGGCGCAACGGGACAGCGGAGCGTGCCGCCACGCCGCGCACGAACTTCTGTTTCAAGCATGCATCCCGGAAACGGGCGAACCGATACGGAAAATGCCGGCAGGATGCGAACCGACGGGCCGAAACGCGCAATAACGCCGCTCCGCCCCGCACATTCTGCATGGATCGCGCGTTTCACGACCATGTTGCGCGCGATGAGATTAGCGGTCGAAATCGATTCGAAAATGTTTCTCGCGCGCAGCGCGCGTTCTCATCCCAGCCGTTGGAGCACGATGGTTGCCGGTACTGGATGTCGGTGAATTGAAGGAAAACAGTAAAAATCGATAAAGTGTGTTCAAGGCCGCATGGCGCACCTGCCGTCGTTTTTTCCGATATGCGGCGTGAAAGCCATGTCGGCTCGCGTCGTATTTACCGGTTTTTGCCGCGCGTTCGCATCGCCGGCCGATGCTCGATATCGTCGGTATTTTCACGGATGAATCAATTGCGTTTCGCGGCGGCGGGTGCGCATGTCCGGAACGATAGCGATGTCGGCCGCGCGGGTCCCGCAGAACCGGTTGTCGCGCGCTTCGATTCACGATTTTTTCGCGTACGGGAAGGCTGCCGAACGGGCTGCGGCAGGCGGTTTGCCGGGGCCGAAATGTACATCGGCCGGGATATGCGACGGTGCAGTTCTCAAGTATGAAACATCCGTTCGACACCCCCTTGCGCGAGGCTCCGCGGGCCGCGTTCGTCCGCCTTTTCCGGCATTGCTTCGCGCCGTTCGATGATCGGCGCGTGCTGCCGACCGTTATCGCGATACATTCCTGAAACAAAAAATTCGATTCCCGGCGATATTGCGGGCGCCGCGAACGATACGCGACGCGCAACCATCGGTGGAATCACGCATGGCATGCCGTTTGCGGTATTGGACGCACCGGCGAGCGGTCGACCTGATGCAACAAAGATGGGGGGCGGCCCGTTCGTCAATAAGCAGTCGGGGAAATAGCGATGAAGACCAGAAGCAACAACTTGATGCGCGCATTCCTTGCGCACCCGTGGGGTAGTCGGACAGCTCGGAACAGGACTCGCGATGCAGTGCCAGCTTCGCGGGTTCGTTGCCGGTTTCCCGGTATCCGCGCGTTGCGCGTGCTGGACCGCCTGTCGTTTCTCACGACAACCGGCCGACAGCCGTGCTCCCCTTCATTCAGCTCGTCCGGATGGGCCATGCTGTCCGTGCCGGACAGCTCGACGCCGAATCGTTTCCGCTCGTGCCGACCCGTATCCGCTGCGCCGGGCCGATGCCGGCGGTGGCTGGACTAGCTCGCATACCCGTCGGCCGGATTGCCCGGAAGATCTTTGATCGGTAGCCCAGGGAGAAGCGATGCTGCCTGACTGTAATGCAGGCCCGTTATCGCCGCGATAACGCGCATGTTTTCGATGGCACTGCATTCACGGTAGATAACTGTACTCACGCATTTTCGATCGCTGAAGCGGATGCCATGTGCCGGTATGCCGTGTAAGCAAATTTCGAAAACGACTGATCCCGAATGGCGAATGCCTGTTTCCGGGTGCGTGCGTCGATTCGTTTTCCGATTGATAAATGATCGATAACTCATATCGAGAATAAATATAAAAATTTCGGAAAACTAAAAAAATACGAAACCAGGATTCGGATCGCCGAAAAATTGTGCGGCCATCGGATTCGAGATGAATCAATTCTTTGTAATTAGATAGTGATCCTTATGTTATGGGGATTGCTCAGGGCTGGAAAGTTGAAGGCGTGCAGCTTTCCTCGCTTGTTCCGTCCACGCCGTTATGGAGTCGACCATGAAGAAGCTTCTGATTGCAGCCGCAGTTCTGGCGGTTTCGGGTGCAGCATTCGCCGGCAGCGGCACGGTATCGACCAGCAATTCGTCGAGCGGCGGCTCGACGATTGCCGGGGTTGCCGGATTCGGCCATTTCACCGCGACCGATTCGGGTGCCGCACTCGGCGCAGCCGGTGCCACGGCTGGCGGCGGCAGCAGCGGTTCGATCTCGTACACGAGCCACGTCCAAACGTCGACGGTGGGCGGCTTCGGCTTCGGCGGCGCACAAGCGGGCGGCAACAGCGGTGCGAATGCCGGCTCGATCGGCTGGACGTATCACCACTGAGCCGCGGCGCGCAGCGTTCGTCATTGGCTGGTGGCACGGACGCCGGGTTTCGTTTCGCGAGGGCGAGCCCGGCGACTTCGCCATCAAACTTTCTCACGGCAAGGAATTGCTATGAAAGCCAAAGTCATTTTAGCGACAGCGCTCACCGTCCTTTCGTCGGCCGTATTGGCCGCCGGTCCGTCCACGACCAACCAGACGCAATCCGTTGCAGCAGGTGTGTCCGGTTCGGTGCTGGTCGGCTCAGGCAGCTATACGAGCAATTCGAATTCGGTCGCGGGCGCAAGCGCAGGAAGTACCGTGACACCCGCTGGTTCCACCGGCACGGCATCGGCCTTCCACAACTCGACTTCGACGGCCAGCGGCTGGGGCTCGAACGGGGGCGCGTTCGCGGCAGGCGGCGGTATCGGTGCCGCAGGTTCGTACGGTGGAAACAGCAGCACGAACGAGAACGCGAATGCGCTGTCGGGAGGGGTGACCGCCACGATCGTCCTCGGCGCGAACCACTACACGGCCAGCGGCGGGAACGATCAGGGTATCGCCAACGCGGGTGCTGCCGGGTTGACGGGCAGCGGCGGGTCGGGCGCGATCGCGGGTTCGAATCACTACAACGCGTCGACCGTGTGGAGTACCGGTCCGGCCGGTTCGCCGTCTGCATCGGGCGGAAGCCAGGGGAGTTCGAGCGCGACCGGGAGCAGTCACTAGTCGGGTGCGGGGGACCAGTTTCCCAGCGACGCTGGTCTCTTTTCCGCACTGTTGTTCAAGTAAGGAGTTGGCATGAAGCAGAACCTGATTGCCGCCGCTCTGATGCTCGCGTCTCTGACGGCATATTGCGCTGACCGCGCTGCCGAGGACGTGCAATCAAATTTGCAGACGTCGAACCCTGCAACCAATCCGTCAGAACAACACACGCTTTCGTCGGGCAGTGCCATCGGCGCACCGGATTCCCTGGCGTGGCCGGGAATGTCGGGCGGTTCGTGGTCCCAGCTGGGTAGTGGCTGGAAGCAGTTCGGGGAAGCGGGCAAAGCTGAAGGCATTCGGGGGAATTAGTGCGGTTGCCTGGGTCGGAGGTCAAACCTCGTCCGGAGAGTGAAATGAACAGCAACAAGATCAGGGCGGCATGTGCCGCAATGTTCGCGATGGCCGCGATCGGTGCCCAGGCGCAGACTGCCGACTCGACTTCAAGTTCGCAGTCCTCGACGTCTTCGACGGCGATCAGCCAGGGCGGCGGCTCGAGCATGAACACGAACGTCACCAGTTCGCGCGGCGGCAACGCCAGCAGTGCCAGCACGAGCGGCGTGCGCGGCAGCGGCAATTCGAGCGTGAACGTGAACGTTACGATGCCATCCAGCACGAGCGGCGGCTCGAACGTGACGCCGCAGAGCGTGAGCTCGCTCCAGTCGGCCGGCTCACCCGGCACCAACCCCTACAACACCCAGGCGTCGGAAAACGTCAACTATTCGGGTACCCAGACGATCAAGACGAACCCGTCTATCCAGGCGCCCGGCCTCACGACCACGCTGTCCGATACCTGCATGGGCTCGGTGAGCGTCGGCGTGTCGTTCCCGGGCTTCGGCGCGACGGGCGGCACGACCCTGGTCGACCAGGCGTGCGTGCGTCGTCTCGATGCGCGGGAATTCCGCGCGATGGGGTTGACCGACGTCGCGCTCGCGCTGCTCTGCCAGAGCGATGCGAACCGGCGCGCGGTGGAAGCGACCGGGCATCTGTGCCCGGGGACGACCACGCCGCTCGCGCGCTCGAATGTGGCGCCGTCCGCCGAAGCGACCGTTGCCGACGACGTGAAGTATCGCGATCCGCTCGTGCGAAACCGCATGGGCCTGCCGCCGCTCGATGCCGCCGCGCCCGTGCAGATTCGCCCGCTGGCGACGACCGCGGTCCAGGCGGCGCCGATTCCGGTTCCGGTGCCCGCGCCGTCGATGGTCGCACCGGCCGTCAGCGCGGTGCCTGCCGCGACGCAGGCGGCCGCCGTGAAGGCATCGCAAGCGGCTGCCGTCGTCACCGCGCCGGTTGCCGCGGCAGCGCCGACCGTGAGTGCTGCGCCTGCCGTTGCACCGGCTGCGATGAGCGCGGTGCCGGGTGCCGCCATCGTTGCCGCGGGGGGCTTCGCGGACAAGGCGCCGGAATCTGCGCCAGCGGTTGCGGACAAGGCGCCGGAACCCGCGTCGACGGTCGCCGACAAGGCACCGGAACCGGCACCGGTTGCAACCGACACCGCAGCGCAAGCCCCGGCAGCGCTTGCCGTCGACGCGAAGGTGCCGGACACCGCGCAAGCCGCACCGGCCCCGGCCTACGCTGCAGCGCCCGAGCCCGCGGTCGATGCGAAGGCTGCCGAGCCGGCAGCGCAGGCGGCAGCCGAAGCGCCCGCACCGGAGGCCGCGTCGCGCGCCACGGCGGCAGCCGCTGCCGACACGCCAGCCGTCGACGCAAAGGCGACCGGCTTGGTCGAATCCGCCGACATGCCGGCCGCGCCGGATCCAGCCCCGGCCGCGGCCGACCAGCAGGTCGCCCCGGCCGCGCCGGCGATGCCGGCTCCGACCGTCATCTCGACGAGCACATCGTCGTAAGCACGCGGGCGACGCTTCCGCGCGACCGGCAAGCCGGGCCGCACGGGAACGCCGGGATCCGCTGTGCGACGCACGGTGCAAGTTGGACGGGTGTTGATCCCTCCCCGAGGTCAACACCTCTTTTTGCCTGACGAGGGTACGAGGAGGCCTCAATCATGAGGATTTTTTGGGTCGCGCTGCTGCTGGTCGACACACAAGCCGCCGCACAGTCGGTTTTCCAGAACCCCGCGGTCTTTGTCATCCTGAGCGAGCAGACCCTCGCGAACGCCGCGAGCGTCCAGCAGGCGCTGACGACGCTCGGCCGCGCGGACAACACGGCATGCGTGCCGATGATGATGGTCGGCGATCCGCAGATGGTCTACATGATGCCGGAGGAGGGACACGCCCCGTCGTGGCAATCGCCGGTGTACGGCCGCGGCGCGCCGTTCGAAGCGCAGAACGGGCCGACCGCGACCGGCAAGACGGTCGGCGCGATGCAGCACGCGCAGGACATGCAGACACAGCCGTGGAGCGACAGCAGCGCGATCACGCAGAAGATCGCCGGCGAGTCGAACCTGTCCGCGTCGGCGCGGGTCAGCGACTGGCGGCGCAAAGGATTGAACACGATCGAGACGGCGCCCGCGACGCAAGTGACGGTGAACGGCAAGACCTACCGCACGTATCGCGAGGAACTCAACCAGGCCGCGCGGCCCGTCGTCGAACCGCAGATCTACACGCAGCGTGTTGTGTTCTGCCGATGACGAAACTTTCCGGAGCGGACATGCCGGTAGCGCGGCGTGCGAGCAGGGAGGCTCGCCGCGTACCGCTTCGCGCCGCCCGCTCCGTCAGACAACCCTATGCGGCGAGGCCATCATGAACCATTGCTGCCAGATCAGACTGTCAGGCCCGCACGAGGACGAACGGGCCGCATACGCACCGCCGTTCGTTGCGGCCCGGCGTCACCTAACCGTGCTGTCGCGCCCGCTCGTCTATCTGTCGCAGCATCCCGATGCGGGGCTCGTCGACTGTCTCGCGTCGCGCGGCTGGGAGGTGTGGCGCGCGAAATCCGTTGCGGACGCACTCAATCTCGTGAAGGCGAACCGCCTGCATGCGGGCATCGTCGATTTCGGCGGATTCGCGTCGCCCGACGTCGCATCGTTCGAGACGCTGCTGCGCGATCCGCGGATCGGCTGGGTCGCGCTCGCCGACGGCGAGCGGCTGCGCGATGGCACCATCGCGCGCCTGATTCGCCAGTGCTGCTTCGACTACGTGCGCAATGCGACGGCCTACACGACGATCGGATATCTCGTCGGCCATGCGTACGGGATGCTGAAACTGGCGGAAAGCGATCCGGCCGACGATGCCGCGCCGCCCGGCGGCGTGATGATCGGCGCGTGCGCCGCGATGCGCCGCCTGTTCGCGACGATCCGCAAGGTCGCGAACACCGAAGCCACCGTGTTCATCGCCGGCGAATCCGGCACCGGCAAGGAGTTGACCGCATCGGCGATCCACCAGCATTCGTCGCGCGCCGACGCGCCGTTCGTCGCCGTGAATTGCGCGGCGATTCCGTCGACGCTGCTGCAGGCCGAACTGTTCGGTCATGAGCGGGGCGCCTTCACCGGCGCGCATCAGCGCAATATCGGCCGCATCGAGGCCGCGCACGGCGGCACGCTGTTTCTCGACGAAATTGGCGACATGCCGTTCGAGAGCCAGGCGAGCCTGCTGCGGTTCCTGCAGGAGGGCAAGATCGAGCGGCTCGGCGGGCGCGCGTCGATTCCGGTCGACGTGCGGATCGTGTCCGCGACTCACGTCGATCTGGAGTCCGCGATGCAGGCGGGGCGGTTCCGCCCGGACCTGTACTACCGGCTGTGCGTGCTGCGCATCGACGAGCCGCCGCTGCGCGCGCGCGGCCGCGACATCATGCTGCTCGCCGATCATGTGTTGCGGCGCTATCGCGGCGAAAGTTCGCACCGGATTCGCGGCTTCATGCCGTGCGCGATCGAGGCGATCCACAACTATGCGTGGCCCGGCAACGTGCGCGAGCTGATCAACCGGATCCGTTTCGCGGTCGTGATGACGAACGGCCCGCTGATCTCGGCCGCCGATCTCCAACTGAACCAGTACACGTCGCACCGGCCGCCGACGCTCGCGGAATCGCGCCGGCAGGCCGAGCGGCGCACGATCGAGGAAACGCTGTTGCGGCATCGGCATCAGCATGCCGACGTCGCGGCGGAACTCGGCATCTCGCGCGCGACGCTGTACCGGCTGATGACCGCGCTCGGCCTGCACGGCTGACGCCGGTTGCGGCCGCGCGGCACGCGGCCCGACGTCGCGCGGCCCATGGCCCGCGGCCCGCGGCCCGCGGTGTCAGGCCGGCCGTTCGAAGCCCGATTCGACCCAGCGTGCGGCGCTGGCCTTGTTGAGCTTGAACCCGGCGGACACCTTCGCGTCGGCCAGCAGTTCGCCGTACGGGTCGAACGCCTTCAGTTGGGCATACGGCTCGAATTCGTCCGGCACGATGTCGAGCGTGACCGACACATCCTGCCCGTCGCCGTCCTGCACCGTCACTTCCTTGTGCAGCATCGCGCGGCGCTGCTGCTCGTGACGCATCAGCACCTCGGTCGCGGTCTTCACCAGCGTGCGGAACGCGTTTGCATCCATCGGCTTCGGGTTCTTCTTGTCGCGACCCATGGTCCACGGGCCGACGAGCGCGGGCTCGGCTTCGCCGTCCTTGATCATCTCGACGGCCCAGCCGTCGTCGTCTTCGTTCTTGATGATGCGGGCCGTCCAGCCGTTGTCGCGCCAGAGGCCGTCTTCGTGGATGGTGATGTCGTCGGATTGCAGATCGGATTCGGTCATTGAGGAAGCGGGGAGTACGGGCCGCCGGCGAACGGGCGGGGCGCGCGGCCGGCAACGGCGCGCTGCCCCTGGCCGGTCGCCCGGAATGGCATGCAAAGGCCGCAATTTTACCCCGCGGGCCGTCGGTGCGGCCCGTGCGACCTGTAACGTTGGCTGTCAGGACGAGGGCGACACCGGCCAAACGGTCGGGCCGGCGCCAAAAATCAAACTTGTACTACGTCCCCGCAGGCCGCTCTATTCACCGTCCGATATCCCGTCCAAGCGTCGCCTCATAGAATAACGATCGAGATAAAAATATCTCGCTCGTAAATTCAACGCCACGCCGGTCGTACGCGCATTCCGCGCCGCGCGCCGGGTGAACCTTCTGGAACCGCGCATGGGGAAATTCAATATTCGCACCATCTTTGCATACGACTGGCCGTTGACGCTCGCCGGCATGGAGCACATTGCCGGCGACGTGTGCGCAATCGATCTCGTCGGTGTCTGCCGGACGCCGGACGAACTCGTCGCGACCCTCGACACGCTCGATTGCGACATCGCGCTGGTCGATTATTCGGTCCGCAGCGATGCGCAGATGAACGGCTTCGCACTGTGCAAGTGGCTGCGACGCATGCGTCCGAACGTCGGGATCGTTGCGTTGGTCGGGAACGAGAACCCGGTGATCTTCCGCTCGATTCTCTCGCAAGTCGGCGCGAGCCTCGTGAGCAAGTTCGACGAGGTGGGCCATATCGTCACTGCGATTCACTCGAGCTATAGCGGCGGTCACTATCTGTCGCCGCTTGTGCGCCGCGCGCTCGATGCGTTGGCCGGACACGAGGCGACGCCGGTGAAGCTTTCGACGCGCGAGATCGAGGTGATTCGCCTTTATCTGGCCGGCATGCCGATCAAGGCGATCGCGCAGCGGCTGAACAAGGGCAAGCAAACGGTCAGCGCGCAGAAGATCAGCGCGATGAAGAAACTCGGTGCGAGCAACGACATCGAGCTGGTTCAGCGAGCGGCCGCGCTGGGGCTCGACGGCGGCAAGGTTGCGAGCTGCCTGGAAGGCGCGGAGCAGGCGGGGAGCCGAGAACAGGAATCACGAGCGCTATCTCGGTAGCAGTGACATTCCGGAATCTTTCTTAGGGCCGCGTCGACTGGGACAATCGTTTGGTTGTCCTTCATATCGAAAGGCTGAACACGTGATTGTCCAGTGCGTCGGCGCTTCGTCTTGCTGACGTCTGAGGAGGGCCGATGCAGGGGGGGCACTTTGCGTGCCTTCCCCACGATCATCGGTCGGAACGAAAGGAAGCGCGTGCCGATATCGCTCCGGCGTTATGTGCGGCCTAGGGTTGCGCGTACATGAAAGCGACCGGCGGCCGACGCAGACCGGTTCGGGAGGCCGGCGACGCGGTTCATCAAGAAGAATGGTCAAGATATATGAAGGAATGCAGATGAGCGATTCATTTTCCGATGCGCGGCCAGTAGCAGCCGCTCGAACGGGGGCGCGCGGCGCTGAAGCCATAGCCCGAGACGGGCCGGCGCCGCGACCGAAACCGCCGCCGATCGTCGTCGGCCGCGTCGAAGGCGTGACGATGTTCGCGAAGAACACGCCGCTCATCTGCATCAAGCAATTGCCCTTGCCCGGTATCGTGATCTTCGTGCATGGGGTGAATTCCGAAGGCGAATGGTTTGAGGCGTCGGAGGATGGGCTATGCAAAGGCCTGAATCGCAGGCTCGGGCGTCTGGACGATCAGATGATGTATCACGGTATCGATGCGGGGCAATTGACGCCCGCGAAGTACACGGAGAGTGTGACGCCGGATGGGTTTCTGAACCCTGATTTGCTGGCAGACAATTACATCAAGCCCGAGCCGTCGTTTTCGCCCGTCGTTCATTTCCGCTGGGGCTATCGCGCGACTGCTGCGGAATTGAAGGAGTATGGCGACAAGATCTTCCTGAACGAGAAGGACTATTGGGGCGGCGGCCCGTTCACGAACGGCTGTGCCAGCCTGCCCGATCTTTGGCACGGCGGTCTGGATGATCGAACGATGGGCTGGATGACCGTGCAAGGCATCAACCCGACCAATCGGCCGCTGTACCGCGCGCCGCCGCGTGCGTATGGCGTACTCGCCGCGTTGCGCTTGGCCAGACTGATCGAATCGATCCGAAGCATGCAGGCCGACGTGCCGATTACCGTCGTATGCCACAGCCAAGGAAATATCGTCGGCCTCACGGCGGCGTTCTTCGGCGACGCATTCCCCGATGTCGAAGATCCGTGGGGGCGCTCGGGCCACTGCGTGGCAGACGCCTACGTGCTGGCGAACGCGCCGTACAGTCTCGCCAATGCTGACGGCCCGAACAAGTCCGACACATTCATGGATACCTGGTCGCAACGCGCGACGAAAGACGGCAGCGGCCGGCGTGGACGACAAACCTACGGTGCGCGCACGAAGACATTCGGCAAATTCCTGTCGATCATCAGCGCTCGAAAAGCATACGAACAACCTGCCGACAAAATCGATGAGGACATGGAAAACGAGCGGGTATCGCCGACGAGCAAGCGGTCTTATGCGGCGCAAGAGGATCGCGCGAGGCACGGGCTGAATGAATCGACGTATGGCCGCGTCACCGCATATTGCTGTCCGCACGATCAGGTGATTTCGGCGGTGACGGTGCAAGGGATCGGCTGGCGCGGTATCAGCAAGCACGAACTCGACGATATCGGCGCGGCCGGTATCCTGACGCAGCGCGTGTTTGCATCGGGTTTCGCGGTCGGCGTGCAGAAACCATACCGATACTGGGAAGACGATTGGCGACATGGAAAGCAAGGAACGAAGCCGGGGTTCTGGTATCCGCCGTCGCCGCCGGCCAAATTCAATCTCGTCGGCGCGATCAAAGGAAATGAATCGGTTCTGGGCATGGCGGCGACGCTCGTGACCGCGCCACTCGTGTTCGTCGTGACCGGCATCAGTTCGGCATTGAACATGCTCCGCGTGAACGCCGATCCGCCGAAGGGCTGGACAGTGGTGGCGGATGCTCCGGCGCTTGACGAGCCATTCCCGCCGAAGGCCTTGCGATTCGGCAAGTCAGTCGAGACCAAGGACGGCGACGCGATCAGCGACTTCAACGAAGGCAACGATCCGCCGGCTGCATGGCGCGATGCGAACAAGGACGATGCAGAAAAGCGAGCCGACGACCCCTACGACCAGTACAAGGCGAAGAACCGGGACAGCATCGCTCAAGGTACGGCCTCAACGGAAGCCGGACAGCGTTACGAGGACCGCGCGCTGATGCGAATGGAAGCGCGCCGGACGTTGAACACCGAATGGCTCGACGGCGACGGCCACGTGATCGGCGAGGACGGCAAAAGCGCGATGCCCGAAGGCTACAAGGATTGGCGCGACAAACAGATTGTCGATTGGCTCGATCGCGGTGCGACCAACAGCCCGACGAATCACTCAACGACGATGACCAACCCCGAACATGCCGAAAAAGCGCTTGCGTACGACGTTGCGGTGGGCCTGTGCTACATCACGCCCGAACAATTCTACGACTTGCGCATCGAGGCGGACTGGCGGATGGGTGAAGGTATTCCGGATGACAATCCAAACAAGAAGTATTACGAATATTTTTCACGCGGAAAATTGGACGACTTGCCGCTGCATGAATGGGTACACACCGAGGGCAGCGAAGGAAATATTCCCGGCGCGATCGTAGATCAACGTGAAGGAGAACTTTATTTGAAGGTCGGGGGTGTGATTTGAAGGCGCTAATCGCTACATGGCCACGACGTGTCGCTATTGCCGTTTCGGTATGGCTGATTACCGCCATGCTCATGGCCATGCTGATGGCTTACGTAGAGCACCCCGATCCGGCACATGTGGAAATAGGAGATTGGATGAAACGCTTCATTGTTGTACCAGGCCTGGCTGCGCTCATGGTGTTTCTGTTCACCACAGCACTAATGCGTCCCGCGCAAGCCGCGCCTGAGCCAGAAACCACAGAGAGTGCAGTGTCATTGACTGAAGAGCCCGCTAGGCCGTTCGTCGCGCAGGTTGTCGGCATGATTTGGTTGAACCCGTTGCAGCGTATGGACTACCCGACCGAATGGCAATTATTGTGGACGCAAGGGCTTGTTACGCCGAACAAAAATGATGACATGGTGCGCACAAAACCCGAAAAGTTTTCGTCCCTTCGCTCGATCGGGGCACTCGTTTACGGCAACCGCGGAACAGAGACTTTCAAGGGTTTCTACCACAAGTACATGTACAAGTTTCCGCTCCTGCTTAGCTCCCGCTATGCATCCAATCCAAAATATTTCTACACGGTGAACCCGGCTAATAAAAATGACTGGCGCGAACTGGCGGGCATTCGTGTCGAACTTGCCATTCCGAATCGACTCGAAATCGACGACTCGAAAACCTACTTGCAAGATTCGATCCGAAAGACGTTCTCGATCGGCAACCGGCATTTCCAGACGATGTGGAGCCGCGACACGCCTCCCGACGTGCAAATCACTCAAGGCGGCGCAAACGCCGGCTTCACATCGCTGAACAACGCGCTGGATTACTTGCAGGCGAACCCCGACAAGACCGTATGGGCGATGAACTGGGACGCCCCGAACTTCCCGCCCACGGATGCGCAGATCAACGAGAACCTCGTCGTGCTTTTTCTCGCCGGTCCGAACTTCAACACCGAGCGCGAACCGCTCGCCTGGATCGGCAAGGCCGCAACCGGCAACACGCACGATTTTTCACCGAAGGTCGGCACGACACGCGCCGTGCAGGCATGGAAAGCCACGATCGACGAAGCAGCACGCAATGCCGGCGTCGCGGTCACGGACCTGAATTACATCGTCCACGACGCAGGTGTACCCAGCGACGCAGCGTCGTTACGCGTTGTCTCGCTCGCGCAGACCTTGACCGAAACCCTCCCTGAATACGACCACACGAATCAGACCTTCAACACGGCAGCACTCCTTGGCGACATGGGAACCGGCAGCGCATTGACCGACGTCGCACTCGCAATCGGCCGAATCAACCACTTCGGCGGCAACGCCTTGGTCGCAGGCACGACCGACCCCGAGCACCCCGTCGCCGTCGTCGTCAGACCACCATCGAAGCTCACCCCGATCGATCCGGACAAGGACTGGTTCCGCGCACGCGGTGGCAACAACGCGTACCTCCCCTGGTGGGGTCGTCGACACGACACCGATTACGGCATGCAGGGCTATTCGTGGTGACGTAAGGCAGCGCTGTGGCGTGATTGCTTCGCTTGCGGATTCGCAACGTGTCGGAACGCGATCGACTGGACACATGACCGGTCGACAGTTCCAACGAGTGTGGCTACGAGATGCCGCCAACCGCGACGCCGAACGGAAGCGGATTCAGCGGTTGGCCGTGTTGAGGTACACGCCACTCCCGCCCTCCGGCGCGACACGCGCGGAAGGGCGGGGCAGGACCCCGGCCGTCAAACCGGCAACGCGAACCGCGTAACGGCGTCGCGCAGCGCTTCGGCCTGGTCGCGCAGCGAATGCGCGGCCGCCGCGGCTTCCTCGACGAGTGCCGCGTTTTGCTGCGTGACCTGATCCATCTCGCCCACTGCACGGTTGACCTGCTCGATCCCCGCGCTCTGCTCGCGCGATGCATGGCTGATCTCGTCGAGGATCTCGTTCACGCGCCGCACCGACTGCACGATCTCGGCCATCGTCTCGCCCGCGTTCGTGACGAGCGTCGCGCCGTGCCCGACGGTTTCGTTCGATGACTCGATGAGCGACTTGATCTCCTTCGCGGCCGTGGCCGAGCGTTGCGCGAGCGAGCGCACCTCGGCCGCGACCACCGCGAAGCCGCGGCCCTGTTCGCCCGCGCGCGCCGCTTCGACGGCCGCGTTCAGCGCGAGGATGTTGGTCTGGAACGCGATCCCGTCGATCACGCCGATGATGTCGCCGATCTTGTGCGAGCGGTCGGTGATCTCGTTCATCGTGCGCACGACATCGTCGACCACCTCGCTGCCGCGCGTCGCGACTTGCGCGGCCTGACCGGCGAGCGTGGCGGCCTGCGCGGCGCTGTCCGCGTTCTGCTTCACGTTCGCGGTCATCTGATCCATGCTCGACGCGGTCTGCACGAGCGCGGCCGCCTGTTCTTCGGTGCGCTGCGACAGGTCGGTGTTGCCCGACGCGATCTCGCTCGCGCCGACGTTGATGTTCTCCGTGCCCATCCGTACGCGCGACACCATGTCGATCAGTCCGCTCTGCATCGTGTGCAGCGCATGCAGCAGGCTGCCGCGGTCGTCATGCTTGACGTTCACGCGCGCGGTCAGGTCGCCCTGCGCGATGCGCCGCGCGGCGTCGAGCGCCACTTCGAGTTCGCCGCCGAGGTTCGCGCGCACGCTTTTCAGCACGAGCACCATCACGGCGGTCGCGATCGCGCCGAGCACGGCCGTCATCGCGAGCCAGCGGCCGACGCTCGCGAGCACGGCCGACCGCACGTCGTCCATGTACATGCCCGTCACGAGATACCAGTCCCACGGCGCGAAGCGCTGCACCGCACTGGTCTTGTCCTGCGGCTTGTCGGCACCCGGCTTCGGCCACAGATACTCGACGAAACCCTTGCCGCCTTCCATGTTGCCGGCCTTCACGATCTCGACGAACAGATGCTTGCCGCTCGGATCCGCGAAATTCGACACGTCCTTGCCGTTGAGCTCGCTCTTGATCGGATGCATCACGATCACCGGCTTCGAATCGTTGATCGAGATGTAGCCGTCGGTGCCGTAGCGCATCGCGGCGATCGCCTCGAGCGCCTTCTGCTTCGCGTCGGCCTCCGGCAATGCATTCTGTTGCGACAGCTTGTAGTAGTGGTCGGCGACGTTCGTCGCCTGCGCGACCAGCGACGCAAGCTGATCGCGGCGGTCCGTGATCATCGACGCGCGCGTCTGCCACGCGCCGATGCCGGCGATCACGAGCAGACCGAGCCACAGAATGACGATCATCGAGGCGAGTTTCTGATTCAGGGAAAGGGTGCGCATGGGTAGTGAGGTCGGTCGGTCGAACAGGCGCGCCGGAACGGCGTGACGGGATAACTCGTTGACGGCATGCAACGAACGTTGCCGTAGGCGGGAAATCCCTTAGAAGCGGTAGCGGCCCGATACCGGCGAGCGTGGTGCGGGCATCTATGCATATACATATTCGGCGTCGCTATACTGTCGGGCGATGGCGCGCCGTGCCCCGACGGTCGGGCGCACGGCGGCGAACGAACCTGAAAGGAGGCAACGATGCGAATTCTGGTGGTGGGGGCCGGCGCGGTCGGCGGATACTTCGGCGGCCGGCTCGCGGCGGCGGGGCGCGACGTAACGTTCCTGGTGCGCGACGGCCGCGCGGCCGCGCTCGCGCGCGACGGGCTCCTGATCCGTAGCCCGCGCGGCGACCTGACGCTCGCGAACGTGCAGACGGTGCGCGCGAGCGACACGGCCGGGCCGTTCGACCTGGTGCTGCTGAGCTGCAAGGCCTACAGCCTCGACGATGCGATTGCATCGTTCGCGCCATTCGTCGGGCCGTCGACGCTGATCCTGCCGATGCTCAACGGGATGCGCCATCTCGACGTGCTGCGCGAACGGTTCGGTGCCGCGCAGGTGCTCGGCGGCCTGTGCGTGATCGCGGCGACGCTCGATCGCGAACAGCGGGTCGTGCACCTGAACGACACGGCAGGGCTGTCGTTCGGCGAACTCGCCGGCGGCGAATCGGCGCGCGTGCGCGCGGTGGCCGACGTGCTCGGCGGCGCGGGCTTCGAGGCGACGCTCAGCGACGACATCGCCGCGCGGATGTGGGACAAGTGGGTATTCCTCGCGACGCTCGCGGCGAGCACGTCGCTGTTTCGCGGTTCGATCGGCGACATTCTGGCCGCGCCGGACGGCCGCCGCCTGCTCGAGACGATGCTCGACGAATGCAGCGCGATCGCCGCGCACAACGGTTACCGGCCCGATCCCGCCGCGGTCGAGCGGATGCAGCGGATGGTGCTGACGCCGTCGCCGCTGACCGCGTCGATGCTGCGCGACGTCGAAAATCGCGCGCGGGTCGAAGCCGATCACGTGATCGGCGACCTGCTCGCGCGCCGCGACCCGCAGGCGGCGGATGCGCTGTCGCTGCTGCGGATCGCATACAACCACCTCAAGACGTACGAGGTGCGCGTGGCGCGGGAAGGCGCGGCGGCGTAACCGCGGCAGCGGCCGTGTCGTTTGTCAGGGCGGATGCCGGGGCAGGCCTGATGGCGCGGGCGGATGCCGGCTAGACAGGATCCTTGCTTGGCGGTCCGTTGGGTTGCTGCGGATTGTCGTGAGGATGCCCCGGTGGCGGCGGTGACAGCGGATCGTCTTCCGGATCGCGGTTCGGGTCGGCCGGGGGCTCGGGCATCGGGGTCGTGTGGTCCATGGGGAACTCGCGCAAGGCGTGACGGCGGTGGCGCGGCGGGCGCGTCTCGTCTCCGTTATAGGCAATCGGACGGGTGTTTGCCGGGGGATTCTCGCGGCGGCATGCGGATTGCCGGCGACAGGCGAGCCGCTGCAGGTATCGCGCCGGATCGCACGCAAACAGCGCCACGATGCGGGTGCGGCCGGCGCGCGCCGCGGTCAGCGCAGATCGGCGGGCGTATCGACGTCGCGCAGGATGCCGGGATCGTCGACCTCGAGCAGGTTCACCGGCGCGCTGGCGAACAGCGCGCGGGCGCCCGTATCGCCGTCCAGCGCGGCGAGCGCCTCGTAGTGGTGCGCGGCAAAGCCGACCGGATGGCCGCGCACGCCGCGGTGCACGGGGGCGACGATCGATGCATCGTCGGCGTCGAGGGCGCGTGTGACCGTTTCGTAGGTGGACGCCGCGATCCACGGCATGTCGCCGAGCGCAACCAGCCAGCCGGTCGCCTCCGGCGAGGTGCGAACACCGGCTGCCAGGCTCGCGCCCATGCCGCGCATCGCGTCGGGCGCATAGACGACCTGGCAGCCAGCGTCGTTCAGCAAAATCGCGAGTTTTTCGGCGCCGGGACGCACGACGGCGATCACCTCGGCCGTGGCCGCCGCCAGATGACGGGCGGCGGCGACCGCAACCGGCGTGCCGTCGGGAAGCCGCGCGAGCAGCTTGCTGTGCAGACCGCTTGGGTCGAAGCGTTGACCGAGACCGCCGGCGAGCAGGACGCCGGTGGCGAGTGACGCATAGGACATCGGCGCGGGGGGAGGGAAGGCAGGTGGCCCGATTGTGCGGGAGCGGGCGGGGATCGGCAAGTGCGGATGTTACCGACGCGGGGGCGTTGTCGTCGGAAAGAATGTCGGCGGGCGCGTTCGTCGAGCATGGTTTCCTCGACGGGGCCGTTTATGGAGTGCGATTCTCGTTACATCGCGGTTCAATCGCGGTCGCTGAACGGCCAATGCCGCTAATCCGACGGGTAATACGTGAAGCGGGTGCGAGGTAAAGCGTCGATCGGTCATGGACGGCTTCGCGTGATCGCCGTCATCGGTTCCGTCAGACGAATCGTCTGTCGAGTGGCATGCGGATGTGTCGGTGTTGCGACTCGGCCGACGTGCCCATGACGGTCACCAAAGTGTCTTGACGTGCGCGTATGCACGGATCTTTTCGTCACGGGTGACGAGCGGCGCACCGAGCCGGCGCGCAGTCGCGACGATCATGCGGTCGGCTGGATCCTTGTGAAAAGTGCCGGGCAGCGCGGTGGACCTCGCGGCGATGTCGGCGTCGACCGGCACGAAGCGCATGCCGTCGATTTGCGCGACCGTCGCGAGCCACGCATCGACGTCCATCGTCAATGCGAGGCGCTCGTTGCGCACCAGCATCGCGATTTCCCATGCGGAGATCGCGGACGCAGCGAGTGCGCCCTCGCCGCGCGCGCGATCGATCGCGCTTCGCGCCTTCTTGCTGAGCGACGGATCGCCCGCCACCCACCACACCAATGCATGCGTATCCAGCACGATCACCGCGACGCCTCCCAGTCATCTTCCGCAATCGGATCGAGAGGATTGTCGTAGCGCATGACCGAGCCGCGCAATATGTCCAACGGCTGAGCCTCGCGTGCGTGATACGGCCGGATTTCGAGCGTTGGCTTGCCATGGTCGGTGACGATCAGGCTTTCGCCCGACGCCTCGACGAGCCGGAAGTATTCGAGTGCGCGAGCCTTGAATTCGGATTTCGATACGGGAGCGTGCGGCATCATGATATGAGCATGGTCATTTGACGATGGTCATTTTAGACATGCATCGCGAACCGATGCAAGCGATGGAGCGCCGGCTCCGGCGACGTACTTCACGGCGGACGTCGCGTGATCAGCCCATGCTACGCATCCGCCCACTTCCTCAACAGGTTGTGATAAATCCCCGTCAGGGAAATGACCATCGGATCCTTCGCGCCTTTTTCCGCGGAAAGCGCCTGAATCTGCGTATCGAGCTGAAACAGCAGCGTGCGGTCGCCATCGTCGCGCACCATGCTCTGGATCCAGAAGAACGACGCGACGCGCTCGCCGCGCGTGACCGGCGTGACGTGATGCAGGCTCGACGCCGGATACAGCACGAGATCGCCGGCCGGCAGCTTCGCGCGATGCACGCCGTACGTATCTTCGACGCACAGCTCGCCGCCGTCGTACGCGTCCGGTTCCTCGAGAAACAGCGTCGCCGACAGATCGCTGCGCACGCGGAAATCCGTGCCGCGCAGCAGCCGGATCGCGTTGTCGACATGCGTGCCGAACGTCTCGCCGCCTTCATAGCGATTGAATAGCGGCGGAAACACCTTCAGCGGCAGCGCCGCCGAAAAGAACAGCGCATGCCGGGCCAGCGCATCCTGGATCGCATCGCCCGCTGCGCGCGCGACCGGCGAGCCTTCCGGCAATTGCCGGTTGCGTTTCGCGAGCGCCGACTGCGCGCCGGATGTCGCGTTGCCGTCGACCCAGTCGGCGGCATCGAGCATCTCGCGGCATTGCGCGACCTGTGCCTTGGTCAACACGCCGGGGATATGAAGCATCATGATTCGGATTCCATGCCGTGAGACGGCAACTGCATCGCCGCCGCGCGCAATGCATCGAGCGGCGACGACGCGAGATAGGCGCGCATCTTCGCGACGAACGCGGGGGGAGCGGTGGCCGGCACGCGCGCGAGCCATACGAGGGCTTCGTCGACGCGCCCGCGCTCGGCGAGCAGCCGCGCATGGTTGAACTGGCCGCGAAAATCGCCGGCCTCGGCGGCGCGCCGATAGTGGTCGAACGCGGCGTCGGCATCGGCGGTCACGACCCAGCCGTCCTCGTAGAAGCCGCCGATCAGGTTGATCGATTTCGCATGGCCGAGCGCGGCCGCGCGGCGAAACCAGTCGAGCGCGGCGGCGCGATCCTCGTCGATGCCGTTGCCGAGCGCGAGCGCCGTCGCGTAGTTGTACATGCCCCAGTCGAGCCCGGCCTGCGCGGCGAGCCGATACCAGTACACGGCCACCGGCGCGCATGCCGCCGTCCCCCAGCCGAACTCGTAGCAGCGGCCGAGCATGTTCATCGCCATCGGGTGACCGGCCCGCGCCGCGTGCCGGAACCAGCCGCATGCGGCGGCCGGATCGCGCGCGACGCCGTGCCCGTCGAGCAGGTACTGGCCGTAGACGGCCTGCGCGTCGACGATCCCGTTATCGGCGGCCGCCGCGACCCACGCGGCGGCGCGCTCGGGCGGCCCGGCCAGGATGTCGGCGAACGCGCGCGACGACACCGACGCGAGCGCCTTCAGCGAGACGGTTTCCATCGATCAGTAGCGCGCGTTCAGCGTGACGAACGCCGAGCGGCCCGGCGCGATCGACGCGTAGTGCGCCGGATACGCCTGATCGAAGTACGTGCGGTTGAACAGGTTGTTCACGTTCAGCTGCAGGTCGAGCTTCTTGTTGATCCGGTATTGCGCCATCGCGTCGAAGCGCCAGTACGACGGCACCGCACGCAGGTTCGCGGGATCGCCGAACACTTCCGACATGTAGAACGCGCCGCCGCCGACGGTGAACTTCGGCGTCACGTCGTAGTTCGACCACATCGTCAGGCTGTGCTTCGGCGTATTCGGGAAGCGGTTGCCGTCGTTCGCGGCATCCTTGCCGTTGTCGCGCAGCTCGCTCTTCATGTACGTATAGCCGCCGAACACCTGCCACTGCTTCGTGATCTGCCCGGCAACGCCGAGTTCGAGACCCTGCACGCGCTTGTTGCCGACCATCGCGTACTGGTTGTTCGGCAGCGTCACGCGCGCATTCGTGGTGTCGATCTGGAACAGCGCGGCGGTCAGCGACAGCTTGTCGTTCAGCACGTTCCACTTGGTACCGAGCTCGATGCTGCGGTTCTTCTCGGGGGCCATCTGATCGGCGTTCGGGCCGACGCCGCCGCGGCCCGGCGTGAGCGACTGCGTTTCGCTGCCTTCGCCGAGCAGCATGCCGGCCGGCGTCGACGACGTCGCATACGACGCGTAGATGCTGCCGTTCTGCGCGGGCTTGAACACGAGGCCGGCCTGCCAGTTGAAGAGCGTGTCGTCGCGCGTGTAGGTCTTGCTGCCGTTCGCCTTGGTGTCGGTGAAGCGGGTCGAGTAATCGTCGACGCGCACGCCGGCGTTCACCTGCCAGCGCGGCGTGAGCTCGATCGTGTCGAAGCCGTAGATCGACTTGGTCGTGGTGCGTGAATGCGCATAGTCGTTGTTGCGCGTGACGGAGCCGGCCCACGGATCGTTCGGATCAGGCGACCACACGCTCGTGCAGTTGTAGCCGGACGGCGCGCCGATGCCTTGCTGACAGATGGTGCCCTTGTCGGTCGCGACCGTGTACGAATCGCGCTTGCCCCATTCGCGCGTCAGCTCGATGCCGGTCGTGAAGCTGTGCTTGAACGGGCCGGTGCGGAATTCGCCGAACAGTTCGGTCAGGTTCGCGAGGCTGTTGATCGAGCTGTCGCGATTGTTGTTGCGGCGCCAGACACGGCCGTTGACCACGTTGCCCTGGCTGTCGTCGGGCTGCGTCCAGATGTAGTCCTGCGTCGATTCCGTGTAGCGCGTGGTGTTGCGCACCGTCAGATTCGACGTGATGTCGTGCTCGATCTTGATCGTGCTGATGTCCGACGTGGTCTTGCGGAAGTCGCGGTCGATCAGGCCGTAGAAGTTGTGACGGTCGACCGGCGCCGGATAGATCGTGTCGACGTTCGCGGGCTTGTTCGACGTCGTGTAGAAGTATGGAATGCCGCCGTCCGGCATGTCGTCGGTCGACAGGTGGTAGTAGCTTGCGGTCACGCGCGTCGGCGTGCCGAGGCCGAACGCGATCGACGGCGCGACGCCCCAACGCTCGTTGTTGACGGCGTCGCGGCCGGCGACGTCGTTGTTGTGGCTCATCAGGTTCAGGCGGAACGCGGCGTGATCGGCGAACTGCCAGTTGCCGTCGGCGGTGAAGCGGCGGTAGCGGTCGGTGCCGAGGCCCGCGCTCGCGGCGGCCGTCGTGCCGAGGTGCGGCGCCTTCGTGATGAGGTTGATGCTGCCGCCCGCGCCGCCGCGCCCGCCGTACGCGCCGTCGGAGCCCTTGGTGATCTCGACGCGCTCGGTGTTGAAGATCTCGCGCGTGGTCGCGCCCGTGTCGCGCATCCCGTCGACGAACATGCTGCCCTGCGTGTCGTAGCCACGGATGAACGGGCGGTCACCGAGCGGGTTGCCGCCTTCGCCGGCGCCGAACGTGATGCCGGGCACGGTGCGCAGCGCTTCGGTCAGCGTCGCCGCGCCGCTGCTCTGGATCAGTTCCTGCGGGATCACGGTTACCGACTTCGGCGTGTCGACGAGCGGCGCGGTGAATTTCGCGGATGCGGAAAAGTCGGCCTTGTAGCTGTGCTCGGCCTTGCCCTGAACCTCGATCGGCGCGAGATGGCCTTCGGTGCCGACCGGGGCGGATGGCGGCGTTCCGTCGGCGAACGCAGGGCTCGCGGCGAGCACGCTGCACAGGGTGGTGAATTTGCCGAGCTTCTGCTCGTCAGGACGGGACTTCATGATGCGCTTCGACCTCGCAGTGTGGCCCCGGGAACGACGCGCTACGGAAATGTGCATGCCGCCGGGAATTATTACGATTTGTTTTCAGGTGGCATTCTATGTAATTTCTTTTTAAATGAGAAGCGTTCGCGTTCTCATTTGTGGGAGGAATGTTGGCGAATGTGGCGGAGGGCTGCCGAGCGCGTGCGGGGTTGCGGCGATGGCCGAATGGCCGAGTGGGAAAGGCGAGGCGGGCGATTTACAGTGATCGGGTCTTCACTCGTCCAAAATGACAGCAAGATGATAATATGACTGCATTGAAAGCAAATGTAGTGAGGCGCATCATGCCTGTGATCACTGTTAGAAACCTGCCCGACGAGGTGCATCGCGCGCTTCGAATCCGTGCCGCACAACATGGCCGCAGTACCGAGGCCGAGGTGCGCGATATCCTCGAGCAGGCCGTTCGGCCCGGAGGACGGCCCAAACTGGGAACGCTGCTGGCGGAGATCGGGCGAGAGGCTGGCGGCATCGATTTCGAGGTTCAGCGCGATCAATCGCCAACCGATCCGATGAGCTTCGAATGATTCTGGTCGATACCAACGTCATTTCGGAGCCGCTGCGACGCGAACCGAGCGCGGCCGTGATCGAATGGCTCGACGCGCAAAACGTCGAGACGCTGTTTCTTGCCGCGATCAGTCTGGCCGAGATGCGATTCGGCGTGGCCGCGTTGCCGGAGGGGCGCAGGCGAGACTGGCTGCACCAAAACATCGAGCAACGCGTCGTGCCGTTGTTTCGCGGGCGGATTCTGCCGTTCGACGATGCGGCCAGTGACGCATATGCGAGCCTACGCGCGAAGGCACGCGCCCTGGGGCACACGATGGCGCCTGCCGATGGCTTCATCGCTGCAACCGCCGCAGCCAACGGGTTGATCGTGGCCACGCGCGACGTCGCACCGTTCGAAGCAGCGGGCCTGCGCGTGATCGATCCGTGGGCTCGCTAACTTCCGGCCGGTCGCCTCGATATCACCCGCGCCGAAAATGAAAACGCGCCGTGCAAGGCGGCGCGTCGTGCGTTGCTTCGGCGCGCGGCGCTCGATCTTCAGCAATCTCGAGTCTGGCCGCGCAACCCCGGATGCGGGTCAATCGATTCCGTGAAACACCGCATCCTCCGGCCCGAGGTACGCCGGCGGGCGCCACGTCGCATCGCGCATCGAATGCTGGACGAGATTCTCGACGCCGAGCAGCACCGCGAAGATCGCCATCCGCACCGGAATGCCGTTGTCGGTCTGGCGGAAGATCGCGAGTCGCGGATCGCGGTTCAAGTCGACCGACAGGTCGTTCGCGCCGGGCCGGCTGTCGCGCGGCAGCGGGTGCATGATCAGCGTGTCGGGCTTGCAGACGGAGTCGACGAGCGCCTGGTTGATCTGGAAATCCGGCGTATAGCCCTCGAACGACTCGTCGGTGAAGCGCTCCTTCTGGATCCGCGTCGCATAGACGACGTCCGCGCCGCGCAGCCCGCCCGCGAGGTCGTTCGTCTGCTCGATCACGTGGCCGTTCGTCGCGATCTGGTCGATGATGTACGCGGGCATTTCGAGCGTCGGCGGCGACACGAGCGTGAACTTCAGCCCGCGGTACAGCGCGAGCAGCTTGACGAGCGAATGCACGGTGCGACCGTATTTCAGGTCGCCGACGAGCGCGATATGCGCGCCGTCGACGATCTTGCCGAGCCGCGAGAACTCGCGCTGGATCGTATAGAGATCGAGGAGTGCCTGGCTCGGGTGCTCGCCCGGGCCGTCGCCGCCGTTGATCACCGGCAGGTTGGTCGCGCGCGCGAATTCGGCAACCGAGCCTTTCTCCGGGTGGCGGATCACGAGTGCGTCGACGTAGCCGGCCATCACGCGGCTCGTGTCGTAGATCGATTCGCCCTTGGCCATCGACGAGAACGTGAAGCCGGTCGTGTCGCACACCGAGCCGCCGAGCCGGCAGAAGGCCGCGCCGAACGACACGCGCGTGCGCGTGCTGGCTTCGAAGAACAGGTTGCCGAGCACTGCGCCCTCGAGCACGCGCGAGATCTTGTGGCGGCGCGCGATCGGCTGCATCACGTCGGCGACGCGGAACAGCGCCTCGACCGAGTCGCGCGAGAACTGGTCCACCGAGATCAACTGCGGCTTGCCTTCGAACAGGAATTGCTTTGCGAGCTCCTGTTTGTCTACGCTTTGCGTATAGTCTCCGCCGTCCGGTGCCGAGCGCTCGACGATTTCCGACACGAAGCGTTCGACGATCTCGGGCATCCCGCGCGATTCCTGCGAGTCGTCGGGCAACAGCCACGTGTCGAGCGCGCGGCGGCTCACGCCGATGCGGTTCGCGAACGCTTCGCGGGTCATGTTGAGGCGGCGCATCGCGTCGCGCAGGAAGGCTTGCTGGGGAACGGTCATCGGCGGCACCTGATGAGAAATATACGCGGTGCGTATATTAGTTCGCGTGCCGACGAAGTCAAGGAAAATCTGTGCGGCCGGCCGGCCGTGTCGTGCGAGGGCACTGGCGCGGTCGGCACTGGCGCACGGCGGCCGTCTCCGTATAATCAGGTCAGGCCCCGTGTCCTGCACGCCGCAGGGCACCACGCCGCATACGATTCGCCCGGTCGGGCATGTTGACTCGAAGGAGAATGAGCATGACGCGTACGATTGCTGCAGTGCTGCTGGTGGTGACCGCCGCGCTCGCCGGTTGCAATACCGTTGCAGGCGTGGGGCAGGACATTTCGAAGGGTGGCCAGGCAATCAGCGATACGGCTGAGAAGGCCAAATAAGCTGCCGGGTTCCGGAATGCAGAAGGCGCCGGGCCGTCCCGCGATTGCGGGGCGGCCCGGCGCCTTTTTCACGGTGCGTGGTGCGTGGTGTGCGGTATCAGGCGGTTTCCACGAACGCGTAACGGCCCTCGACCTTGCGCGGCGTGAACCAGCCGAAGTCAGGGAACAGCCGGTTGCGGACGAACCAGACGTAGCCGACCAGGATGACGGTCACCCCGAGGGTAGGCAGCGCGGCCGACGGATCGCGGCCGAGATCGGCGATGGTCTTCGGTACCTGCAGCAGCGACAGAATGATGAACGCGTGATATGCGCCGACGCGATGGGTCGCGAAGCCCCAGATGAACAGCAGCGACAGCGGCACCGTCAGTGCGAGGAACAGCACCGCGGCGCCGATGCTGAGTGTGTCCACCAGGATGAGATAGGCGAGTGCGACGCTGATCACCAACTGCGCGATGCCGAGCCCGATCAGGACCCGTGTATGCACCTTGTTCTTCCTGCACAGCTCAGGGTCGGGGCGCGACGCGATCAGGCGCGCGAGCACGCGATCCTTGAGGCCCTGTCCGGCCAGTTCGGCCAGCACGTCGGCTTTCCTCGCACCCGCGGACAGCAGCGCCGCGATTCTCGTTTTGGCTTCCTTCTTGTTCATGGTGATGCGAATTATTGTTCGGTGGTTGTCGAATGGCCCGGCCACGCGAATATTGCATCTTGTGCGACGGTGCGCAACGATTTTGCCGCGGCCGGACACATTCCTACAGTCGCCGCGCACGCGGATCAATCGGTAGCGGTCGACGCGGATGCCGCCGGCCGCACTGGCGACCTCGACCGTGCATCCGTTTCGCGTGCCGGCGGCTCGCGCCGCCGCGTCGCGCCCACCAGCATTCCCGCGACGACGAGCGCGATGCCGAGAAGCCGCGTGCCGCCCAGGGCCTCGCCGAACAGTGCGACCGCGAATAGCACGGCCGAGACCGGCGCAACCGCCGTGAACAGCGCGGCTTCGGTGCCGCTCGTGCGCGCCGAACCCGCATACCAGCACAGATAACCGAGCACGGTCGGCACCAGCGCGTAGTACACGATCGCCGACACCGCGCCGATGTTCCAGCTCGTCGCCAGCGCGTGCCATTCGAACGCGGCCGGCACCAGTGCGAGCACGAAGCCGAGGCCCGACATCGCCGTCGACAGCGTGAGCGGCGGCAACGGCGCCGACAGCCGCCGGTTGAGCAGGATGAACACGGCCTCGCATGCGACGGCGGCCAGCACCAGCGCGTCGCCGGCGAGCGTTCGGAGCGACGGCATGGCCTGGCCGGGCGCGAACGTGACCAACACCACGCCGGCGGTGGCGAGCGCGGCCGCGCTCCAGTCGCGCCGCGTCTGCCGCTCGCGCAGCACGACCGCCGCGATCAGCGTCGACATCGCCGGCAGCGTGCCGAGCATCACGCCCGCATCGATGGGCGACGACAGCTTCGTGCCGCTGATCAGCAGCACCGTATAGCCGACCCCGCCCGCCGCAGCCTGCACGACCAGCAGCACGGCGTCGCGTGCGGAGAGCCGCGGCCATCGCAGCCGCTGCGCCCGCATCAGCGCGAACAGCAGCGGGGTTGCGATCAGGAAGCGCAGCGCGGTGGCGGCGAACGGCGGCAGGCCGCCGGCCGCGAGGCGGCTCGCGATGACGGTGCTGCCGACGCCCGCCATCGCGGCGGCGAGATAGAGATAGCCGATCAGTCGTGTTTTCATGTGCCGCATGGTCGCGTGCGGCGGCGCGGGCGTCTTGAACGAAATTGCAGCGGCGCCGGCGAGCGGAGCGGGTGAACGGAAGGGTATTGCGCTCGGTGTCTCCGGATGACCGGTGGCGCTGCTATCAAGCGCCATCGTTGTTGCCGAACGGCGGCGATCGACGACGTCGCGCCACGGCGGCGGTCGTGCCGGGACCGCGAGGTCCGTCAGCCGGCCTGCGTGAATCGTCCCGGCGTGATCCCGAACTGGCGTGCGAACGCGCGCGTCAGGTGGCTCTGGTCGGCAAAACCGGCTTCGGCCGCGGCATCCGCGATCGGCCGGCCGCTCGCGAGCAGTGCCCGCGCCAGCCGCGTGCGCGACTGCACCAGATACGCGTGCGGCGTGATGCCGAGTTCACGCGCGAACCCGCGCAGCAGCTGGAAGCGGCTCACGCCGCTCAGGCCGGCGAGTTCGGCCAGCGAGACGGGTGCGGCGGGCGCCGCATCGAGCCGCTCGCGGGCCACGCGGATCGCCGGCGCGACGCCGGCGGCCGGCAGCGCCCGGTTCGAATGCCGCGCAAGCAGCCCGGCGACCAGGGTCACGAGCGCCTCGTCGCGGGCGAGCGGCATGGTATCTCCTGCGACGATTCGAGCATGCAACCGGCCGAACGCGGCCGCGAGCCGCGCGTCGCGCACCGCCGGATGCGCGAGCTCGACGCCGCCGACGCCTTCTTCCGCCGCGACGCCCGCGACCAGCGCCGGCGCGAGGTACAGCATCCGCCAGCGGCGGGCCGTGCCCGTCCCGATCGGCATGCCGTCGTGCATTTCGCCCGGATTGACCATGATCGCGTCGCCGGCCAGCGCATCGACCTGCCCGCGGCCGCTCCAGGACCGGTGCGCGCCGCTGACGATCACGCCGACCCCGAATTCGTCGTGCGCGTGCCGCGGAAACGTGCGGTCGGACTCGAGGCTGATCGCCTCGATGCCTTCATCGGTCCGTCGGTAGTGGGTGACACGGTGCATGGGGGCTCCTCGCGCCGGCAGCGGCGCGGATCACGTGCACTGTAGCGCGTTCCGGCGCCGCGCGCCCTTCATCCTTTTGGCCGATACCGTGCGGCGCGCGCAGCCCGCACCATGTGCACATGAGCAGCGTACACGGCCCGCCGGGCCTGAAGCTGCGCGGGAGACGGCAGGTGGAACGACAGGATCCGGTATTCATTCAGGTTGGCGCGCTCGCGGACGGCTTTGCACCGGACGCGAACATCCTCGCGCCCGTGAACGCGCTCGTCGGGCGCTCGGTGACGCTCGGCGACGCGTCCGGCACATGGCGCGTCTACACGTTCGAGGCCGGTGCGCTGCAATGGCGCGATGCGGCGACCGACGCGGGCGGCCATGCGCCGTGCCGCGTCACGCGGCTGCGCGACGACCTGTACTTCGTCGACTACATCGATCCGGTGGCGCGCGCGACGTCGGTGAGCCTCGTGATCGACGTCGGCAGCGGCGTGTGGACGTCGGTGATCGGCACGCTGCCGACCGAGGCCGACACGCATGTCGACGCGTTCACGCGCGTTTCGCGCGGGTTGCCGCTGACTGGCGTCGACGCGGCATTCCGGCACGGCACGCTCGGCGGCCATGCGCAGCCGGGCCCGCTGCATGGGCCCACGCGCGAACTGATCGGCAAGCGGACGATGTATCGCTACAGCCCGACCGAATGCTACGAGCACATCTACCTGAACGAGAACTTCTACGCATGGCAGTGCCTGCAGGGCGTAGAAGGCGGGCTGGCGGACGTGGATCGCTGCCATTACTTCAGGATTGCAGATGAACTGTATCTGTTCGTGTGGCGCGAAAAGGTGGTGCCGACGCTCGGCGTCGTGCTGATCGATCTTGCTCAACGCAAGACGGACGGCAAGATCTTCGGCTATCAGGGCGGCGACTTCGGCACGTTGTCGAACTTCCCGATCGGCGCGCATGCGCAGGTGCTGAACGAAACCGTGCATCCGCTCGGCGGCGAGGCGCAATGATGAGCGCCGTGCCGGGCAGCGCCCGCCTGCGTGCGGATTTCAGCGGACGCGTCGTGCTGGTCACGGGCGCCGCGCAGGGGATCGGCGCGGCAATCGCGCGCCGTTTCGCGGAATCCGATGCGTTCGTCGCGCTCGCCGATCTCAACGGTGATGCCGCCGCCGCGCAGGCGGACGCCCTTGCCAGTGCGGGCGGCGACACGCGCGCGTATCGCGTCGACGCCGCGAGCCGCGACGAACTCGGCGCGCTCGTCGCGGCGGTAGAGCGCGACGGCGGCCGGCTCGACGTCGTCGTTCACAACGCCGCGTACTTCCCGCTGACCCCGTTTGCGCAGATCGACGAGCCGATGCTCGAGCGCACGCTGTCGGTCAACCTGTCGGCGCTGTTCTGGCTCGCGCAGGCCGCGCTGCCGGCATTCGAGCGTGCGGGAGCGGGGCGGCTGCTCGTCACGTCGTCGGTGACCGGGCCGCGCGTCGTCTATCCGGGGCTCGCGCACTACGCGGCGTCGAAGGCCGGCGTGAACGGCTTCATCCGCGCGGCGGCGCTCGAACTCGCGCGTCGCAACGTGACGGTCAACGGCGTCGAGCCGGGGATGATCCGCACGCCGGCCGCCGGCAATCTCGGCGATGCGTCGGTCGCCGCGCAGATCGCGCGCGACATTCCGCTCGCGCGGATGGGCGAGCCGGAGGACATCGCGAACGCGATGCTGTTTCTCGCGTCGGCCGATGCGGCGTACATCACCGGGCAGACGATCGTCGTCGACGGCGGCGCGACGCTGCCGGAGAGCGGGGCCGTGCTGGGCGACGGATAAGCGGCGCGTGCGCGATCGTGCGATCGCGGCCGTCGAATGTGCCGGCCGCGGTGGCGTCGGCGCGATCAGCGCACCGTCGCGCCTACAGCCAGCCGTTGCGGATGAACTCCACGATCGAGTATCGGCGGGGTTCGAGTTCGTGCTGCCGGACGGTCTCGACGATCCGCGACACGCCGTCCGCGTAAGGCGACGCGCCGTACACGCGCGATTCGAACTGCAGGCTGCATGCGCCATCCTCGATGCGGATCCGGTGGAACGCATGGCGGCCGAGCTGATCGTCGGGAATCTGCAGGGCGTCGCGCTGTTCGTCGGGGTCGCGCACGGAGCGGATGTCCTGCGCCGGCACGCCGAGTGCCTGACCGATGCCGACCGCGGTGCCCGGCACGGACGTCTTGCTGGCCTGGTGCGACTCCGTCACGCTGATGCGGCAGTCGCGAAACAGATGGCCGCTGGTTTCCAGCATGCTCATGAACTTCAGCATCAGGATGTTCGTATTCGGACAAAGCACGACGGGGAAGTCGTGCGATCCGGTTTCGAGCTCGGAGCCGGTGGACAGCTCGACGAGCGGCGAGCCCGTTGCGCGGCAGAATTCGATCGCGGCAGGCAGCTCGCGGCCGGATCCGGCGTGCACGACGATCGAACGCGTCTCGGTGCGTGCGGGGTCCGACCAGGCCGTCACGCGACAGGTTGCGGGGTCGAGCCGGTGCGAGCCGAGCAGTTCGGTTGCCAGCTTGCCGGTGCCAACGACGAGTACTTGCATGGGATAGACGGGTTGAGGTTCGGGTTTCGTTACGGAAACGACGCGGGCCGTTCAAGGGCCCGGCGCGATCACGGGGCACCGCGCGGCGCACCGTGTTCGCGCATTATGCCCGGCCGTCGGCTGTCGGCCGTCCACCGTCCACCGTCCACCGTCCACCTTCCCCCGCCCACCGTCTGCCGCCCGCCGCCTGTCGCCTAACGCCTAACCCCTACCTCCTGCCGTCCACCGTCATGCGCGGTGCGCGCCTTCACGGCTGCGGATCAACCGAGCGGCTGCGTTGGCGGTGACGCATTGATCGCCGTGCGCGCGCAAGCATGAACGGCGCTACGCTGTCGAAACGCTGGCCACGCGCGTCCGTGTCGGTACCGGCATCGCCCCGAACCACGTATCATCCAACCCCCTCGACCCAGGAGAGCACATCGATGGAACACGATCTGAAAGGCAAGGCAGTCGCGATCACCGGCGGATTCGGCCATCTCGGCGTCGCCACGGCCGCCTGGCTCGGCCAGCGCGGCGCGCGCGTCGCGCTGATCGGCCGCGGCGCGGCGCCGGACGCGCAGGCGCTGCCCGGCGTGCCGGCCGATGCGCTGCGCATCGGCGGCATCGACCTCGTCGATCCGCAGGCGGCTGCGCGCGCCCTTGAAGCGGTGAATCGCGAATTCGGCCGGGTCGACGCGCTGCTGAACATCGCGGGCGCGTTCGTCTGGCAGACGATCGCCGACGGCGACGCGGCCACGTGGGACCGCATGTACGAACTGAACGTGAAGACGGCATTGAACGCGTCGAAGGCCGCGCTGCCGTATCTGGTGACGAGCCCGGCCGGCCGCATCGTCAACATCGGCGCGGGCGCGGCGTTCAAGGCGGGCGCCGGGATGGGCGCCTATGCAGCCGCGAAGGCGGGCGTCGCGCGGCTCACCGAGGCGCTGGCGGCGGAACTGCTCGATCGCGGCGTGACCGTGAACGCGCTGCTGCCGAGCATCATCGACACGCCACCGAACCGTGCGGACATGCCGGATGCGGATTTCACGCGCTGGGTCCGGCCCGAGCAGCTTGCGGCGACGATCGGATTCCTGCTGTCGACCGACGCGCAGGCGATCACCGGCGCATCGATTCCGGTGAGCGGTCGCGTGGCGTAGCAGGGAGCGGGTGATCGCACTCGAGTGCGACGTCAGGGCATGCGAAATCGCGCACGCGGGATTTCCGCGATCGCCGCGATTTCGATCGGATCCCGCCGTCGCCCTGGATCGCGGCCATCGAGAAGGCGCCGAACGGCGCCCGGCGTTCCGGCGGATTCACGGCTTCGGCCGTGGCGCGACTCCTGTCCGCGGGGCGGATGCGCGGCTGCGCCCGGTGCGTGCCTGCATGCCGCTGACCATCACCGTATACTGGGCGTTCCACACCATATGACTGAAGCCGTGACCAAGCCTGCCTCCGCGGATACGCTCGCAGACGATCCGCGTCCGACCCCGCCCGAACAACCCGAACTGGAAGACTGCTGCAACAGCGGCTGCTCGCCGTGCGTGTTCGACCTGTACGACGAAGCGCTGGCGCGCTATCGCGTCGAGCTGGCCGAATGGGAAGCACGGCACGCGCAACTCAAGCATCACCAGTGAGCCCGCCGCCGACAAGCAGTCGCGCATGCCGCGATTCGCTGCCGGCGAGGGCTTCCCTGGCCGGCGTCGTCACGCGATGGCCCGCCCCCGCCGATGCATCGGCCCCAATGCGGCCGACAATGCGACGCACGCCAGCAGCACGGCCGCCAGCGCCCACATCGCCGTCCTGAACCCCTGCACGTAGTCGAGCGCACGCGGCTGCGCGCCGAGCCGCGCGAAGAACAGCCCGCCCAGCGTCGCGGCGCCGACGGCCGCGCCGATCTGCAGCATCGCGGTGACCATGCCGGATGCGACCCCGGCGCGCGCCGCGTCGACTTCCGCGAGCACGATCCGCACGACCGACGGCAGCACGAGGCCTTGCCCGATGCCGATCGCCGCGATCCCCGCGTAAAAGCCCGGGCCGGGCGCATGATCGCCGGCCAGCGCGGCGGCGGTCGCGACGCCGGCCGCGAGCATCGCGAAGCCGAGCGTGAGCACGCGATAGCCGCCGAACCGCTCGACGAGACGCGGCATCAGCAGCGGGCTCGCGAGGAAGCCGATGCCGAGCGGCAGGATCGCCAGCCCCGACGCGAGCGGCGACCAGTTCAGGCAGCCCTGCAGATAGATGCCGTAGCTCAGGAAGAACGCGCTCAGCATGTAGAACAGGAACGCGAGCGTGAGCCCGAGCGCGACGACCGGATTGCGCAGCAGACGCACGTCGAGCAGCGGATCGCGACCGCCGGCGAGCCGGCGCGCTTCGACCGCCAGCAGCGCGCCGAGCATCGGCAGCGCACCGACGACGCACGCGATCATCCACAGCGGCCAGCCCGCCTCGCGTCCGTGCGTGAGCGGATAGACGAGCATCAGCAGGAACAGCGACAGCAGCACCGTGCCGGGCACGTCGATGCGCTGGCCGCGCGGCGGCCGGCTTTCCGGGATGAAGCGCCAGCTGCCGAGCAGCGCAAGGATGCCGATCGGCACGTTGACCAGGAAGATCGCGCGCCAGCCGAGCCCGAACGGATGCAGGTCGATCAGCGCGCCGCCGCCGAGCTGGCCGATCACGGCCGCGAGGCCGAACACGAAACCGTAGAAGCCCATCACGCGCACCTGCTCCTGCGGGCTGAACACGCTGCGGATCGTCGCGAGCACCTGAGGCGCGAGGATCGCGGCGAACAGGCCCTGCAGCACGCGGCCGCCGACCAGCACCGCGCCGCTGCCGGCGAGCCCGCACAGCGCCGATGCGACGACGAACCCGGCCATCCCGATCATGAACATCCGCTTGCGGCCGTACAGGTCGCCGAGACGCCCGCCGGTGATCTGCACGACCGCGTTCGCGCACGCGTAGGCCGACACGACGAGCTGCAGCTCGGCCGGCCGCGCGCCGATGCCGTCGCGGATGGCCGGCAGCGCGAGATTCACGATGAAGTAGTCGAGCGGCGGCAGAATGGCGCCGACCAGCAGGACCACGAGCGCCCAGCCGTGATGGCTGCGCGGCGGTGCCGCGGCAGCCGCGCCGGCCGGCGCGCAACGGGCGAGGGTGTTGTCGGTCATGAAAGGAAATCCGGAAGAATGGTGGCCGCAACGCATGCCGAATCCCGTGGAAACGGGTTCGGCGGGCCGTTGAACCGATATTCTGGGGACCGCCGATGAATCGGAAAAGCGGGAATTGGTGGTAGCATCCATCGGGTTATTCGATGGATGGAGGGTGCGATGCGCGGTTTCGACCTGGATCAGTTGCGCACGTTCGCGGCGGTGGCGGATGCGGGCAGCCTAACGGCGGCCGCGCCGCTGCTGCATCTGTCACAGTCGACGGTCAGCGAGCAGGTGCGCAAGCTCGAGTCGCGCGCCGGCGTGCCGCTGTTCGTGCGCAGCAAGCGCGGCGTCGAGCCGACGCCGGCCGGCGCGCGCCTGCTGCAGCATGCGCGGCGCATCGTCGCGCTGAACGAGGCCGCGTTCGACGAAGTGCGCGGACAGGCGATCAAGGGCGAATTGCGCGTCGCGATCACCGACTACTACCGGACGCATGAAGTCGCGGGCCTGCTCGCGCGGTTGCGGGAGTGCTACCCGCAACTGAGCCTGCACGTGAGCGCGATGAAGAGCGCGGAGATCGAAGCTGCCCATGCGCGCGGGCAGATCGATCTTGGCGTCGTGATGAACCTGTCGAGCGGCCCGTTCCGGCCCGCGTCGGCCGATACGCGCTGGGTGCTGCGGCGCGAGCCGCTGTCGTGGGTCACGTCGGCCGCGCTCGCCGAGCAGTTGCCCGAGCCGTTGCCGCTCGTGCTGCTGCCGGACGACTGCATGATGCATCAGATCGCGGTGCGCTCGCTCGACGAGCAGCACGCGCCGTACGTGCTCGTGCACAGCGCGTCGGGCGTCGCGGGGCTGCAGTCGATGCTGGCGGCGGGGCTCGGCGTCGGCTGCCTGTGCGCGTCGGCGATCGGCGAGGGCCTCGTGCGGCTCGGCGCGAAATACCGGCTGCCGACGCTGCCCGACGCGGTGTTCTCGCTGACGCCGCCGATGCCGGGCGAGCGCGAGACGGTCACGCAGGCGCGCGAGGTGCTGTCGCGGCAGTTGCTGATGTGAAGCATGAAGCACGCATGCGCGTCGGCGCAGCGGCACGTATTCGACGGGAGTCGGTACCGATGAAAATATCGAGAGATTTCGGGATCGTCGTTCGACGCGCGGCGCTGGTCGAGAAAGACGTCGACCTGTCCGCGCTCATGCGCGAATTCAATTTCGCCGACTGTTTCGACGAGTCGGACCGGCTGGTGTCGCTCGGCCCGTTCTTCGGCGGCGACGCCGCCGATGCGTGCATGAGGTCGCTCGAACGGCTCGGGCTGGTCTACTTCGACGATTTCTTCATCGTCGAGGAAACGTATCCCGGTTGGTGCGAGCTGGAAGCGTTCTGAACGTTGCGTAGCAGGGGGCGATACGCATGAACGACGAACTGAAAAGCGAGATGGCCGCGCGGTTGGCGCACGCGCTCGAGCGGGTGATCGACGAGCGCTCGCTGATCCGTTTCCTGCGCGTGCTCGGCCATGACTGGCACAAGGAGCGCCAGCTCGAGGCCGACTTGCCGCCGGCGCCGTATGCGGCCGCCGCGCTCGGCTGGGAAAACCGCTCGATCGGCGAGTACCTGGAGGCGATGGTCGACTGGGCCGAGGCGTCCGACGAGGGGCTGCGCTGCTACGACCTGCCCGACAACCCGTGGCGGCGCATGGCCGACATCCTGTTCGCCGGCAAGATCCACGAATAGCGCGCGCCGCGGCGATTTGCGTGCGCGGCGGGCGGGAACGGCCTAGTCGGCCGTCCCTTCGGCATACCCACGCAGCCCGTTCGCCAGCGCATCGAATACGGCCCGGCAACGCGGGCTCGTCCGCAGATCCTCGTGCATGACCATCCAGGTTTCCAGTTTCGTCGCGGGCCCGTCCGGCAGCACGCGCACGAGCCGTGCATCGCGCTGCGCGAGCCGGTTCTGGCAGAAGCCGATCCCGTAGCCCGCGCGAATCATCGCGAGCTGCGCGAGATTGCTGTCGGTGCGCAGCGCGAATGCATCGCGGTTCCACAGCGGCATCCCGCGCCCCGCCGCGCGGATGAACGGCGTGACCGTATCGAAGCCGATCAGCGCGTGATGGGCGAGTTCGTCCGTCGATGACGGCGTACCGTTGCGCGCCAGATAGTCGTCGCGCGCATGCAGCCCGACTTCCAGCTGGCCGATGCGCCGCGCGACGAGCGCCTCCTGCGCGGGCGGCGCCATCCGCACCGCGATGTCGGCCTCGCGATTCAGCACGTCCTGGATGCGGTCGGTCGGCACCAGTTCGATCACGAGCCCCGGATGGTCGCGCCGCAACTGCGCGAGCATCGGCGGCAGCACCTCGACCGCGATCACGTCGCTGGCCGAGATCCGCACGGTGCCGCGCACGCCCGCGCCGTGGCTCGCGGCCGCGCGCTCGAACGCGGCCGCCGCGCTGCGCAGCGCCTCGGCATGGCCGCGCAGCGCCAGGGCCGCCTCGGTCGGCAGCAGCCCCGACGGCGAGCGCGTGAACAGCGTCTGGCCGAACGCGGCTTCGAGCGCCGCGACGTGGCGGCCGGCCGTCGGCTGCGTGATGCCGAGCGTGCGCGCCGCGCCCGACAGCGAGCCTTCCGTCAGCACGGCGAGGAAGGTGCGGTAGCGTTCCCAGTTCAGATCGATGGCCATGCATAAATGTATAGCCGATGCATCGGGTTAGGCAATTCCTTGTTAGGCGGCCTCGCGCCAGAATGGGTGCTGACAACGGTTCATTCACGGAGAACGGCAATGACGGCGAACGCAGGCGGGACGCAACGACAGGCACTCGTGCTCGGCGCGAGCGGAGGTATCGGCGGCGAGGTCGCGCGTCAGTTGCGCGATGCCGGCTGGCAGGTGCGCGCGCTCAAGCGCGGGCTCGACGCCGAGACCGTGGAGCGCGACGGGATTGCATGGCTGCGCGGCGACGCGCTCGACCGCGAGGCGGTGGTTCGCGCGGCGCGCGGCTGCAGCGTGATCGTGCATGCGGTGAATCCGCCCGGCTACCGGAACTGGTCGACGCAGGTGCTGCCGATGCTCGACAACACGATCGCGGCGGCGACGCTGGCGCAGGCGACCGTCGTGCTGCCTGGGACGGTCTACAACTATGGCCCCGACGCGTTTCCGGTGCTGCGCGAAGAGGCGCCGCAGCATCCGGTGACGCGCAAGGGCGCGATCCGCGTCGAGATGGAGCGGCGGTTGCAGGCGGCGACCGCGCAGGGCGTCCGGACGATCATCGTGCGGGCCGGCGATTTCTTCGGGGCGCACGCCGGCAACAACTGGTTCGGGCAGGCGCTCGTCAAGGCCGGGCGGCCCGTCGCGGCCATCAGCGTGCCGGGCCGGCCGGGCGTCGGCCATCAATGGGCGTACCTGCCGGACGTCGCGCGCACGATGGTCGAGCTGCTCGAGCGGCGCGACACGCTGGCGCCGTTCGCGCGCTTCCACTTCGGCGGTCACTGGGACGCGGACGGCACGCAGATGGCGCAGGCCGTGCGCCGCGTCGCGCAGCGGCACGGGATGCGGCCGACGGTGCGGCGTTTCCCGTGGTGGCTCGTGTGGGTCGCGGCGCCGTTCGTCACGACGATGCGCGAGATGCTCGAGATGCGCTATCTGTGGCGCGAGCCGCTCCGGATGGACAACGCGCGGGTGACGGCGGTGCTGGGCCGCGAGCCGGTGACGCCGCTCGATACGGCGGTGGAGGCGACGCTGGCCGGGCTGGGCTGCTTGCGATGACGGCGAGCGCTGAAGGCGGGTGACGGGGCCGCGTGCGGGCGGGTTCTTTATTGCCTGCGCACCTGCCACCGCCTTTACGCGACAACCGGCAATACCTCGACCTCGTACCGGTGCCGCAGGCTGCGCCCGAGCACCGGATCGTGGAGTTCCATCTCGAACGCGTCGCCGTCGCCCATCGCCGCGATCGCGCCGTGTACGGCGACCGTGCCGCCGAACATCGCGCAGCGCGCGGGCATCGTGCGCCGGTCGTCGAAGCGGTGCCACAGCGCGGCGGGCGCAAGCAGCCCGCTGACCGCGCCGTGCTGATATGCGACGCGCTCGCCGCCGGCTTTGATCCACCACGAACGCATCTCGATCGCGTCCCAATGATCGGCGACGTCCGCATGACGCCACGCGTCGCGGCCGAGCGGTTTCGCGCACACCTGTTTCGACACCGCGACGCCGTAGGCCTCGACTTCCCGATCCGTATGATCGGAGCCGACCGTCACCAGCGTGCCGACCGGGCTGTCGATCAGCACGCACTCGATCTCGCCGCCCGAGCGTGCGCCGAGCACGCCGATCGACGGCGCTTGCGTGAGCAGCGCGGACGACACGCGATAGAAACACGGCGTGGCCGACGGCGGCGCGACGCCGAGCGCCGCGAGTTCGTCGATGTGTGCGCGGATCGCGTCCGGATCGCGCCCGGCCCAGCCGGCGATCACGACACGTTCGATCTCGACGTCGACCTGGGCGGGCGCGCCTTGCAGGGCCATCACGTTGAACGACAGGGCTTGCATGCGGGTATCCGTTCGAAGTGCGAATGAGTGAAACGACCGGCGGGGATGTTCAATCCGCGAGCGGCCGGTGCGCGGTCTCGCGCGCGGCCAGCAGCGCGATCGACGTGACGACGAGCGCCGCGGTGACGTACAGCGATACGGCCGTCGTCGTGCCCGTCTGGCGGAACAGCGTGGCGATCACGAGCGGTGCGAAGCCGCCGCCGGCGATGCCGGCGAGCGTGTAGGCCAGCGACGAGCCCGCATAACGCACGCGGGTCGGGAACTGTTCGGTGACGAACGCGCCTTGCGGGCCGTACATCACAGCATGGATCACGAGGCCGATCGCAACCGCCGCGACGATCGCGCCCGGCCGCGCCGAATCGAGCATCGCGAAGAACACGAACGCCCACACGATCCCGGCGATCGCGCCGGCGAGGTATACCGGACGGCGTCCGAAGCGGTCCGACAGCGCGCCGAAGAACGGCACGGCGAGCGCGTTGCAGGCCGTGCCGATCATCACGGCCGTCAGCGCGACCGGCCGCGACAGGTGCAGCACGGTCGTCACGTAGGTCAGCGTGAACACGACGATCAGCGCGTACAGCACGTCGGAGCCGATCCGCGAGCCGCCGGCGATCAGCAGGCGCCGCCAGTGACACTTCAGCACTTCTGCGACAGGCACGTCGGCGGTCGCGTGCGACTCGGCGAGCTGCTCGAACTGCGGTGTTTCGTCGACGCCGCGCCGCAGCCAGAAACCGAATACGACGAGCAGCGCGCTGGCCGCGAACGGCACGCGCCAGCCCCACGACAGGAAGGTGTCGGACGTGGTGGAGAGCGTCACGAGCGCGATGCAGCCGGTGCCGAGCAGCGTGCCGAACGACGGCCCGATCTGCGTCCACGACGCGGACAGTCCGCGCCGTTTCTGGTCGCCGTGCTCGACCGACAGCAGCACCGCGCCGGCCCATTCTCCGCCGAGCGCGACACCCTGCACGAAGCGCAGCGCGACGAGCAGGATCGGGCTCAGGATGCCGGCCTGCGCATAGGTCGGCAGCGCGCCCATCAGCGCGGTCGTGACACCCATCAGCACGAGCGTGAGCATCAGCACCGCGCGGCGGCCGATGCGGTCGCCGAGGTTGCCGAACACGAAGCCGCCGAGCGGACGCGACACGTAGCCGACCGCATAGGTCGAGAACGCGAGGATCGTGCCGGCCAGCGGATCGACCGACGGAAAGAACAGGTGGTTGAAGACGAGCGCGGCGAGCGTGTTGTAGATCGTGAAGTCGTACCACTCGAGCGACGTGCCGATCATGCTCGCGGTCGCGAGTCGGCTGTTGCGGACGCGGCGGGGCGCGTGGGCGGCGGGCTGGGCGAGAGTGCTCATGGTGTCGGGCATGTCGTGAAGGAGGACGGGGGTGACGCGCGGGGACCGATGCGCGGGCCGCGTGCGGATCACGGACGGCGCGGCCGGTGGCGGCGTCGGCGTTCAGGCCGGCAGCGCGGCGGCGGCCGGTTCGGCTTCGGCGTCGCGACCGGCAGCCGGCAGCGGCGCGGCGGCGCGCCACAGCAGGTCGAAGGTGCGCACGTCGTCGTGACCGGCGATCGCGGCGGCGACGCGGCGCGTGGCCGCGGCATCGCTGCCCTCGATCAGCACGAGCGCGTCGGCGGCCGGACGCGCGGCCGCGTCGGCGCCGATCGGCGCGGACAGGTCCGGCGCGGTGCGGAACAGCCGGGCCGCGTGGATGCCGGGCTCGTGCAGCGCCGCGTCGAAGCGCTCGCGCAGGTGCGGCACGTCGACGCGCTCCGGCGGCAGCACGAACAGCGCGAGATGCATGCCTTCGCCGTCGCCGGCCTCGATCGTCAGGTCGCCGACCCGCCGCTGCGTGCCCGTCATCCGTTCGAAGTTCGCGAGCGACCACGCGGTCTGCTGCGTGAACGCGCGCCGGTACGCGTCGCTATGGAATACGTCGAGCGTGTCCGTCACGTACAGCGCGAGGTACTTGCGCGGGCCGCCGTCGGTCGCGCGAAACCGGCGCGCATGCGTGAAGCCGGGAATCGCGACACGCTCCTGCATGTGCTCGCGGTCGTACCACGCGTTGAAATCGGCTTCGTGCGCGGGATCGATGTCCGTCCAGACGCAGAGCTGGCCGTGCGGAAGGGAAAGGCGGGACATGGCGGGTTCCTTGTGACGGGGTGTGTCAGGAACCGCAGTGTCCCGAAGACGGGCCGCACCCGTCCAACAAGAAAACAAATTCGCGGTGAACAGGTTTTCTTATGAGCGGCGCGGGCGGCGTTTCGCCGGGGTGGCGGGCGATGTGGATTGGGGCGTGCGTTTTGCCGACGCGGGTCGGGCTTTTTTCGCCGAGCGGGCGGGGGACTTGTCGACGATGTCGGTTTCGGTTTCGGTTTCGGCCTCGGCCTCGGCCTCGGCCTTTGCCGACGCGGCGGGCTTCGTATGGCTGGAAACCGCCGGCATCGCGCGCGCGACTTCGCTCGCCAGTTCCGCGATGCGCGCGGCGACCGGCAGCCCCTGCGTGCGATACGACGCGACGAGCGGCAGCGCGGGGAATTCGGGTTCGACGTCGAGCAGTTCGAGCGCGCCTTCCTGCAGTTCGCGCCCGATGATCGCGGGCGGCAGCGCGGCCACGCCGAAGCCGTCGGCGACGAGCCGGATCATCGCGGCGACCGACGTGATGCAGTTGATGCTGGCCGGCCGCTCGACGGCCGCGAACAGCCGCTCGATCGTCGCGTGCGGGCCCGAGTGGCGCGAGAAGCTGATGATCGGGTACGCGGCAAGCCGCGCGACGTCGAGCCGTTCGCCGCCGAGCCCGAGACGCGGGCTCGCCGCCCAGCGCACCGGGAATTCGCACAGCGGCAGGTTCGTGAAGTCGGGGCCCGGCACCGGGTCGGTCTGCAGGATCAGGTCGACGCCGTCGGTGCTAAGCAGGCGGATCAGGTGCAGTGTCGTGTCGCTGGTAATCTCGACGTCGAGGCGCGGATAGCGCTCGCGCAATTGCGCCATCAGTGCCGGAAACCAGCTGTGCACGATCGACTCGATCACGCCGATCCGGATCAGCCCCGCGTCGCTCGCTGCGTCGATGTCGCGCCGCATCTCGCTGTCGAGCCGCACGATGCGTTCCGCGTACGCGAGCATGCGCCGCCCCGCGGGCGTGAGCGTCGCCGAGCGCGTGTTGCGGTCGAACAGCCGCACGTCGAACGCTTCTTCCAGCGACGCGATGCGGCTCGACACGGCCGCCTGCGTCGTGTGCAGTTTCTCGGCCGTGAGCCGGAAGTTCTCCAGCTTCGCGAGCCAGACGAAGGTTTCAAGAAACCGGATGTTCATCGAATGCCGATCGGTGAGGCAGGGCCGCGCGGGGGCGGCGGGATCGGTCGATGTTAGCGGATTTCCGGGGCGGGAAGCGCGCGCGGCGTGGTGCATGCGCCGGGCGAAGGGACGGGCGGTCGCGTGCCGGCGGGCGAGCGCGGCCGCCCGTCACGATGCGCGCGCGGGCGATGCGTCTCCGTGCAGCGAAGATGCGTCGTGCGGGCGGCGTATCCCCATGCATCAAAGCGTGTCGAATGCGAGGGTCGGCACGTCGACGACCGTTGCGCCGCCGTCGGCGACGAGCGTCGCGCCCGTTACGAACGACGCATCCGGTGATGCCAGGAATGCGCATACGGCCGCGATCTCGTCCGGATCGGCCGCGCGCCGCAGCGGCACCTCGGCGCTCACGCGGGCATACGCGCCGTCGAGCGTGTCGCCGTATGCGGACATCAGCGGTTCCATTTCCGCATCGGCCATCGGCGTGCGGACCCAGCCCGGGCACACAGCGTTCGCGCGCACACCGTGCGGCCCGTAGTCGCGTGCCAGCGATCGCGCGAGCCCGAGCAGCGCATGCTTGCCGACCGTGTAGCCGCATACGCCGGGCCCGGCCGCAAGCGCGGCGATCGACGCGACCAGCACGATACTGCCGCGCTGCGCGATCAGGTCGGGGAGGCACGCGCGTGCGCTGACGAACGCGGTGTCGAGGTTCGCATGCAGCGCGTCGCGCCATTGCGCGTCGTCGGTTTCGTCCGCGCGGCCGAGACCGTGGCCGCCCGCGCACGCGACGAGCGCATCGACGGGGCCGAACCGCCCGGCGATCTCCGGCAGGAAGCGGGCCCAGTCGGCCGTGCCCGCGGCGTCGCCGGCGAGCGCGAGGCCGCCCGTCTCGGCGGCGAGCGCGTCGAGCGGGGCGCGGCGCCGCCCGATCAGCACGACGCGGTCGCCACGGGCGGCGAAGCGGCGCGCGCACGCGGCGCCGATGCCGGTGCCGGCGCCGGTGATCGCGATCGTACGGGGTTGCGGGTGCGTCATGTCGTTCTCCGGAAGGGGGGCGTTCCGGTCACTTTAGGCGGCGCCGACGCGCGCCGGTATCCGCCGAAAGGATGAACGCGCACCGGCCGGACGGTCGAGGGCCGCGCCCGGCACCGGGCCGAACGGCACGACCGCGGCCATTTTGCAAAGGCTGACGATGTTCGGCGCCGAATCGCTCTATCCTCCGTATTTTTGAGATAGTTCGCGAAAGCCCGGCAAAATAGCGCGGGCGAGCCAGCGCACCGGTACGGTGCGCGCCGGCCGGCCGATTCCGTCGTGCAAGCGGAGCGGCAGGCGGCGAGATCGGCGTGGGTGCGCGCCCGATACGGAGGCATCGCGTCTGCCGATCGCGCAAGGCGCGCCGGCTGATCGCCCGGTTGCGCATCGCGCGGCCGGACCATCGACAAGAACAGGGAGGGGCCGGCAATGAGGCTGGACGACGAAAGAGAAAGCGTGAACGTCGAGGATCGACGCGGCGGCGGGTTCGGCGGCGGGCGTGCGACGATCGGCATCGGCACGATCGTGGTCGCGCTGGCCGCATCGTATTTCTTCGGGATCGACCCGCGCGTCGTGCTCGAAGGCGCGTCGGCGCTGCAGGGCCGCCAGCAGCAGGCGCAGCCCGCGCCCACGCAGCACCAGGGCGCGCCGGCGAACGATCCCGGCGCGGTATTTACGCGCAAGGTGCTCGGCAATATCGAGCGCACGTGGACGGGCGTCTTCAACACCCAGTTGCATGCGCAGTACCAGCCGCCGAAGCTCGTGATGTTCACGAACTCGACGCCGACCGCGTGCGGCACCGGCCAGACCGCGATGGGGCCGTTCTACTGTCCGGGCGATCGCAACGTGTACATCGATCTCGGCTTCTACGACGAACTGCGCAAGCGCTTCGGCGCGGGCGGCGATTTCGCGCAGGCCTACGTGATCGCGCACGAAGTCGGCCATCACGTGCAGAACCTGCTCGGCATTTCCGACAAGGTCGATGCCGCGCGCCGCCGTTCGAGCGAAGCGCGCTCGAACGCGCTGTCGGTGCGGATGGAACTGCAGGCCGACTGCTTCGCCGGCGTGTGGGCGAACAACGCGCAGCGCGCGAACCAGCGGCTGATGGAGCCCGGCGATTTCGAGCAGGGGCTGAAGGCGGCGGCTGCGATCGGCGACGATCGGCTGCAGCAGCAAGGCCAGGGCTATGTCGTGCCGGAGAGCTTCACGCACGGCACCAGCGAGCAGCGCGTGTACTGGCTGCGGCGCGGGATGGAGTCGGGTGAAGTAAGTGCCTGCGACACGTTCGCCGCGAACGCGCACTGACGCGGACCCTGACTGACCGGGCGCGGCGCACACGCTGCCGCGCCGCCGTTTCGCGGCCGCGCGTGCGGCCGCTCCGCGCATTTCGCTGATCATTCCGATCGCGCTCGATCGGCGCGCGATGTTCCGCGCCGCCCTCGACATCCATTTTCGATCGCACGGCGCGCGGCGCATGCCTATCCGACGCGGATTCTGTCGTCGGGACACGGCCGGTGCGTGCGATGTCTCGTGCCACCGTCGACAGCCATCATCGTCCGCACGGCTCGCGGCGCAAGACTTCCCGGTGCGGATTCTGTCGTCGGGACACGGCCGGCGCGCGCGATGACCCGCGCCACCGTCGACAGCCATCATCGTCCGCACGGCTCACGGCGCATGCCTTCCCGACGCAGACTCCGTTGTCGCGGCATGGCCGGCAGCCCCGTCATACGTCACCCACGGACGAATTGCCGATTTGTGCTCACCGGCCCATTTCGGCGCGGGTAGGCTGGCCCGACCTTCGACGCGTTCGGCCGCCGGCCGCTCCCATCATGCCGACCTCATCCGCTTCCGCCGACCACGAAGCCGCCGACTGGCAGCGCGCGCTACGCGCGTGCGTCGATGCGTTCGACGCGTTTGCGAGCCCGTCCGCGACCGTGTTCTACCGGCTCGACCTGAGCGGCGAGCCGGCCGATTTCGAGCTGTTCGGGATGCCGGAGGCGATGCATCGCACCTACATCGCGCGCTACCGGATGCTCGATCCGCTGCACCCGTCGCGCTGCGCGGCAGGTGAACGTGCGGTCGTGACGCTCGCGTCCCAATTGCCTGACGAAAGACGCGATGCGTCCGCGTACTGGACCCGTTTCCTGCGACGGCACGACGTGGCCGACGTCGTCGAGATCTGGCTGCGCGACGACGCGGGCCGCACGGTCGGCGCGTTTTCGCTGCTGCGCTTCGGGACGGGCGACGCGGACGGCAACCGCACGGCGGGCCGGTTCGCATCAGGCGAGATCGACGCGCTGGCACGGCTGCAGCCGGTCGCCGAAGCCGCGCTGGCGCCGCTGCTGCGCGCGCGGCGCGGGATTCACCGGATCGGTTGCGAGGAGCGGTTGACCTACCGCGAGGAGCAGATCGCCCGACTCGTACGCGACGGCCGCTCGAACAAGGAAATCGCACGCGATCTCGCGCTCGGCCAGCCGACCATCAAGACACATCTGATGCGCATGTACCGGAAGCTCGGCGTGTCGAACCGCACCGAGCTGGTCGGCGCGTTGTTCCTGTAGCTTTTCCGCATCCGCATCCGCATCCGCATCCGCATCCGCATCCGCACCCGCACCCGCACCCGCACCCGCACCCGCACCCGCACCCGCACCCGCGTCCACGTCGCACCGATCGCACCGCATCGCACCACGCCACACCGCGCCATCGATCCGACGATAACGCGACGCTCGCACGCCGCCATTCCACGTTCCCGAGTCACCCGCGTTCCGGTCCCGCACGCGCTTGCCAATTTGCGCTCACCGGGCGCGATCCCCCGTCGATACAGTGGTTCGACACCCGCATGCCGAAGCGCACGCGGCCCAGTCATGACAATCATCGAGACGCCCATGAGCACCACGAACTTCGTCGCGGTCAGCGACACCGTGCGCACCTTCGTCGCACGCGACTTCGGCCTTTTCATCGACGGCGCCATGCAGCGCGCGCACTCGCCCGCGCGGCTCGACGTGTACGACCCGGCGACGGGCGAGCGGCTCGCGACGGTCGCCGATGCCGACGCGCACGACGTCGACCGCGCGGTCGCGAGCGCGAAGCAGGCGTTCGACACCCGCGTGTGGAGCGGGCTGCGCCCGGCGGACCGCGAGCGCATCCTGCTGAAGCTCGCCGACCTGATCGAGGCCGACGCCGAAACGCTCGCGCAACTCGAAACGCTGAACCAGGGCAAGTCGATCCACGTGTCGCGCGCGATCGAGGTCGGCGCGAGCGTCGAATATGTGCGCTACATGGCCGGCTGGGCGACCAAGATCACCGGCCAGACGCTCGACGTGTCGATCCCGTTTCCGCCCGGCGCCCGCTATACGGCCTATACGCGCAAGGAGCCGGTCGGCGTGGTCGCGGCGATCGTGCCGTGGAATTTCCCGCTGATGATCGCGGTGTGGAAGCTGATACCGGCGCTCGCGGCCGGCTGCACGATCGTGCTGAAGCCGTCGCCGGAAACGCCGCTCACCGCGCTGCGCCTCGCCGAACTCGCCCTCGACGCCGGCGTGCCGCCCGGCGTGTTCAACGTCGTCACCGGCGGCCGCACGTGCGGCGCCGCGCTGTCGAGCCACCCGTCGATCGCGAAGATCTCGTTCACGGGTTCGACCGCGACCGGCAAGCTGGTCGGCGCGGCGGCCGTGCAGAACATGACGCGCTTCTCGCTCGAACTCGGCGGCAAGAACCCGATCGTGATGCTCGACGACGTCGACGTCGCGCAGGCGCTCGACGGCGTCGCCGCCGGCGCGTTCTTCAACCAGGGGCAGGTGTGCGCGGCCGCGTCGCGCATTTACGTCCATCGCAGCAAATTCGCGCAGCTGGCGGACGGCCTCGCGGGCGTTGCGCAGTCGATGAAGCTCGGCGCGGGGCTCGATACCACCGCGCAGATCAACCCGCTCGTCTCCGCGCACCATCGCGACAAGGTCGTCGAGCACATCGAAGGCGCGCGCCGCGCGGGCCTCACGTTCCTCGCGGGCGGCACGCCGGCCGACGACCTGCCCGGCTACTACGTGAAGCCGGCCGTGATCGCCGATCCGCATCCGGACAGCGCGATCGTGCGCGACGAAGTGTTCGGCCCGGTGATCGTCGTCGTGCCGTTCGACGATGCGGCCGACGCGGTGCGTCTCGCGAACGCGTCGCCGTACGGCCTCGCCGCGAGCATCTGGAGCAACGACCTGAAGCGCGTGATGAACCTCGTGCCGCAGATCGAGGCCGGCACCGTGTGGGTGAACTGTCACATTCCGCTCGACCCGTCGATGCCGTTCGGCGGCTACAAGCAATCGGGCATCGGCCGCGAGTTCGGCCAGTACGCGATCGAAGGCTTCACCGAAACCAAATCCGTCTGCCTCGCGCACTGACGCGCGGCGCCTGCGCCGAACACCACGAACCCCGCGAACACCCCGAAAACCTCGAACCTCGACCCCGGGCGGTCGAGATTCAAACGATCCAAAAGTGGAGATTGCAATGAGCTACAACGAAGCGAAATTCTGGCACCCGATGCTGCACCCGAACGAAATGAAACAGCGCAAGCCGATCCGCATCGTGCGCGGCGACGGCTGCTACGTGTTCGACGAAACCGGCAAGCAGCTGGTCGACGGCGTCGCGGGCCTGTGGAACGTGAACGTCGGGCACAACCGCCAGGAAGTGAAGGATGCGATCGTGCGCCAGCTCGACGAACTCGAATACTTCCAGCTGTTCGACGGCATCTCGCATCCGCGCGCGGAAGAGTTGTCGAAGAAGCTGATCGACATGATGGAGCCGGAAGGGATGCGCCGCGTGCTGTACAGCTCGGGCGGCTCGGACTCGATCGAGACCGCGCTGAAGATCGCGCGCCAGTACTGGAAGGTGCGCGGCCAGGCCGACCGCACCAAGTTCATCTCGCTGAAGCAGGGCTATCACGGCACGCACTTCGGCGGCGCGTCGGTGAACGGCAACACGGTGTTCCGACGCAATTACGAGCCGAACCTGCCCGGCTGTTTCCACGTCGAGACGCCGTGGCTGTACCGCAACCCGTTCACGCAGGATCCGGAGGAACTCGGGCGGATCTGCGCGGAAATGCTGGAGCGCGAGATCCAGTTCCAGAGCCCCGACACGGTCGCCGCGTTCATTGCCGAGCCGGTGCAGGGCGCGGGCGGCGTGATCGTGCCGCCGGCCAACTACTGGCCGCTCGTGCGCGAGGTGTGCGACCGCTACGGCGTGCTGCTGATCGCCGACGAAGTCGTGACCGGCTTCGGCCGCAGCGGCAGCCTGTTCGGCAGCCGCGGCTGGGGCGTGCGCCCCGACATCATGTGTCTCGCGAAGGGGATCTCGTCCGGCTACGTGCCGCTCGGCGCGACGGCCGTGAACGCGCGGATCGAGGATGCGTTCGCCGCGAACGCGGACTTCGGCGGCGCGATCATGCACGGCTACACGTACGCAGGGCACCCGGTCGCCTGCGCGGCCGCGATCGCGAGCCTCGACATCGTCGTGAAGGAAGACCTGCCGGCGAACGCGGCGAAGCAGGGCGCGTATCTGCTCGAAGCGCTGCAGTCGTTCCCGGAACGCTTCGCGGCGGTCGGCGAGGTGCGCGGCAAGGGGCTGATGCTCGCGCTCGATCTCGTCGCGAACAAGCAGACCCGCGAGCCGATCGACCCGCTGTCCGGCTATGCGAACGCGGTCGCGGAAGTGGCGCGCGAGCACGGCGTGCTGGTGCGGCCGGTCGGCACGAAGATCATCCTGTCGCCGCCGCTCGTGATCCAGCGCGAGCAGCTCGACCGGATCGTCGACGCGCTCGCGGCGGGCTTCGAGGCCGTGCCGTTCGCATGAGGCCGTGACGGCATGAGCGCATGACGCCGAACCGGCGGTGGAGGGCGGGATAACCCGTTCACCACCGCCGGTTTGCCGATTTGCGCTATGACCGGATTATTTTGCCTGCGTATTTTTTCGACATCGGATCAGGTTTGGATCGACAGGGGCCCGGGTGCCGGCGCTTGAGCGCCGCCCCGGGCCGACCGCGAAGCATGGCTCGGAGCGGGCGCCGCAGCGCCGGTTCCGGCCCGAAAAGGGAAGGAGACGAAGATGTCGGGATGGTCTGGAATGACCGGCGCAGCGGGCGACACGCCCGCCGGTGCGTCGGCTGAAGCGGGCGGCGGCACGGCGCTGAAGGCCGGTGCGGTCGGGTTTCCGACCGCGCTGGCGAGCGCCGTCGGCCTCATCATGGCGAGCCCGGTGATTCTCACCGCGACGTCGGGCTTCGGGATGGGCGGCTGGGCGTTCGCGGTCGCGATGCTCATCGCGTTCGTGATGATGCAGGCGCAGGCCACGACGTTCTCCGAAGCCGCCGCGATGCTGCCGACGGCCGGCTCGGTTTACGATTACCTGTCATGCGGGCTCGGCCGCTTCTGGGCGATCACCGGCACGATTTCCGCGTATTTCCTCGTGCACGTGTTCGCCGGCACGGCGGAGACGATCCTGAGCGGCATCATGGCGCTCGTGAACTTCGAATCGCTGAACGCCGCGCTCGAGAAGCACAACAGCTCGTGGCTCGTCGGCGTCGGCCTCGTGGTCACGTTCGCGATCACCAACGTCATCGGCATCAAGGTGTTCAGCAAGCTCGAGATCGTGCTGACGGCCGGCATGTGGCTGTCGCTGATGATCTTCGGCATCCTCGGCCTCGCGGCCGCGCCGGCCGTGCATCTCGACGGCTGGTTCGGCGGCTCGGAAGTCGGCACGTCGGTGCCGGCCGTGCTGTCGCTGGTCGGGATGGCGATGTTCATGTTCGTCGGCTGCGAGTTCGTCACGCCGCTCGCGCCGGAAATGAAGGCGCCGGGCCGCACGATTCCGCGCGCGATGGCGCTCGGCCTCGTCGGCGTCGCGATCTGCATGTTCCTGTACGGCGCGGCGATCCGCCGCCAGGTCGCGAACGTGCCGGTGAGCCCGGACGGCCTCACGCACCTGCTCGACACGCCGGGCGCGATTCCCGCGTTCGCGCTGCAGGTGCTCGGGCCCTTCGGCCGCATCTGGTTCGGCATCGCGTTCCTGTGCGCGGGCGCCGCGACGATCAACACGCTGATGGCCGGGCTGCCGCGCATCCTGTACGGGATGGCGATCGACGGCGCGCTGCCGCGCTGCTTCGCGTATCTGCATCCGCGCTTCAAGACGCCGGTGGTCGGCATCGTCGCGGCGGCGGTCGTGCCGATCTTCCATGCGTGGCTGATCAACGGCAATCTCGACAGCATCCTGCACCTCGTGCTCGCCGCGACCTGCGCATGGGGCACCGCATACCTGCTCGTGACCGCGTCGGTCGTGATGCTGCGCATCCGCCGCCCGGACCTGCCGCGCCCGTACCGTTCGCCGCTGTTCCCGCTGCCGCAGATCGTGTCGAGCGTCGGCATCGTGCTCGCGATCTGGTACATCACGCCGCCCGGCATGAATGCGCGCGACATCTACGTGCCGTTCGGCGCGATGCTCGGGCTCACCGCGCTGTACGCGCTGTTCTGGACGCTCGTCGTGCAGCGCCGGCATCCGTTCAGGCCGGTGCCGGTCGAGGAAGTGCTGCGCAACGAGCACGTCGCCTCGTGAGGGCCGCGCTCGCCCGCTGGCGCGCGGCGCCCGACGCACCGCCGCCCGGCCACCGGCCGGGCGCGATCGCCGCGCGCGTGCTCGCCGACCTCGGTGCGGTGCGCGACGCGAACGGCGGCGCGGCCGAAATCCTGGCCCGGCTGCCGAACGGCGTGCGCGTGAGCGTCGAAGAACGCGTCGACCGCCAGTTCCTGATGCATACGGTCAGCGTGCAGGTGTCGATCAGCGCGGACGGCCCGGCCGCGCAGGGCCTTGCACGCGTGCTGCAGACCGGCTGGCTGCGGCGCACCGGCATCGCGGCCGCGCCCGAGCCGGGAAGCGACCCCGGATTCGCGCGGACGGTGGCCGCGCTCGTCGCCGATTCGTCGCTCGCCGGCGCGCTGCGCCCGCTGCACCTGACCGACTGTACGATCGCCGCGCGCGACGGCCGCTGGACGCTCGCCGTCGTGCCGTTCGGCGGCAGCGAGGTCGTGAACCGGATGCCGTCGTTTCGCCGCTACGTGCGCGTGACCGGTGAGCAGGCCGCCGCGCTGTCGGCGGCCTGTCTTGCATTCGAAACTGCACTGCGCGGAATTTTGCGGGGGTAAGCTGTGGCGCTGCGTGCCGTGCGGCCGCAGCGTGGAATCAGGGTTTTACCGGAGATGCCGATGCTGTTCCAGTCACGCTCACACGAAGACGTGCATGACCACGGGCTCGCGATCGCGGGTTGGCATCAGGTCTACCGCCAGATGACGCCGGGCCGCTTCAGGGGCACCGTCACGCAGGTGCTGTACGACGACTTCCATTTCTTCCGCGAGACGACCAACCGGCGTGTCGCGCAAACCGGCCTCGCACCGGCCGGGCGCACGTCGCTCGCGGTGCCGCTGTCGGTGCCGCTCGCCGGCACGTTCCAGAGCCAGCCGGTCGACGGCTATGCGCTGCTCGCGCTGCGCGCCGGCGAGGATTTCGAATTCCATACGCCGGAAGGGATGGGGCTGGTCGGGATCAGCGCGGCGTCGGACATGGTCGACGAGCTCTGCGAGGCCGAATTCGGCGCAGCCGGCGCGCGCAAGCTGCGGCACGTCACGCGGCTGTCGGACGCGCAAGGCGTCGCGCTCGGCGCGCGGCTGTCGTCGCTGATCGACGACGCGCAGCGCAACCCGGGCTGCCTCGAATACGCGGCCACCCGCAAGATGTTCCGCGACACGATGCTCGGCATGTTCCTCGATGCGCTCGAGCAGGGCATCGGCGTCGAGCGCCGCGACATCACGCACGCCACCTACAGCGATATCGTCAGCCGCTGCGAGAAACACCTGCGCGACCGGCCCGAGGAACCCGTCACCGTGCTCGAGCTGTGCCGCGCGCTGCGCTGCAGCCGCCGCACGCTGCAGACGAGCTTCCAGCGCGTCGCCGACGTCACGCCCGTCGGCTATCTGCGCACGATCCGGCTGAACGCGGTGCGGCGCCTGCTGCGCACGACGTCCGCGCATCAGCTCGGCGTCGGCGAGGCCGCAGCAAGCTGGGGCTTCACTCATCTCGGCTATTTCGCGCGCGAGTATCGCGACCTGTTCGGCGAGCTGCCGTCGCAAACCTTGCGCCCCGAATGACGTCTTCGCATCGCGACGGCGCCGCCGGGCGCCGCCGCGTGTCGCCCGTTCCGTTCGCTTCACCATTTGCTGATTTGGGATAGGGGTCCCGAATTTTCGCTGGATAGAGTCCTGTCACCGAAATCGACAACACCGTCGGTTCGCACTGCGAATCGATGACAACAGAGGGACGGGACATGAAGATCGGACGAAGACTGGCCGCGGCCGCGGCCACGCTGGGTTGCATGCACGCGCACGCGCAGACCTCCGGCACCGTGACGCTGTACGGCACCGTGGACACCGGCGTCATCTATTCGACGAACCAGCAGTTCACGCGCGCCGACGGCAGCACGGGCGGCGGCCATGCATGGCAGATGGGCGGCGGCAACCTCGTGCCGTCCCGCTTCGGATTTCAGGGTGCCGAGCCGCTCGGCGGCGGGCTCGACGCGGTGTTTTCGCTCGAGCAGCAGTTCCTGTCCGCGAACGGGCAGGCGCTGCAGGGCGGCACCGCGTTCAGCCGGCAGGCGTGGGTCGGGCTGCGCCAGGAGGCGATCGGCACGCTCGGCCTCGGCCGGCAATACGACTCGTACACGGACATGCTCGGCGCGTATGTATCGAGCAACAACTGGGCGACGCCGTACGGCTCGCACCTCGGCGACGTCGACAACCTGAACGCCGCGTTCAACTTCAACAACGCGGTGAAGTTCACCAGCGCGGATTTCAACGGCCTGACGTTCGGCGGCACGTTCAGCTTCGGCGGCCAGGCCGGCGACTTTTCCGCGAAGCGCGGCTATGCGGTCGCCGCGACCTACACGCGTGCGCCGGTCGCGTTCTCGGTCGGCTATCTCGACCTGCACCAGCCGCTCGACGCGGCGCTCGGCGGCGCGAGCGGCTATATCGGCGACTTCGCGTGCAGCAACCCGGGCGCGATGTACTGCCTGCTGCAGGACGCCGGCTCAATGCGCGCGTTCGGCGCGGGCGGCTCGGTGACGCTCGGCGCGGCGACGGTCGCGCTGACCTACACGCACACGCGCCTCGGCGACAGCCGCTATTTCTCGACCGGCGCGCAGCCGCGCACGCAGGCGTTCACGTTCGACATCGGCGAATTGAACGTCACGTACATGTTCACGCCCGCGCTGCAAGGCGGCGTCGCGTACATCTTCAACGCCGCGCACACGGACGGCCGCGGCACGACGCGCTTTCACCAGGTCAACGTCGGCACGAACTACAGCCTGTCGAAGCGCACCGCGCTGTATGCGGTCGCGATCGGCCAGATCGCGAGCGGCACGGGGCTCGGCACCGACGCGAACGGCAATGCGATGAACTATGCGCAGATTCCGGTGCTCGCGAACAGCAATTCGAGCCGGCAGCTCGCGGTGATGGCCGGGATTCGCGTGAACTTCTGACGGCACGCACACGACGGCACGGGCGGCGGGCGGGGCGGGCGGCCGCACCGTCGGCCGCTTTCGCCGCGTGCCACAAATTCTTAACGATCGACGTGAACAATGGCGTTCGCTTCAGGCCGCCCGAAGCGTCGCCCGCGTTGCACACGTGTGCAACGCCCGGCGGCTCGCCACCACGCCGATCGAGAGAGACCACATGACCCTGCTGAGCCGCCTGCGCGCGCTGTCCGCCGCCGTTGCGCTGTCCGTTGCCGCCTCGCACGCCTTCGCGGCGGACCTCGTCATCGCGGGCCGCGACGACATCTACGGCAAGGGGCTGGCCGACGCCGTCGCCGGCTTCACCAAGCTGCATCCGGGCACCGACATCGAGTTGCTCAAGCTGCCGAACGCGAACCTGTACCAGAAGCTGAAGCTGTCGATGCGCGAAGGCACCGGCACGTACGACCTCGTGATGATGGACGATACGTGGGCACCCGAATTCATCGGCAACGGCTGGCTGAAGCCGCTGCCCGCAGCGCTCGCCGACGCCGATCTCGTGCCGTCGGCGGTCGCGCTCGGCCGCAACGCGGCGGGCGCGCTGTACGCGCTGCCGATCGTCGGCAACGTCGAGATGTTCGCGTACCGGAAGGATCTGCTCGCGAAGTACCAGCTGCAGCCGCCGCGCAACTGGGACGACGTGCTGAAGATCGCGCAGACTATCGGCGGCGCGGACAAGAGCGTGTCGGGCGTCGTGTTCCGCGGCACCAAGGGCAACCCGGTCGTGACGGGCTTCCTGCCGATCCTGTGGGCCTACGGCGGCGACGTGTTCGACCGTGCCGGCAACGTGACGATCGATTCGCGCGAGTCGCAGGCCGCGCTCAAGACTTTCCTTGCGCTGAAGACCGCCGCGCCGAAGGACGTCGACGTATACGGCGCCGCCGAGGTGCGCGACGCACTGCAGCGCGGCACGGCCGCGCAGTCGATCGAGGTGTGGCCGGCGTGGATCCCGGCGCTCGACGATCCGAAGCAGTCGCGCGTGGTCGGGCAGATCGCGCTGCAGCCGCCGCCCGGGCAGACGGCCGGCCCGGCGCCGATGCTCGGCATCTGGCAGATGGGCATTCCGAAGGATGCGCCGCACGCGAAGCTCGCGCAGGATTTCCTGGCCTACCTGAGCTCGCGCGACACGCAAACGCGTCTCGCCGGGATCGGCATTCCGCCGACGCGCCGCAGCGTGTTCGCCGATCCGGCGCTGGTGCGCCAGTACCGCTGGTACCCCGATCAGCTGAAGGCGCTCGAGGCCGGCCGTGCGCGGCCGCGCGTGAAGGACTGGCAGCAGGTCGAGAGCATTCTCGGCGACCAGCTGCAGCTCGCGCTGACCGGGCAGGCCGCTCCCGACGCCGCGCTGCGCCAGGCGCAGCAGAAGATCGCGCAGGCGATGGCCGCGGCCGGCAAATGACGGCACGCCGCCACGCATCGTCCGGAAACCGCGCATGAAAGCCCTCGGCCGCGGCCTGCCGTTCGTCGCGCTGCTCGGGCCCGCGCTGCTGGTGCTGGCCGCGCTCGCGCTGTACCCGGTCGCGCAGGTGCTGATCGACTCGTTCTGCCAGGTCGACTATGCGGCCGGCCGGCGCGCGTTCATCGGGCTCGCGAATTATCGCGCGGTGCTCGGCGACGACGCGTTCGCGGCCGGTTTCGGCAACACGCTGCGCTTCACGATCGCGGCGTCGCTCGTCGAGGTCGCGCTCGGCTTCGGTCTCGCGCTGCTGTTCGTGCGCGCGTTTCCGGGGCGGCGCATTGCGCTGCCGCTCGCGATCCTGCCGATGATGCTCTCGACGCTCGTGTGCTCGGCGATCTGGCGCAACTGGCTCAACTTCGACGGCTTCCTGAACGCGCTGCTCGCCGCGTTCGGCGTCGAAGGCGTGCGCTGGCTGTCCGATCCGCATCTTGCGTTGTGGTCGCTCGCGCTCGTCGACGTATGGCAGTGGACGCCGATGGCGTTCCTGATCGTGCTGGCCGGGCTGCAATCGATCCCGCAGGAACTGTACGAAGCCGCGCGCACCGACGGCGCGAGCGAATGGCAGTGCCTGCGCGACATCACGCTGCCGCTCGCGGCGCCGCAGATCGGCCTCGCGCTGCTGCTGCGCTCGATCGACACGTTCAAGCTGTTCGACAAGGTCTACGCGCTGACGGGCGGCGGCCCCGGCAACGCGACGCAGACGCTGTCGACCTACATCTACGACACGGGCTTCCGCTTCTTCAACGTCGGGCCGGCGAGCGCCGCGTCGGTGCTGATGCTCGCGGCGTCCGCGCTGCTCGTTTCGGGGTACGTATGGCAGACGGTTCGCAAGCGGCGCGCATGACGGCGCGATCCGCGTACCTCGCGCACGCGCGAAAGGGTGCCGCGTTCGCGCATGCCGCGCCGTGGGCGCTGCGCATCATTGCGCTCGCGCTGTTGTTGCTGCCGTGCCTGTGGATGGCCGGCGCGGCGTTCATGCCGACGCTCGAGCGCCTCGATCATCCGCTGCGGATCTGGCCGGCTGCACCGACGTTCGAGCATTTCGCGTCGGTGTGGTCGAACGGTATCGGCGCGCCGCTCGCCAATTCGCTGCTGGTCGGGTTCGGCACGACGCTGCTCGCGCTGACGCTCGCGTTTCCGGCCGCATACGCGCTCGTGCGGCTGCGGTTTCCGGCGCGGCTGGATGTGCTGTTCCTGATGCTCGTGCTGGCGTTGAAGCTGATGCCGCCGATCACGATCGCGGTGCCGCTGTTCGCGCTCGCGAAGCGGCTGCATCTGCTCGATTCGACGCTCGGGCTGATGCTTGCTTACCAGATCTACGCGCTGCCGATGGCGATCTGGATGCTGCTCGCGTTCGTGCGCGACGTGCCCGTCGAATACGAGGAGGCCGCGTGCATCGACGGCGCGGGGCTCGCGCGGCGGCTCGTGCAGATCGTGTTGCCGCTGTGCGCGCCGGGGCTGATCGCGACCGCGATCTTCGTGTTCATCGCCGCATGGAACGAGTTCCTGATCGCGCTGCTGTTCGTGTCGACGCCGAGCCGCTTCACGCTGCCGCTCGCGATTGCCGGCTACGTGACGGAGAACGGCATCGACTGGGGCGACCTGATGAGCGCGGGGCTGCTGGCGTCGCTACCGACCCTTGCGGTGGCCGGCTACGTGCAGCGCTACCTGCTGCGCGGCTTCGCCGGCGGGCTGAAGTGACGCGACGCGTTACGTGCAGCTATGCCGCACCACGTGCGTAACCGGCACGACCCGCGTGCGCGAGGCGCCGTCGAACGTCTGGATCCGGTCGGCGAGCAGGTCGACGGCCGCGTGCGCGAGGCCTTGCGTGTCCTGGCGCAGCGTCGAGAGCCGGTAGGCGTCGTATGCGGCGGCGGGGATGTCGTCGAAGCCGATCACGCGCAGGTCGTCGGGCACGCGCAAGCCGAAGGCGTCGCGCGCGGCGTCGATCATGCCGAGCGCGAGCAGGTCGGACGAGCAGAACACACCGTCCGGCCGCTCGCCCGTCGCGAACAGTTTCTGTGCGGCGTCGAGGCCGCATGCATGCGTGTCGGAGTCCGTATCGATCACGCGGACGAGCGCCGCATCGTACGCGTCGCCCCGTTGCAGCGCCTGCGCGAACGCATCCGCGCGCGCGCGTGCGCTGTAGCTCGCGGTGCGCGGCCCGACGAACGCGAGCCGGCGCGCGCCGGTCCGCACGAGCCGTTGCGCCGCATGGACGGCGCCCGCCGCGTTGTCGCTGACGACGACGTCCGCGCCCGGCAGGTTCGCTTCGCGGTTGATCATCACGACGGGAATCCGGTGGTCGAGATACTGCTGCGCGACCGACAGCGGCGGCGAAGCGGACGTCATCACCAGGCCCGCGATCCGGTAGCTGAGCAGCCGTTCGAGCGATTGCCGGACTTGATGCGGATCGTCCGCATTGGTCACGAGCGGCGTGAACGCGCGCTGCCCGAGCGCGGCCATCAGGTCCGACAGCAGCCGCGCGCGGAACGGATTCTCGAACCCGGCCGTCACGACGCCGATCATGCTGCTGCGCTGCGTGATCATGTCGCGCGCGATCAGGTTGACCTGGTAGCCGAGCGCACGCGCGGCCGCCATCACGCGTTCGCGCGTCTCAGGCGCGATGCTCGCCGTCGGCGAGAACGCGCGCGACACCGCGGAGCGCGACACGCCGGCCCGCACGGCGACATCCGACGCGGTCACCCATGTCTTTCTTTCCTTGTCAGTCATCGATTCATGATCCCTTCGCGACACGAAGCCTCCACGCCGCTGGCCGACTGGATGTCGGCGCTCGACGACGCGCGGCCGCTGCATACGCTGACCCTACCGGGCAGCCATGACACCTGTGCGTATACGGTCGACGATCCGCTCGTGCGCACGCAGCGCGCGCCGCTCGATGCGCAGCTCGCGCATGGCGTGCGGCTGCTCGACATTCGCTGCCGGCACCGGGGCGATACGTTCGACATCCATCACGGCGGCATCGCGCTCGGCCTGTCGTTCGACGACGTGCTCGCGGACTGCACGCGCTTTCTCGATGCGCATCCGCGCGAATGCATCGTGATGTCGGTGAAGGACGAATGGCCCGCGCATGCGTGCACGCGCAGTTTCGACGCGACGTTCGATGCGCATTGCGCGCGGCATCCGCGGCTGCGCTGGCATGCGGGCGGCGCGCTGCCGGCGCTCGGCGACGTGCGCGGCGCGATGGTGCTGTTGCGGCGGTTCCGCAGCAGCCGGCCGCTGGGCATCGACCTGACCGCGTGGCCCGACAATGCGACGTTTACGGTCGATCATCCGGATGCGGCGTTCGTGATCCAGGATGAATACCGTGTGCCTGTCGCCGGGTCGATCCATTACAAGTGGCGTGTGATCGATGCGCTGCTGAGCCGCATGCCGTCGCCGGAGAGCGGGCGCTGGGCGATCAATTTCTGCAGCGGCACGGGGATGGGCGCGAATCCGTCGGTGGTCGCGCGCGGCGACGGCAGGGTGGTCGGGATTCAGGCGCGGCTCGCGGCGCGGTTGCGAGAAGCGCGCGGGCCGTGTGGCGCGATGCTGCTCGACTTCTGCGACGACGATGACTGGGCGTTGGTGCGGGCGTTGGTTGAGTGTAATGAGGATGTGCCTGTGGCGGGTGGCAGGCGCAGGTCGGTGGGTTGTTAGCGCATTCGCATTGACGATTGCGAACTAGCTGATCGGGGCACTGCCTGAGAAAGGTGAAATGCGTGGCATTCGAGACGCCGTCGATATCGAGGACCGATCGCGCGGGTGGGGCAATCAGTACGTGTCGCCGATCGTGATGCAGAAATGCAGCTGGTCGGTTGTCCCGGGGTATTCGTTGTGCCACACCTTCGATTCGGACACCATCGTGCTGCGGCAGAACGCGGCGGCCTCCGCCAGCGGCCAATCATCAAGACTCACGGTGCCCTGCGGAGCGCTGCCATGTCCGACACGTCCGTCGGCAGTCAGGACCCAACCTTCCCAACCATAGATCGGAATGCGATGACGCTCGCAATAGTCAATGCATTCGAGCGCGGCGTCGAGCGGAAGCACGATCTCGCGACGAGAAATCGACGGTGCGGCAAGTGCCGCGGGAATTTTCTCGAGTTGCGGCATCGCAGGTCTGCAGAGAGCGGTAGGGTGTGCGATCGACGGACTACCGCGTCGCAATCGCCACCGCCGCACCCGCCATCGCGGTCGCGCTCGTGCGGTTCGCGACCCGCTTCGCGCGTGCCGACGTCAGAAATGCGCGCGCACGCACCGCGAGCAGCGACCAGAAGCAGTCGGCGAGGATCAGGATCGCGAGCATCGTGCCGACGAGCTCGGCCCACGCGAGCACACCGACGTGCGTCAGATCGACGATCGTCGGCAGCAGCGCGAGATAGAACAGCATGATCTTCGGATTGCCGAGCGTGACCAGCGTGCCCGCGACGAACATGCGCCACGGCGACTGCCCGCGCGGCAGGTCGCCGGCCTGCGTGTCGGTCGGCGCGGTCCACATCTTCCACGCGAGAAACAGCAGGTACGCGACGCCGAGCAGCTTCAGCACGAGCAGGCCCGTCTCGAACGTGCGTGCGAACGCCGACAGCCCGGCCACCGCCAGCGTGAGCCACAGCGCCTCGCCGATCCACATCGCGGCGAGGAACGGCAGCACGTCTCGCACGCCGTTCGTCAGCACGCGCGCGACGAGCGCGGCGACGCTCGGGCCGGGCGTGCCGGCGGTGACGAGCAGGGCGATGGCGAACACGGCGAGCGCGGACAGCGTCATGGCGAACCTCGTGGGCAAGGCGTTCGAAAGGTATGAAGTTTCGATTATAGTGACGGCCGTTCCTGCCTGCCTACCTCGTCGTGATGACAGTATCGATCCGGATTCGTCCCGCCACGCGGGAAGACGCGGCCGCGATGGCCGCCGTGGAAGTGGCCGCCGCCCAGCGCTTTCGCGACATCGGCATGTCCGACATCGCCGAAGGCGAGCCGACCGATGCGGCCGACGTGCTCGCACGCATCGACGACGGTCGCGCGTATGTGGCGACGGACGAAGCGGGGGCCTGCGTGGGTTTCGCGTTCTACCGGCTGCTCGATGCGCAGCGGCTTTATCTGGAGGAGCTGGACGTCGCGCCGTCGCATGCGGGGCAGCGGATCGGCGCGCGCCTGATCGAACGGATCATGACGCGCGCCGCGCGAGACGGCATCGCGCAGGTCGTGCTGTCGACGTTTCGCGACGCGCCGTGGAATGCGCCGTACTACGCGCGCCTGGGCTTCGACGTCATCGACGACGCATCGCTCGACGACACGCTGCATGCGATCCGCGCGCATCACGTCGCACGCGGGCTCGACGAGACGCAGCGCGTGTTCATGCGCGCGGACGTGCGCGCATGAACGTGCCGCCGGCCGTCAGGCCGCGTCGCTGAGCGCCGGGTAGTCGGTGTAACCCGTCTCGCCTTCGGCGTAGAACGTCTCCGGCACCGGCTTGTTCAGCGGTGCGCCGAGTTCGAGTCGACGCGGCAGGTCCGGATTCGCGATGAACAGCTTGCCCCACGCGATCGCGTCGGCGTGGCCGCTCGCGAGCGTGTCCTGCGCCGATTCGAGCGTGAACTGCTCGTTCGCGATCAGCGGGCCGCCGAACGCTTCCTTCAGACGCGGGCTCAGCTGGTCGCCCGAATACGATTCACGCGTGAAGATGAACGCGATCTTGCGGCGGCCGAGTTCGCGTGCGACGTAGCCGAACGTCGCGGCCGGATCGGAATCGCCCATCGTGTGCGCGTCGCCGCGCGGTGCGAGGTGCACGCCGACACGGCCCGCGCCCCACACGTCGATCGCCGCGTCGACCGCTTCGAGCAGCAGGCGCGCGCGGTTCTCGATCGGGCCGCCGTACGCGTCGGTGCGCAGGTTGGTGCTGTCCTGCAGGAACTGGTCGAGCAAGTAGCCGTTCGCGCCGTGGATCTCGACGCCGTCGAAGCCCGCCTTCTTCGCGTTTTCCGCGCCCTTGCGATACGCGGCGACGATACCCGGAATTTCATCGATGTCGAGCGCGCGCGGCGTCACGTACGGACGCGGCGGCCGCACGAGGCTCACGTGACCGCCCGCGGCGATCGCGCTCGGCGCGACCGGCAGGTCGCCGTCCAGGAACACCGGATCGGAAATCCGGCCGACGTGCCAGAGCTGCAGCACGATGCGGCCGCCCGCCGCGTGCACGGCCTGCGTTACGCGCTTCCAGCCTTCCACCTGCTCGTCGGACCAGATGCCCGGCGTGTCCGCGTAGCCGACGCCCTGCGGCGTGACCGAAGTCGCTTCGCTGATGATCAGGCCGGCCGATGCGCGCTCGGCGTAATAACGGGCCATCAGGTCGTTCGGCACGCGGGCTTCGCTTGCGCGGGCACGGGTGAGCGGCGCCATCACGACGCGGTTCGGCAGGGTCAGGTCGCCGAGGGTAACGGGGTCGAACAGGGTGGGCATGGAGATAACCTTTTCACGAAAGACGGGATGGCCGTCGCGTCGTGCGCGGCGGGTGGCCCGCATGGCCTGGGTCAGAGTTCGCGACGCAGGGCGTCGAGAAATGCGTCGATGACGGCCTCGTTGCGCTGGAAGAACGCCCATTGGCCGATCCGCGTCGACGTCACGAGCCCCGCGCGCTGCAGCGTCGCGAGGTGCGCGGAAACCGTCGACTGCGACAGCCCGCAGCGCGCGTCGATCTGCCCGGCGCAGACGCCGTGGTCGTACGGCAGCGTCTGCTCCGGGAAATGCGCGCCCGGCGTTTTCAGCCAGACGAGGATTTCCCGGCGCACGGGGTTCGAGAGCGCTTTCAGGATCGCGTCGATGTCGAGTTCGGTCGGCATGGAAGGGCGTGGTGTTCTGGGCAAACGGGTATCGTCGATGGGCGAATCATATATCGGAAAATAACGATATGCGCGAAGGCACTCATGGAAGTGGGGTTGTTGGTCGGTCGGACTTCAGCGCGTCACCCGTTCCCGTACTGCGCGAACAGCCACCGCCGCATCGCATCGAGCGCTTCCGAGTGCGCACTGGCCTGCGGAAAGACGACGTAAAACCCGAGCGACATCGGAAACGAAAAGTCGAACACGCGCCGCAGCCGGCCTTCCGCGATATCGCGTTCGACCAGCGGCTCGCTCGTCAGCGCGATGCCCTGGCCGGCGACCGCGGCGTCGATTGCGAGCAGCGACTGGCTGAACCGCGGCCCTTTCGTCGGATCGGCCCGGCCTTTGCCGCCGAGCTTGTCGATGAACTCGGGCCACAGATCGTGCGCGTCGTGCAACAGCACGTGCTTGGCGAGGTCCGCGGGCGTCCGGATCGGCGAGCCGCTGTCGAGCAGTTTCGGGCTGGCGACGGCAAAGATGTCGAGCGGAAACAGCAACTCGGCGACCAGGCCGGCCGGGAACGGCGGCTTGCTCAGTCGAATCGCGATGTCGACGCCGTCGGCCCGGAACGACGCCAGCCTTTCGTCGGCGATCACGCGCACCTCGATGTCGGGATGCAGCCGGCCGAAGTCCGACAGGCGCGGAATCAGCCACTTCGACGCGAACGACGGCGTCGTGCTGACCGCCAGAACCGTCGGGCGCTGCCCGAGCGCGTCCGTGGCGTCGGAGATGATCTGCAGCGCACGCTGGACCGACGAAAAATACTCGAGCCCTTCGCGCGTCAGCGCCAGCCCCCTGGGCAGCCGCCGGAACAGCTGAACCTCCACGACGTCCTCCAGATGCCTGACCTGTTGCGCCACCGCGCCCTGGGTCACGCCGAGTTCGTCGGCGGCCAGCCGGAAATTGAGGTGTCGCGCGGCGGCCTCGAACGCGCGAAGCGCATTGAGCGGCGGGAACCGGCGGGTACGCGATAGCGCCTTCATGCAGTAGAAATTCTACAGGGTGGGTGGAGAAATCATGGTTCGACAAGCCGATTATAGAGCCCTACAGTGCTGCCATGGACGATGATCGCGGCGCTGCGCCGACCCATTCAGGAGAACAGCATGACTGTAGAGAAAGTGGCTTTGGTGACGGCGGCGGGCAAGGGCATGGGCGCCGCGATTGCGCGGGATCTCGCGAGCAACGGTTATCGCGTCGCGCTGATGTCGCCGTCCGGCAGCGCGGTCGAACTGGCGAAGGAACTCGGCGGGTTCGGCGTGGCGGGGTCGGTCACCGAAGACGCCGACATCGCGCGCTTCGTGAACGAGACGCTCGCGAAGTACGGCCGTATCGATGCGGTCGTCAACAATACCGGGCATCCGCCGAAGGGCGACCTGCTCTCGATCGACGACGACAAATGGCACGAAGGGCTCGACCTGATCGTGCTCAACGTCGCGCGCGTGCTGCGCCGCGTGACACCGGTCTTCCTGAAGCAGGGCGGCGGCGCGGTGGTCAACATTTCGAGCTTCGCGGCCGACGCGCCCGAGCAGGCGATGCCGGTGTCGTCCGCGCTGCGCGCGGCGCTCAGTGCGTTCACGCGCCTGTACGCCGACCGGTACGCGAAGGACAACATCCGCATCAATTCGGTGCTGCCCGGCTTCATCGACAGCTGGCCGGAGACGCCCGAGATCGTGGCCCGCATTCCGGCCGGCCGTTTCGGCAAGACACAGGAGATCGCGCAGACCGTGACGTTCCTGCTGTCGGAAGGCGCCGGCTACATCACCGGGCAGAACATTCGCGTCGACGGCGGCATCGTCCGCGCGCTTTAAGCCGCTGCCGGGCAGGCGGTGCGCGCGCGGACGTTGCGCCGGCTGCCTCAGTTGTGCCGTTCGCCGATCCGGTTCTCTTCCGGGCTCCAGACGCTGAGCCCTTCCGTCGGGTCCATCGGCTGATCCCACGGCCGCGCGGCGATCGCCTGCATCGTCGCGTCGAACCCGGCCTGCCGGCGCGCCGCGATGCCGTCCGGCGTGAAATCGATGTCCTTCCACTGATCGTCGCCGTCGAGCCGCGGCGCCGCGAGCTTGATCACGTGCATCGTCGTCTGGCATCCCCACGCGGCGAGCGCCTGCACGTCGGCCGACGTGCGCTCCGCCTCCGGCAGCCGCATCACCAGTTCCTTGATCACGTGGCGCAGCCGGTGAATCTGCTGTTGCCGCGCGATGTTGCCGTCCGTGCGGCTCGCGTACTGGATGTCCTTCTGCCGCTCAGACACCTGCCAGATGCTTTGCGGCTCGGGCCCGACCGGATTCCACATCTGCACCGAGAAGATGATCGAGCTGCGGCGCGGCGCATCGTCGAGCACGACCTCGACCGGCGTATTCGAGTAGATGCCGCCGTCCCAGTAGGGTGCGCCGTCGATCCGCACGGCCGGGAACGCGGGCGGCAGCGCGCCCGAGCCCATCACGTGGTCGAGGTCGAGCGGCCGGTCGCGCGAATCGAAATAGCGCATCGTGCCGGTGCACGCGTTGACCGCGCCGACGGTCAGTCGCGGCCGGCACGCATTCAGCAGGTCGAGGTCGATCAGCGACGCGAGCGTGTCGCGCAGCGGCTCGACCACGTAATACGACGCGTGCTCGACGCCGACCCGCGCGAGCGGCCCGAGCCACGCGGCGGGATTCGGCCGGAAGAATCCCGTGAGGCCCGCGCCGATCACCGCGAGTTCCGAGCCTATCTTGTCCCAGGTCGTCGGGAAGCCCGGCACGGTCACGGCGGGCCGTTCGGTGACGTGGCGCCAGAATTCGGCCATTCGCTGCGCGCGGTGCGCGGGCGCGTTGCCGGCGATCAGCGCCGCGTTGATCGCGCCGATCGACGTGCCGATCACCCAGTCGGGCTGGATGCCCGCCGCGTCCATCGCCTCGAATACGCCGAGCTGGTATGCGCCCAGTGCGCCGCCGCCCTGGAGCACGAGCACGACCTGTCCGGGTAGCTTCGGGTGTGCGGGTTGACTTGCCGTCATCGCGTGCCTCGTGGTCGGTGACGGCCGGCGGGGGCCGGCCGGTTGGAACCAGTGTAGGCGATCGGCGGGCGTCGCTCCGCGGTGCCGGATCTTCGCGCGCATGGTGCGGCGCGCTGCGCCGCGTCATTCCACGGTGATGGTCTCCTTCATGTACGGATGAATCCCGCAGAACACCTTGTAGACCCCCGGCTTGTCGAAGCGGAACGAGTAGCTCTCGTCCTGGTCGAGTGCATTCGAATGGAAGATGCCCGCGTCGTTGACGACGGTATGCGGTTCCGCGTCGAGGTTCTTCCACGTGACCGTCGTGCCGGCCTTGATCGTGGTCGACATCGGCGAAAACATGAAGTTGTGGATCGTCACGAGCGGGCCGGCCGGGGGTTGCGCGAATGCGGCGAGCGGCGTGCCGGCGGCGGCCGCGCACAGGGTCAGCGCCGCCAGCAGCGTCGAGGGCTTGAGGAAGGTCATGTCGGTCTCCTTGCGTAGCGGAATCGGGCGAGGGATCAGGCGAGGGATCAGGCCAGCGTCGTGTCGCGCAGCGACGCCGCCACGGGATGGCCGGCGAAGTCGACGGTCGTCACGCCGAGCATCGCGGGCAGCCGGTCGCGCGGCACGGTGAGCGGCACCGGGCCGGGGCCGTTGCCGGCGGTCGGCTGCGGGAACGCGGTGGAGCGCGCGGTGTGGAACGTCACGTTGCCTTCGACCTTCGACACGATCTGGTGAATGTGCCCGTTCAGCACGGTGACCGAGCCGAAGCGGCGCAGCAGCGCCATCGTCTGCGGTGCGTCGCCGGTGCCCCAGCCCCACGGCTCGTAGATGGTCCACATCGGCATGTGCGAGAACACGACGATCGGCGTGCTCGACGATTGCCCCTTCAGATCCTGCGCGAGCCACGCGAGCTGCTCGTCGCCGAAGCTGCCGAGCCCGTTCGGCTTGAAGTGCATCACGTTGACGAGCGCGACGAAGTGCACGCCCGCGTGATCGAAGCTGTAGTAGCCGCGGTTGTCCGACGCCTTGCCGAAGCGGCTGAAATATTCGGCGCCCGAGCCGTCGGTCACGTCGTGTTCGCCGGGAACCGTATGCAGCTCCGGCACGCGCAGCGCGGACAGCAGCTGCGACGCCTGGTCGAACTCCGCTGCCTTGGACAGATGCGTGATGTCGCCGGTATGGATCGCGAGCGCGGGCGTAGCGGGCATCGCGTTGACGAGCTCGATGGTCTGCCGCAGCGTGGCCGCGACGTCGGGATTCGCGTCCTTGTTGAAGCCGATGTGCGTGTCGCTGATCTGTACGAACAGCGGCCGGCCCTTGTCCGCAGGGAGTGCGGCGCCGCTTTGCGCGAGCGCGAGGTCGAACGGCGTCAGGATGCCGCCCGACAGCGTAAACAGCGTGCCGAGGCCGCCGAACGCCATGCATTGCAGGGCCTTGCGACGCGACGGGCGGGTGGGATTCGATGAAGACATGTGAGCCTCGCATTCGTGTGACGGAACCGGACGGCCGGATCGTCCTGGAGTAAGCCGGCGCCTTCGTATGCCATACCGCTGCGGCGGCGGATTTATTCCCGCGCGTTGCGAGGTTGCTCACGGCTTGCGGCGCAATGACGGACCACCGGCCGATGACCTGTCAATGTCCTGTAAGTGACACGTCACGTTTGCGTCATGTCCGCCCGATAGCCTGCGACACCGAATCACTTCTCCGGAGCCCCTCATGCCGAATCTCGCGGCAACGGAAACCAGCGGTGCGGGCGGTCATCGCACGCGCACCGTCGGCTTCGCGCCGTTCTTGCCGATCGTTGCCTGCGGCATCGTCTACGTCGGCGTTCAGCTGAGCGCGGATCCCGGTCCGGTCAAGGAGGGTTCGGTCCTGCCGATCATGCTGCCCGCCGTCGCGCGGGTGCTGGTCTTGCCTGCGTCGATCGCGCGTTCGGCGGTCCTGTGCCGGGCCCGCAACAAGCCGTTCTGAGCCGCGCCGGCTAACGGCGCATCCGGCCGCGCGTCAGCGGCCGATCCCATCGATTTTCAATTCGACCAAGACGCTACCGATGGATATCAGTTTCTTCGATCCGAATCGCACCGCCAACGCGTCCGCGTGGCGCGTGCTCCCCAACCGCTGGGATGCGGTCGCGTTTCCGCTGATCATCGGCATACTCGCAATGGCGATCGTCGGCTTTCATCAGACGATGGCGCCGATCGCCGTGCTGCAGACGCAGAAGATCTCGCTCGACCCGTCGAACCTCCCCGAATACGCGTTGCGCACCACGCTGCGGATGCTCGCCGCGATGGTCGCGTCGCTGGTGTTTACGCTCGTCTACGGCACGCTCGCCGCGAAAAGCCGCCGTGCCGGCATGGTGCTGATCCCGATCCTCGACATCCTGCAGTCGGTGCCGGTGCTCGGCTATATCTCGTTTACGGTCACGTTCTTCCTCGCACTGTTCCCGGGCCGCGTGCTCGGCGCCGAGCTCGCGGCGATCTTCGCGATCTTCACGAGCCAGGCGTGGAACATGACGTTCAGCTTCTACCAGTCGCTGCGCACGGTGCCGCGCGACCTGAGCGAAGTGTCGCGCGGCTTTCACCTGACGCCGTGGCAGCGCTTCTGGAAGCTCGAAGTGCCGTTCTCGATGCCGGGGCTGATCTGGAACATGATGATGTCGATGTCGGGCGGCTGGTTCTTCGTCGTCGCGTCGGAGGCCATCACCGTCGGCAACCAGACGATCACGCTGCCGGGCATCGGCGCGTATCTCGCGCAGGCGATCGCCGACAAGAACCTCGGCGCGGTGGGCTGGGTGATCGTCGCGATGTCGGTCGTGATCCTCGCGTACGACCAGTTCCTGTTCCGCCCGCTCGTCGCGTGGGCCGACAAGTTCCGGATGGAGAACACCGCGTCGGGCGATGCGCCGCAGTCCTGGCTGCTCGACATGCTGCGCCGCACGCACCTGATTCACCAGCTGCTCGTGCCGGCCGGCTGGCTGCTGTCGCAGGCCGCGCGGATTCCGTTGCGCGTGCCGGCGCTCACGGGCAAGCGCTCGCGCGGCACGTCGGCGCGCGGTTCGTCGCGCGTCGGCGATATCGTGTGGGGCGCGTTCGTGATCCTGCTGACGGTGTACGTCGGGTGGCGCGTCGTCAGCTTCGTCGCGACCGGCGTGACGATGGGCGAGGTCGGCCATGTGCTGGTGCTCGGGCTGATCACGTTGCTGCGCGTGCTGGTGCTGATCGCGATCGCGTCGGTGGTCTGGGTGCCGCTCGGCGTGCTGATCGGGCTGCGCCCCGCGCTGGCCGAGAAGATCCAGCCGCTCGCGCAGTTCCTCGCCGCGTTCCCGGCGAACCTGCTGTTCCCGGTGTTCGTGATCGTGATCGTCCACTTCCATCTGAACGCGGACATCTGGCTGTCGCCGCTGATCGTGCTCGGCACGCAGTGGTACATCCTGTTCAACGTGATCGCCGGCGCGATGTCCTATCCGAACGACTACAAGGAAGCGACGAAGAACTTCCGCATTCGCGGCTGGCAGTGGTGGCGGCAGGCGATGCTGCCCGGCATCTTCCCGTACTACGTGACCGGTGCGATCACCGCATCCGGCGGCGCGTGGAACGCGAGCATCGTGTCGGAGTTCGTGCAGTGGGGCGACACCAGGGTCGTCGCGCATGGCCTCGGCTCGTACATCGCACAGATGACCGCCGCCGGCGATTTTCCGAAGATCATCCTGGGCATCGCCGTGATGTCCCTGTTCGTTACCCTGTTCAACCGTCTGCTGTGGCGTCCGATGTACGCCTATGCGGAATCCCGGCTCCGTCTCGATTGAGAGTAAGCGCGATGCAAAACCAGACCGTAATCAACGCCCCTGTCCAGACGTCCCAGCCGCTTCAGCCGCCGCGCCTCGGCGAGGAAATCCTGCGCGTCGAACATGTGAATCGCGGCTTCAACAAGTCGCAGGGCGAGTTGCTCGTGCTCGACGACGCGAACCTGTCGCTGCGCGAAGGCGAGATCGTCGGGCTGCTCGGCCGTTCGGGCTCGGGCAAGTCC